>CAZYSJ010000012.1:0-52480 GCA_964649875.1 uncultured Caldilineaceae bacterium
GACATCATCGCCGCGGTCGTGATCGGCGGCGTCAGCCTCTTCGGCGGCGAGGGCACCATCCTGGGCGTGCTCATCGGCGCCGCGCTCATGCAAACCATCCGCACCGGCCTGAACCTGCTCGGCTTCCCCACCTACTGGCAACCGGCGGCCATCGGCGCCGTCATCATCTTCGCCATCATGTTTGACCGCTGGCAAAAGGGCCGCTCCGTCCAAGCCTGAAACCCCTGCGTCGCCCCTTTTCATCCCCGGCCGAGTCATCCGTTAATCTGACTCGTGACGGATGACGTGTGACAAAGACCTCGTGCCCACTGTTTTTATACGCCCTTGTCGGCCAACCGGATATCCTCCTGTTCATCAAGCCCCGGAGCGCATCCGACGCAAGCGCGCCAATTTGCTTTTTGGCCGCCGGCAGTTACAATGGCGAGAAGATGCGCCCATTTTACTTGGACTCACTCTAACTACCGCCTATGCCCGTTACCATTCAAGCGACCGGCATCCTCAAGCAGCATATCGCACCCGGCCTGACGCTGGAAGGGGTGCGCACCGTGGGCGAAGCGGTCGTGCGGCTGGACCTGCCCGAAATGGGCGAACTGATCATGCTCGTCAATGGGCGTCCCGCCTATTGGCAAACAGAGCTGGCGGACGGCGATGTCCTCCATCTCGTCCCCGGCATCAGCGGCGGCAACCGCCGGCCTGCAATCGGACAGGAGCCGCCCGCCTATCGTTGACGCACGCGCCCGGCGCGTCTTCCCGGCGCGACCGGACCTTCTCGCCGCCCATCGCTTATCGCCAATTCGTCCCTCTATTGAACCGTAAGGAGATCGCTCTATGCCTGTCGGAGGCACATGGGGAAAACTGCTACACGTCGATTTGACCGACGGCCGCCATTGGATCGAGGAGCCGCCGGACGAAATCTATCTCAAGCTGGTGGGCGGCCGCGGCCTGACAGCCTACCTGCTGCTGCGCGACCTGCCGGTGGGAGCGGACCCGCTGGGGCCGGATAACCTGCTGATCTTTGCGCCCGGCGTCTTGCAAGGCTCGAACCTGCCCGGCAGCGGACGACACGGCGTGGGCGGCAAAAGCCCCCTCACCGGCGCCATCGCCAGTTCCGAAGCGGGCGGCTGGTGGGGCCACGAGTTCAAGCGCGCCGGTTTTGACGCGCTCATCGTCCACGGCCAGTCACCCAAGCCCGTCTATTTGTGGATCCACGACGGAGAGGTCGAGATCCGCTCCGCCGAGCACTTGTGGGGCAAAGACACCGCGGACGTCGAGTGGGCCATCCAGGCCGAACTGGACGACAAGCGCATCCGTGTGGCGCAGTGCGGCATTGCCGGCGAGAACTTGGCGCTCTTCGCCAACGTGATCAACGACATCAACCGCGCGGCCGGCCGCGGCGGCCTGGGCGCGGTGATGGGCAGCAAGCGGCTCAAGGCCGTGGCGACGCGCGGCACGCTGCGCGTGCCCGTGGCCGAACGCAGCCGCGTCGGCGCTGTCTCCAAGTGGCTGGGCGACAATTACAAGACCCAAGCCGCCTGGGCTGTCGAAATCGGCACGCCGCGCAACGTCACGTCGCTGGGCGCGGCGAGCGCGCTGCCCACCAACAACTTCGGCAAGGCCATGTTCGACGAACGCGACCGGATCAGCGGCGAACTGATGCAGGAGACGATCCTCATCGGCCGCGACACCTGCCAGGTCTGCCCCATCACCTGCAAACAGGTCGTCGAATACGAAGACGCCACCTTTGAGGACAACCCCTACCTGCGCTCCGACTTCATCAACAAGCTCAAAGTCGACAAGGCCTACGGCGGCCCCGAGTACGAGACGCTGGGCAGCCTGGGCAGCGCCTGCGGCGTCGACGACCTGATCGCCGTCGCCAAGGCCAACGAGTACACCGCCCGCTGGGGCATGGACTCGATCAGTCTGGGCATGACCATCGCCTTTGTCATGGAATGCTTCGAGAACGGCCTGCTCACGCCGGAAATGACCGACGGCTTTAAGATCGGTTGGGGCGACGCCGCCGGCATGTTGGAGGCGATCGACCTGATTGCACACCGTCGCGGCTTCGGCGACAAGATGGCCGAAGGCTCTAAGCAGCTGGCCAAGTGGATCGGCGAAGGCGCCGAAGCCTATCTGGTCGAGGTCAAGGGCCAAGAACTGCCTATGCACGAGCCGCGCTTCAAGCACGCGCTCGGCGTCGGTTATGCCGTCGCCCCGGTCGGCGCCGACCACATGATGAACATGCACGACACGGCCTACGTCAGCCCAGGCGCGTCGTTGGAGAAGGTAGCCGAAGTGCAACGCTTCGAGCCGATGCCCGCCACCTACCTCGGACGGGAGAAGATGGAGCTTTTCTACCACGAGGTCAACTGGAAACACCTGCTGGACTGCGGCATCGTCTGCCACTTCCACCCCTATAATTACCGCCACGTCTCGGAAGCGCTGGCCGGCGTCACCGGGCACGACTACACCCCGCGCGAGATTCTGACGGTGGGCGAGCGCGCCCAGACGCTCTGCCGCCTGTTCAACCTGCGCGAGGGCTTCTCGGCCGAGGACGACATCATGCCGCGCCGCGTGATGAAGGCCTTCAAGGAAGGCCCGTTGGCCGGCGTCGAGATCACCGAAGAGGCCTTCTATACGGCGCGCAACTACTGGTACGGGCTGATGGGCTGGACGCAGGCAGGCGTGCCCACGTCGGAACGGATCGAGAAGTTGGAGTTGAGCGACCTGCTGGAAGGCGTGCAGGTCGTCACGGCGTAGGCGCGAGGCCCGCGAGGGGGCCATAGGCAGGCCCTCCATACAGCAAAACCGGCGACGGTGCGGTCCTCTTACGCAAGAGGCCGCACCGTCGTTTGATCGCCGCGCGCAGGCCCAACGCGTTGCGCCCCCCTCTCAGTTCTGTTATAGTAACGTGCGGGCGGCGCAGGCCTATGTTGCATATCACATTACGCCGCCGCGTTTTGCATAGTACTCACACCCTGATCAGCATGCCTCAAACGGATGACGTTTCCGGCGCATCGGTTTATCCACGTCCAACATTTTCCATTTGTCACCCATTTGTCACACTGAATTAGAAGGAGACAGACACCATGAGACATAAGAGTTGGCTGCTGTTCACCCTGCTGCTGATCGGCGCGCTGCTCACCACCATGTGTGCGCCCGCCCCAGCGCCCTCGGCGCCCGCCGAACCGGCTGCGGAGGAAGCGGCCCCCGCCGAAGAAGCTCCGGCTGAGGAAGCCGCCCCGGCAGAGGAAGCCGCGCCCGCCGGCGATGTCGTCGAGTTGCGCATGGCCTGGTATACCGACGGCAACGAAGACATCGTCATGCGCGATCTGTTGGACCGCTTCGAGGCCGAGAACCCCGACATCAAAGTCGTTCTCGACACGGTCGCCTACCAGTCGATCCTAGAGAACCTGCCCATTCAGCTCGCCGCGGGCGAAGGTCCCGACATGGCCCGCGTCACCGACCTGGGCGGCCTGGCTAAATACTATCTGGACCTGCGACCCTATCTGAGCGACGCGGCATACTGGGAAGAGAACTTCGGACCGTTCCTGTCTTGGCTGCGCGTGCCCGGCAACACGGACGCCATCCACGGCTTCATGACTCAGTTGACGGTCACCGGCCCTTTCATCAACCGCACGCTCTTCGAGCAGGCCGGCATCCCCGTGCCCAGCGACACGTCCGACGAGGTAACCTGGGAAGAATGGGCTGAGGTGACGCGCCAGGTAGCCGAGGCGACGGGCACGCCCTTTGCCATGGCGATGGACCGCAGCGGTCACCGCTTTGCCGGCGCCGCCATCAGCATGGGCGCTCAAATCTTCGACGAAGAAGGCTACCCGGCCATCGCCGGCGACGAAGCGTTCCGCCGCACCGCCGAGCTGCTCTTGCAATGGCACGAAGACGGCACCATGATCCCCGACGTCTGGATCAGCTCCGGCGGCAGCTACGCCGCGGCCAATGAGCAGTTCATCAACGCTCAGGTCGTCATGTACGTGTCAGGCAGTTGGCAGATCGGGCAGTTCAACGAGAAAATCGGCGACGCCTTCGACTGGTCCGCCGTGCCCAACCCGTGCGGCCCCGGCGGCTGCACCGGCGTGCCCGGCGGCGCAGCTTTGGTCGCCATCGCCGACACGGAGCACCCTGAAGAAGTGGCGCGCGTGATGGAATATCTGTCCAGCGAAGAAATCCTGGCGGAATTCTCGGCGCGCACGCTGTTCATCCCCGGCCATCTGGGCCTGGCGGAACAAGGCGTGGACTTCGACACCGACGTCCCCAGCGCCAAGGCTGCGCTGGAGGTCTTTGCCGCCCAGGTTCCGCAGCTTAGCCCGATTGCCTATCAGTTCCAGGGCTACACCTACAACCGCGCCATCATGAACGCCACCACCGATCGCTTGGGGCAGGCGCTGGTTGGGGAGTTGACGCTGGACGAGACGATGACGCGCATCCAGGAAGACATCGACGCGGCCATCGCCGAAGCGACGCAATAACGCCCGCGGCCGGCAGTTTGCCGTAGGCGGCAAGAGGCTGCCGGCTCTGTGGGGAGATCACACGCAGGGCCGGCAGCCTTTTCTTTCACAGGCGAGAGGATGCGCAATGGAACAGATCGACACGCCGCGCCGCACAGCGCCGGCTGCCGGAATCGGCGAGTTGCTTGGCCGCGCCTTCTATGCGGCGTTCGGCGCGGTGATGAACACGCTGGACCTGGTCATGACGCCCCTGCAGCGCGCCATCGGCGTGCGCAACATGGCCTATCTCTTCGTGCTGCCCAATCTGTTGATCTTCGCCGTCTTCGTGCTCGCCCCCATGCTGCTCAACTTCTACTACGCCATGACGGGCGGCACCGCACTCTTCCCGCAAGATCGCCCGTTTGTGGGGCTGGCGAATTTCCAAACGCTCTTCGACTGCGGCAATATCCTCGACCCGAACACCTGCCGCGAGGATCGTTTCTGGCGTGCGGTCTATAACACGGCCTTCTTCGTCGTGTTTCAGGTAGGCCTCATGGTGCTGGTCTCGCTGATCACGGCGCTGGTCTTGAACCGCAAGATCAAGGCGCGCGGCTTTTTCCGCAGCGTCTATTTCTATCCCGTGCTGCTCTCGCCGGTTGTGGTCGCGCTCATCTGGAAGTGGATCCTGCAACGCGACGGCGTGCTCAACGCCGCAGCCTTGGCGATGGGCTTCGAACGCGTTCCCTTCATGCTCAACGCCAACTGGACGACCATCTGGGTGATCGCCATCAGCATTTGGGCGCAGATGGGCTTCTATACGCTCATCCTCTTGGCCGGGCTGCAGGCCATCCCCCGCGAGATGTACGAGGCGAGCGCCATCGACGGCGCGGGCAGTTGGCACAGCTTCCGTTTTGTGACGCTGCCCTTGCTCATGCCCACCATGTTCGTCGTTCTGGTCCTCTCGCTGATTCGCGCCGTCCAGATCTTCGACCATGTCTTCGTCCTCACCGCGGGCGGGCCGGGGACCGCCACCCTCTACCTCGTCCAATACATCTACAACACCGGCTTCTCCAACCAAGTGCAGCGCTTTGGCCTGGCCTCCGCGGCCTCGGTCGTGTTGGGCGTGACCTTGCTCATCTTCACCCTGATCCAGTTGCGCCTCGGCCGTTCGTCCGACTCTACCTAACGAGGGATTCGCCCATGCTCTTTGCCAGCGTTGGAGACTTCATCACCCGCACACGCGGCCGCCGTCGCCTCGATACGTCGGATATCCTGACCTATCTCTATCTGGCCTTCGGCACGCTGATCATGTTTGGGCCGGTGCTGTGGCTCGTGCTCTCCTCGTTCAAGACGCCGGAAGCGCTGGTGCGTTTCCCGCCGCAGCTCCTGCCCTATGCCCAAGAGATGGCGCAGGTAGAGGGCTACGAAGACCCGCTGCCCCTCTTCTTGGTCACCCTCGAAGACGGCTCGCAGCGCCGCATGGCCCAGGTGCGCCGCGTGGGTCTGGAAGCGCAGATGACGGACCCGGACAACCCCGGCGAGATCGTGCCCGTGCCCATCGACCAGCGCGTGCCGATTGAACGCATTGAGCTTGCCTGGTCGAACTACACCGAGCCGCTGGCGCGCTTCAACTTCTGGACCTATCTGCGCAACAGCGTCGTTGTCACCGTCGTCGCCACCGCCATCACGCTGATCATCAACAGCATGGCGGCCTTCGCCCTCAGCAAATACCGCTTCGCCGGCCGCGACGCCATCTTCTTGGTCATCATCAGCACGTTGATGATCCCCATTTCGGTCATTCTCGTGCCCGTCTTTCTGGTCATCACCCAGATCGGCTGGAACAACAACCTGTGGGGCGTCATCATCCCCGGCGCGGCCACGCCCACCGGCGTCTTCCTGCTGCGCCAATATATGCTGACTCTGCCCGACGAACTGATCGACTCGGCCCGCATCGACGGGGCCAGCGAGTGGCGCATCTACTGGCAGATCATCCTGCCGCTTTCGGGGCCGGCGCTGGCGGTGCTCGCCATCTTCTCCGTCATGTGGCGCTGGAACGACTTCCTCTGGCCGCTGATCGTGCTCAGCCGCTCCGAGGTCTTCACGCTGCAAGTCGGCCTCCACGCCTTCCAGGGTGAGTTGAATGTCCAGTGGCATTACGTGCTCGCCATGACCGTCCTCACCCTATTGCCCATCACCGTGGTGTTCGCCTTCTTGCAGCGCTTCATCACGACCGGCATCGCCACCACCGGGCTGAAATAGCGCAGCGGTACGCCATGAAGCTGGTCGCCGACCTCCACATTCATTCGCACTACTCGCGCGCCACGAGCCGCGACCTCACCTTCGAGCATCTGGCGCGCTGGGCGCAGATCAAGGGCGTGCACATCGTGGGCACGGGCGACATCGCGCACCCGGGCTGGCTGCAGGAGATGCACGACAAGCTGGAACCGGCCGAGGATGGGCTGTTTCGCCTCAAGCAGGACGTAGGCGACGCCGTGCAAGCCGAGGTCTTTCCGGCCTGCCGCGGCTTCGTGCGCTTCATGCTGGCTGGCGAGATCAGCAACATCTATAAACGCCACGGCGCGGTGCGCAAAGTCCACAACGTCATCTTCGCGCCGACCCTAGAGGCCGTGGCGAAGATTCAGCTTGCCCTGGAGAAGATCGGCAACATCCGCTCCGATGGCCGCCCCATCCTCGGCCTCGACTCACACGACCTGCTTGAAATCGTCCTCGACGTCGACCCGCGCTGCTATCTGATTCCGGCTCACATCTGGACGCCGTGGTTCTCGATGCTCGGCTCCAAGTCCGGCTTCGACAGCGTGGAGGAGTGTTTCGGCGACCTGACTGAACATATCTTCGCCCTGGAAACCGGCCTTTCCTCGGACCCGCCCATGAACTGGCGCGTCTCTAATCTTGACGGCTACACGCTGGTCTCCAACTCCGACGCGCACTCGCCGCAGAAGCTGGCGCGCGAAGCGACGGTCTTCCACACGGAACCGGCCTACGACGCGCTCTTTGCCGCGCTGCACAGCGGCGACCCCGCAGCGTTCGGCGGCACGATTGAGTTCTTCCCCGAAGAGGGCAAATACCACCTAGACGGGCATCGCAAGTGCGGCGTCTGTTGGGAGCCGCAGACCACGCTGGCGCATGACGGGCGCTGTTCCGTCTGCGGCAAGCCCGTCACCGTTGGCGTCATGCACCGCGTCGAGACCCTCGCCGACCGGCCCGAAGGCGGCAAGCCGGCGCGCACGCACCCCTACGCCAGCCTCATCCCGCTGCCCGAAATCCTGGGCGAAGTCCACGGCGTCGGCCCGAATACGCGCACCGTGCGCAACGCATACGAGAAGCTGCTCAGCCGTCTAGGCCCCGAACTGACGATCCTGCAAGATGTGCCGCTGGAGGAGATCGCGGCGGCCGGGAGCGAACGGCTGGCGCACGGCATCGGGAACATGCGTCGCGGCAAGGTGCTAGCCGAGGCCGGCTACGACGGCGAGTACGGCGTTATCCGCGTGCTGTCCGGAGACGAGGCGGATGACGCCGCGGCCCAGCCCGGCCTCTTCCCCGACGCAGCCCCGCGCCCTACGCGCGTGGCGGAGAGCAAGCCCGCCTTCACGCCCGCAGCGGACAGCATTGCGCCGGAGCCGCCCCAAGAAGTCGCAGAGACCGGCGCAGACTGGGAGGCGCCGTCCCTGTTCGAGTTGCCGCCGGTCCAAACAACCGAGCCGGCGAACGACTGGTTGGCGCGGTTGAACGACGAACAACTCGCAGCGGTGCAGTGCGTCGACCGCCCGCTGATCATCGCCGCCGGCCCCGGCACAGGCAAGACGCGTACACTCACCGTGCGCATTGCACACATTATGCGTACATTAGGTGCACAGCCTGAATCCATCCTGGCTATCACCTTCACCAACAAGGCTGCCGGGGAGATGGGCGAGCGCTTGACCGGTTTGCTCGGATCGGACATGGCCCAACGCCTCACCATCAAGACCTTCCACGCCTTCGGCGCGCACCTGCTGCGCCGCTACGGCGACCGCCTCGGCCTGCCGCCCGATTTCGCCATCGCCGGCGAGCACGACCGCCTGGCCCTGCTGCGCCAGACGCGGCCGGACCTCAGCGAAGCGCAGGCGGCGCGTTGCCTGGACGCCATCTCCTCCGCCAAGAATCGCCTGGTCACAGCCGACGCGCCGGAGACGGACGCCGAACTTGCCGCGCACCTTGCAGACGGCGAAGACGCCGGCTCCATCGACATGGCGGGCGTCTACCGCGCCTACGACGCTGCACTGCGCGCCGCGCATCTCCTGGACTTCGACGACCTGCTGCTGCTCGCCGTGCGCCTGTGCGAAGAGCATGACGACGTCCTCGACGAGATTCGCGCAACCTATCGCTGGATCTCGGTCGACGAATACCAGGACGTGAACCTGGCCCAATACCGGCTGCTGCGCCTGCTCGCCGGGGACGGGGCCAAGCTCTGCGTCATCGGCGACCCCGACCAGGCTATCTACGGCTTTCGCGGCGCGGATCACCGCTACTTTCTCTCCTTCCAACAGGACTTCCCCGGCGCTCGCTTGCTCGCCCTGCGCCAAAGCTACCGCTCGCCCCAATCGCTGCTCGACGCGGCCGCGCAGGTCATCGCCCGCAACCCCGGCCGCGCCGCGGTCGAACTGTGGTCCGAGTTTGTAGAGCAAGTGAAGTTGGACATCCACCACGCGCCCACCGACCGCGCCGAAGCCGAAACCGTCGTGCATCGCATCGAGCAGATGGTCGGCGGCTCCAGCCTCTTCTCGCTGGATTCCGGTCGCGTCGACGAGAGCGCCGCGGGCGAACGCAGCTTCGGCGACTTTGCCGTGCTCTACCGGCTAGGCGCGCAGGCGCGGCTCCTGGTTGAGGCGTTCGAGCGATCGGGCATCCCCTATCAAGTTGCGGGCGCAACGTCATGGTTACAGCGGGCGGACGTCCGCCCCATCTTGGACTGCCTATGGCTGCTGCACTCGCCCCGCTCGCGGCTGCACCGGGCGCGCATCCTCGCCGCGGCGGGTGTCGACTTCACCCAGGCCTGGCAGTTTGCGCAGGACGGCGAGACGCTGATCCCTGCATGGTTGCGCGGTGTAGGCGAGAAGACGCGCGGCGGCTCGCGCCGGCAGCGCCTCTTGCGCCTGGCGGATTTGTGGGAAGGATGGCAGACGGAGATATCCGGTACTGTAAGCGACCTCATTGGCCGCATAGGCGCGGCCTGGTCGGAACTGGGCGCGCCCACAGGGGACGCCGGCAAACAGGAGCGAATGCAGCAGTTGGCCGGCTTCGCCGCGCCGTATGGCGCAGACTTGGCCGGCTTCATAGAGGCGGTGGCGCTGCAAAGCGAAGCCGACGCCTTTGACCCGCGCGCCGAGCGCGTGACGCTGATGACTCTGCACGCGGCGAAGGGCCTGGAATTTCCCGTCGTCTTTATCGTCGGCTGTGAGGAAGGGCTGCTCCCCTACCTGCCGGAGAGCGAACGGCGCATCGCCGATGTGGAAGAGGAGCGCCGCCTGTTCTACGTGGGCATGACCCGCGCCAGCGAAAAGCTGATCCTGACCGCGGCCCGCCGTCGTTATCTCTTCGGCAAGCAGGCGGAACTTCCCATGTCGCACTTCGTGCACGACATCGAGGCCGCGCTGCTGGAGATCCAGGAACACGCAGCGCGGCCTCAACGCCGTCCTCGCACCGACGATCTGCAGCTTACCCTCTTCTAGCGGGCTCGCCGCACGAAGCGCAGACAAATCAACCGGAGGTCCCGGATATTTAAAAAAGGGCTGCGCAGCCTGCCTTGCATCCGAATCCACTGTACCGGGGGCAACAGTGGATTCGGCAACGCCGTGCGCCTTCGGGTGCGCGCCGGCGACTATCGCTAGTATTGCACAAATTTCGTCCGTAATCCATGCATTTTCCTCAAATTCTCAAAACATGAGAAAAACTCATCAATTCTGTGGACATTGCCCATCCGCCCATTTTCGGTTTCGCACGCCTTTCCATTGCGATTTTTCTTGGCAGATCTTCGTTGCATGGCGGGCGATTGATCCCTTTGCTGTTCCTCTTGCGCTATACTGAAAGGCAAGGCCTTTTCTATACGGCGGGCTGATCCGCCGCCTGCAGCGCGAGTCGCCGGCACATGGTCAAGAAGGGAGTCAAGATGGACACCGCCAAGAGCAATCGCCTGTGGACCGCATTGGTCCCGGCGACCCTTATTTTGCTGGGCGCGATCTTCAACGCCTCGCCCGCGGCGGCCCAGGCGGGAGGCGTCGCTCTGTGGATCAACACGATCAGCGGTCCCGGCGAGGACATGGTGCGCGGGGTCGCCACGGACAGCGCCGGCAACGTCGTCGCGGCGGGCGTCGCCAATGGCCGCGACGGCTTTGTGGCCAAGTACAGCGCCGGCGGCGCCTATGTATGGGCTAAGTCGTTCGGCAACACGGGCATCCATGCGGGCGTCACCCAGGCCAACGACGTGTCGGTTGACGCCTACGGCAGCGTCTTTGTCATCGGCACGTTTTCCGGCCAGACCGATTTTGACCCCGGCCCCGGCGAATACAGCCTAACGAGCAACGGCGATGAGGACATCTTCGTGCTGAAGCTGGACGACAACGGCAATTTCGTCTGGGCGACGGCGTTGGGCGGCAAGCAATCCGACAGCGGCGAGGCCATCTTTGTCGACGGGCGCGGCTTCGTCTATACCACCGGAAGCTTCGAAGACGAGATGGACGTTGATCCCGACCCCGGCGCGACGTTCATGCTGAACAGCGAAGGGGATGACGACATCTTCGTCGTGCGCTACAGCAATAGCGGCGAGTTGCGCCGGGCCTGGTCGATGGGCGGCAGCCAGGACGCCATAGGCCGCGACATCGCGGTCGACGGCGCGGGCAATGTCTATATCGCCGGCGACTTCCTGGGCCTTATCGACCTCGACCACAACAACACGGACGATGAACAACGCAGCGCGGGCGACGAGGACATCTTTGTCGTCAAATACAGCGACAACGCCGGCTGGCTCTGGTCCGCCGTGGCGGGCGGGCTTGAGGAAGACGAGCGGCCGGCCGTGGCCGTTGACCGCAGCGGCAATGTTTATCTCACGGGAACCTTCGAAGCGTCGGCCAATGTCAAAGCCAAGGGGATCGAGCATCCCCTCGTCAGCAACGGCCAAGAGGACTTCTTCCTCCTGAAGTTGGACAGCGCCGGCAACTTCGTCTGGGCGCAAGGCGTCGGCGGCCCCGGCGCGGACCGCGGGGAGGACATCCTCGTGGACGGCCGCGGCGATCTGCATGTGACCGGCAGCTTCCGCGGCCCCGTCGATTTCGACCCCGGCCCCGGCCAGACGCTCCTAACCAGCGCCAACGGCAGCAGCGATGTCTTCGTGGGCAGGTACGCGCCCGGCGGCCAATTCTATGCGGTCCGCGCCTTTAGCGGCCCGCAGGAGGAGATCAGCTATGCGCTGGCCCGCGACGCGGCGAGCAACCTCATCGTGGGCGGTTCGTTTCAGGGGACCGTGGACTTCGACCCGTCCGCCGGCAGCGACACGCGCACCGCGCTTGGGGGGCGCGACGGCTTCACCGTGAAGTTGGCCCGCGACGAGACGCCCGTCGGCGACGAAGCCGTGTTCCTGCCCTATCTTGGCCTCGGCGCGCCGGCCGTCAGCTTGACTTGGCGAGATTAAGAATACGCGCCAATTGTGCGGGAGAGAACCGTGTCGCTTCACAGGTATTCAACGCGGTTCCGCATTTCCTCAGGTCGATAGACGGCATGCATGAGCGATAGCCAGTTTACCCACTCGCCGATGTAATGATTCTCTTGCTGGCCGAATACGATGCCGGCATGCTTCGCTCCCGCCGCGACTAAATGAAGAAAATCCGCATCGTAAGTGCATAGAACGCGCTCCTGCTGCGCGGCGGTCGCCAAGTGCACTTGATCCGTAGCGCCGAGGAGTCCCAAATCGCCGGCTGTCACAACATCAATGCCCCGAGCGCGTAATTGGCGCGCGACCTCAACCGGCACGTTTTCGTCAAGGTAGAAGCGAAGCCTCGCCACCTATGCGTTGCTCCTTCGCTGCTTTGGCTGCCGCAATCTGAGCGCGGATATCTTGGTCCAACGCATCCTTGTGCTGGTAGTAATAGGCGAGCGCTGCGTGCACCTGGGCAAGCGAAAGATCATAGTCCGAACTAATCTGGTCAGGCGAACGCCCGTGAAACAAGCTTGCCATCACTATGTCGGTCACCTTGATACCGGAGCCGCCAACGCACGGACGCCCCCCACGGACTTTTGGATCGGTTGTAATAAGCTCGATACTTTGCACCGCTGCCATACGCGTCCTCCATTCACTCATCCGGCGCTGCGGCCGGTGCAACATCCCGCGCCCATTATCGCACATCAGCCGTTCGTAGAGAATAGCCCGTAGAGTGATCTTGGCGCTGTAGGCTATGCCATATGCTCTGCATTGGATCGGATTCGACCAACCGACAAAACCATGTATGATACACACACTCTGGTCCGCCCCACGCCGCGCCTTACATGCAGGCCAAATGAGCATTCTTGCCGGTTCACACAGGAGGGACCTAAACCAATGCAACCGCTGAAACTCGGCATCGTCGGGGCCGGCTTCATCGCCAAATTCCAGGTGCAGGCCCTAGCCCAGATCCGCAGCGTAGAGGTCGCGGGCATCGTCTCGCGCACGCGCGCCCATGCCGAAGCGCTGGCGCATATGGCGCGCGACTACCACGCCGGCGACCCTGCCGTCTACGACAGCATCGCAGACATGGCGCCGCACGTCGACGCCATCGCGCTCTACGCCCCCAACTATATGCGCATCGAGATGGTCGAGGAGATCGTCGAGGCTGTGCGCCGCGGCGCCGCGCTCAAGGGCGTCATCTGCGAAAAGCCGCTGGCGCGCAACGTGGCCGAAGCGCGCCGTCTGGTCGAACTGGCCGAAAGCGCCAATCTGCGCACCGCCTATTTTGAAAACCAGCTCTTCATGAAGCCGCTGACCGCGCAGTTGGCCCAGCTCGCCCCGCAGCAAGCCACCATGGGACCGCCCATCCTGGTGCGCTCCGCAGAGGAACATGGCGGCCCGCACGAACCCTGGTTCTGGGACCCCGTGCGCCAGGGCGGCGGCGCGCTGTGCGACATGGGCTGCCACAGCATCGCCGTGGGCCGTCACGCCCTCACGCCGCAGGGCAAGCCGCCGGACTTTCTCGTCCCCGTGTCAGTTACGGCCGAGGTCGCCCTGCTCAAGTGGGGCCTGCCCGTCTGGCGCCGGCGGCTGCTCGACCGCTTCGGCGTGGACTACGACAAGACGCCGGCGGAAGACTTCGCCACCGGCCTGATCACCTACCGCAACCCCGAATCAGGGCAGCTCGTCAAGGCGCAGTTCACCAACTCGTGGATGTTTGAGAAACAAGGGCTGCGTCTCCTGGTCGAAGGCATGGGCCCCGGCTACGCCTTCGAGATCAACACCCTCGCCTCCAGCACGCAGATTTTCATCGGAGACGCGGCAGCGGAAGCCGTAGCCGACGCCGAGAAGGCCATCGAGAAGGCCACCGCCTCGCGCGGGCTGCTCACCGTGCACCACAACGAAGCCGATCTCTACGGTTACCCGGACGAAAACGCCGCCGCCGCGGTCGCTTTCCTGGCCGGGCGCGACGCATTCCTGCCCTGGCGCTACGGCCTGGAGATCACGCAGCTGGTCATGGCGGCGTACCTCGCGGCAGAAGAGCGCTGCACCGTCGACCTGACCGACCCGACCGTCCGGCAGCGGCTCGAAACCTACACGCCGCTCATCCAGCAGGGCCGCGGGGCCGAAGTTCTGGCGCGCTGATGCCGCATGCCGCGCCGGCGGCACACATCCCCGCGCCCTATTCGTTAGCGTCTGCGCGCGCAATCGGTTAGAATGGCGTAGATTGACAGATGTCATAGTACGATACGACAGATGCAACCAGGTGAAATACACCTCGCCTGACGCCCCCATGGGACCGGCGTCCCGCCGCTCTCTCACCTCGCGGAGGACAGTTTGGCCGTCGAAGATATCCAAAGCTTTGCCGCAAAGCTGCGCACCAATATCGAACAGGTGATTGTCGGCAAGCCCGACGTCGTGGAGACCTTGACCATCGCGCTGCTGTGCGAAGGGCATGTCCTGCTCGAAGACGTGCCCGGCGTCGGCAAGACCATGTTGGCCCGCTCGCTCGCCCTCAGCCTCAACGCCGACTTTCGCCGCCTGCAATGTACGCCCGATCTGCTGCCCAGCGACATCACCGGCGTCAGCGTCTTTAACCAGGAGACGCGGCAGTTCCAGTTCATGCCCGGCCCGGCCTTCACCCATATCCTGCTGGCGGACGAGATCAACCGCGCCACGCCGCGCGCCCAAGCGGCGCTGCTCGAATGCATGGGCGAGCGCCAGGTCACCGTCGACGGCGTGACGCGGCCGCTGCCTCGCCCCTTCCTGGTGCTGGCGACGCAGAACCCTATCGAATACGAGGGCACTTTCCCCCTGCCCGAAGCGCAGCTCGACCGCTTTCTGTTCAAAGTCAGCCTGGGCTACCTCAGCGCGGAGCAAGAGGGCGTCATGCTGCAAAATCTGGGCCAACGCCATCCCATCGAAACCCTGGAGAGCGTAGCCGACGGCTCCAGCATCCCGCTGCTGGCCGAGCAGGTCTGGCAAGTGCATGTCGACGACAGCATCCGCAACTACATCGTAGCGCTGACCCAGGCCACGCGCACCCACCCCGACCTGACGCTCGGCGCCAGCCCGCGCGGCGCCCTGGCGCTCTATCGCGGCGCCCAAGCACGCGCCGCCCTGCGCGGGCGCGATTATGTGCTGCCCGACGACGTGCAAGCGCTGGCGCCGCTGGCCCTGCCCCACCGCTGCATTGTCAAGCCCGAAAGCGCGCTGCGCGGCCGCACCGCCCCCGCCATCGTGACGGACCTGATCGAGCAGACGCCGCTCGACCTCGGCGACGTGCACGACCGATGAGCCTGTACCGGCGCAGCCTTGCCGCCTTGGGCGAACAGGGCTGCACCCCCTAATCATGCATAACCTGTTCTGGTCGCTCCTGATCCTGTTTCTCATCGCCACGCTCCTGCGCCTCGACTGGGTCTATTACCTGGTCTATGTCGTGGGCGGCGTCTGGGTCTTTAGCCATTGGTGGATCCGCCGCAGCTTCGGCAAGCTGGACGTACAGCGCCGCATGGCTTACAGCGCCTTTGTCGGCGAACGGCTGCCCGTGCGACTGCGCATCGCCAACCGCAGTTGGCTGCCTCTCCCCTGGCTCATGGTCGACGAGCGCGTGCCGCTCGACCTGAAGGATACGCTGGACTACCGGACGGTGTTGGGCGTGGGCAGCCGGGCGGTTGTGGAGCACGCCTATACGCTACACTGCAAACGACGCGGCTACTTTCCCGTCGGCCCGCTCACCCTCAGCACGGGCGACCTATTCGGCTTTGCCGACGCCGCCTGGGAAGAAGCGCATCCGGTCTACGTCACGGTCTATCCGCAGGTGGTCTCGCTGCACGAGCTGGGCCTGCCCAGCCGCTCGCCCTTTGGCGTGCTGCCCGCGCGCCAGCGGCTCTTCGAGGACCCGAACCGCATGAGCGGCGTGCGCGACTATACGGCGGGCGACAGCCAGCGCCGCATTCACTGGAAGGCGAGCGCGCACGAGGACAAGCTGCTGGTCAAGAAGTTCCAGCCCGCCATCTCGCTGAACGTGGCGATCGTGCTCGACCTCAACCGTCAGGCCTACCCCATCTCCGGCGCGATCGGCAGCAGCGAATGGGCCATCATCGTCGCGGCCTCCGTCGCCAGCCACGTCGTCAGCCGTCGCCAGCCCGTCGGCCTAATCACCAACGGCCTCGATTCGCTCACGGGCGAGACGACCTTGCCCATTCCGGCGCGGCAGGGGCAAGAGCATCTGACGACGCTGCTCACTGCGCTGGCTCGGGTACAGCTCGGCGATTCCGACCAGACGCTGGCTGAATGGCTGCCGCACCGTATCGCCGACCTGGAATGGGGCGCGACGTTGATCGTGGTGACGCCCAAGCTGGACGAGGGCGAGCTCTGGATGCTGCACAACGCCTATCGCCGCGGATCCAACGCCATTGCGCTGGTCTGCGCCGCCCAGCCGAACTTCGCCAAGATCCGCGCCCAGGGCGAACAACTGCACGTCCTTGTCCATCGCACCATCTGGGAAAAAGACCTGCACGAATTGGCCGAGCGCGTTCAGACGTGAGTGAGGAGTTGTCTGTTGGCCGAATCCGCTGCGCCTGACCAAGAACCGCAAACAACCGACCAGACGCCCGCCGAAGCGGCCGGCGGCCCGCCGCAGATGCCGGTGTGGGAGTCCGCGGCTACGCTGGCCGACCAGCCCTGGCTGCTCTCGTTGTGGCGTCCCCTGCTGATCTCGGTGCTGTCGAGCTGCTTGGTCGTGGCCTTTCTCGCCTTTGTGCGCCGCCTTGTGCCCGAACTGCCGGCGGCCTACACCGGGTTGCTCCTGGCGATTGGCCTGGTCGTCGCCGTCATCGGCTGCATCTCGACCACCTGGCTGGCGCAGCCGGCCCAGCGCGCCAAGCGCAGCGCCGGCTACCGCACTGCAGAACTCGCCCTGATCCTGTTCATCACCCGCGTCGGCATCTGGGCCGCCACCGGCGATTGGCCGGGCTTCGAGCTGATCTTGCGCCCGCTCGACACGTTGCTTGACGGCTATTTCGTGGCCGGCGCTTTTGCCGTACTGCTGGCCTGGATGATGGCGACCGCCATGACCGACGACCTGCTCGGCATGGCCCTGCGCCCCGACGACCTCTATATGGCGCGCACCTACACCGACCGCTGGCAGGACACCGCGCGCCCGGTCTACACCGACCGGCCCGCCATTCTGCGCCGCTTCACCGCCCGCTGGGTGATCGGCGGCATCTTCTTGGTAATCCTGGCCGCCGGCTCCCGCATTGCCCCGCCGCAGCCCGGCTTCTTCCTGCCGGTGATGCACCAGAACATCGACCGCAACGTGATCTTGTCCGTTGTCATCTACTTTCTGACGGGGCTGATCCTCATCAGCCAGGGCCAACTTGCCCTGCTGCGCGCGCGCTGGACGCTGCAAAAGACGCCCAGCGCGCCCAACGTGTTGCGCAACTGGCCCTTCTATGCGCTGACGCTGATCGTCCTCATCGGCGTGGGGGCCGCATTGCTGCCGTTGGGCGGCACGTTCCACCTGGCGCGCATCCTAGGGGCGATCATCACCGGGATCTACATGGTCCTCTTCAACATCTTCCAGTTCTTCCTCACGCTCTTCCTCCTCTTGGCCGGGCTTCTCGCCGGCGAAGGACAGGAAGAAGTCCTCCCCACCCCGGAACCGCCGCCGCAGATTACGCCCCAAATGCCGGCGCAGCCGCCGGCAGAGATCCCCCCGTGGGCCGGGGGCATGGTCTTTTGGATCGTGGCCGGGCTGCTGTTGGGCTACGCCGCCTACATCTACTTCAGCGGCAGGGGCTTCAGCTTCTACTGGCTGCGCCGTCTGTGGGAAATGCTGCGCGAGCGCTGGTCAAACGTCGCCGACGCCTACCAGCAATGGCAGATCAGCCGGGTGCGCCGCGCCGCCGAAGAGGGCGACGGCGCGGGCGGCAAACGCCGGCGCAGCCTCCTCTCCTGGCTGGGAATTCAGCGCCTTAACCCCGACCAACAAGTGCGCTACTACTACCTCGCCATGCTCGAACAGGCCGAGGAAGCCGGCCATCCGCGCCGCCGCTCCGAGACGCCGCTGCATTATGCGCCGCGCCTGGCCGAGGAAGTCGCCGTCGAAGAAGCGGATCGCCTTGCCATCGACGCCCTGACAGACAGCTTCGTCAACGTGCGCTACGCGCGCGGCCATGTCCAGCCCGACGACCTGCCCCGCATTCGCCAATGGTGGAACCGCCTTAAGCGGCTGCTGCGTTTATAATAAGGCGTTCTGTCCGGGCAAAAATTCTTGCCTTGACGCCCCCTCTTGTCCCTGATATAATCTTGACAGGTTTACAGGGCAAATCAGGTTTTAACGCACTTCGGCGTGCTGAAGGCGTTAAAGTCTGCCCGCCTCCCATCCCCAGGCACACGTTGGAGTAATGGTAGAGATGTCAGACGCGGAACAGCTCAACGACGATGCGTACGAGCAGGAAAACGCACCACAAGAGGATGTGACCCCAACCGGTGAAACCGGTGCGGAGTCGCCCCAGGAACAAGAGACCGGTTCCGCGCAGTCGGCCACCGATCTGGAATTGTTTGAGAAGTACATCGAAGAAGACCTAGACTTCGATCTGCCCAACCGCGGCGACATGCGCGAAGGCGTGATTGTCGAGGTCAGGCCCTCCGAATTGCTGGTCAACGTCGGCAGCAAACGCGACGGCGTCGTCCCGCAATCAGACTTGGCGCGCCTGGACCCGGACTATGTCAAGAGCCTGCACGAAGGGCAGACCGTCGACGTAGTCGTCAGCCGGCAGCCGGACGATGACGGCATCTTCCTCTTGAGCATTGCCGAGGCCCTGCAACAGCGCGACTGGCTGCTGGCGGAGCAATTGCTTGAGAGCAGCGAAGTGACTTCGCACCGCGTGGTCGGCTACAACAAGGGCGGCCTCACGGTTGAGTTCAATCACCTGCGCGGCTTCGTGCCCGCCTCGCATGTCGTCGACATGCCGCGCAACCTCAGCGAGGAGCAGCGCCGCGCCGAATTGGAAAGCCGCATCGGCAAGACGTTGCGCCTCAAGGTGATCGAGGTCGAACGCCGCCGCCGCCGTCTCGTCATGTCCCAGTCTCTGGCCGAGCGCGAATTCCAAGCCGCTCGCCGCGAGGAACTCTTCAAAACGATCAATGTGGGCGATGTCATCACAGGCGAAGTGCGCAGCATGCGCCCCTTCGGCGCCTTCGTCGATGTCGGCGGGGCCGACGGTCTGCTGCACGTCAGCGAGATCGACTGGCGGCCGGTCAACCACCCGCGCGATGTGTTGGAAGTCGGCGAAATGGTCGAGGTGGAAGTCATTCGCGTCGACCCGGAGAACCAGCGCATCGCCCTCAGCCGCAAGCGCCGCCTGCCCAACCCGTGGGATACGGTGGAGCAGCGCTACCATCCGGGCGAGATTGTGCCGGTGAAGATCACGCGCGTGGTCGACTTCGGCGCCTTTGCTCAGTTGGAGCCGGGCGTGGAAGGGCTGATCCACATCAGCGAGTTGGCCGACATCGCCGTGGCGGAGCCGCTCAAGACGGTGCAGATTGGCGATGAGGTATATGTCAAGATTCTGCGCGTCGACAGCAACCGCCAGCGCATCGGCCTCAGCCTACGCCAGGCCGGCGATCTTGGACCGGTGACCAGCGCCGAGGAAGAAGAAGCCGAAGAAGAAGCCGAGGCGGAATCCGTCGAACAGGAAACGGGCGAGCAGGAGGCCGTCGAGGACGAAAGCGACGAAGAATAAGCCCCAAGCCGCGGCTTCGATCCCGACTGTGTAACGTCCTGGTCCGGCGGATCAGGGCGGATTAACGCGCCCGCCTTGGGGTCTATCCTCAAGGCAACCGGTAAGATCGTCGTAGAGGCGGCATCCTTGCCGCCGGATTTGCGGCTCGCGCGAATCAGATCAGGGCGCTTCGCCTAAATTCCGGGGGCGCACCCTTTGACCTGCAGCGCCGCATACAGTATACTAGCGGCGGCGACAAGCAGTTTGTTGTGGCCCGATGACCTGTCAGAGAGATGAGCGTCATCTTCTTCTGGCAGGTTCTATTTCGTAAGACCGGCATAGGCCGGCGTTAGTCATCCGTCGAGGGGGGGTGAGTCCAATTAGCGTCGATCTTCGACCAGGCGAGTCGCAGGAAAGCTTGCTCAAACGTTTTCGCAAGGCGGTAGCGGAGGCCCGGATTTTGCCGATTGTCCGGCAAAAGCGATGGTTTACCTCCAAGAGCGAAATCAAACGCATCAAGCGCCAAAAAGCAATTCGCAAAGCCCAACGCGCGCCGCGGCGTCGCGGGTAAGCCCGGCAGTTCAGCGGACGCGGCCCGCAGATTGGCCCCTTCCGCGCCCCTTCGCAGGCGGTTGGCGCGCCTTCCATGCCTAAACGGGCATGACCCGCCCGCATGGACCCGCGCCGCCGGATGACAAAGCACAAGCGATCAGGGGCAGTTCAATGACGAACTGCCCCTGATTACAATAGAATTAGACAAAATTAGCAGGATAAGCGAGGGCTGCCCCGACTTGTTCGGGGAATGCCGCTACTTACAAGAAGGAGTTACATGGCTGAAGAGACAATCACTTTAGAGGGCAAGATTGTAGATACGCTGCCCAATGCGATGTTTCGTGTGGAACTGGAAAACGGCCACACCGTCCTGGCCTACCTATCCGGCAAGATGCGCAAGTACTATATCCGCGTGCTGCTGGGAGACAAGGTAAAGGTCGAGATGAGTCCGTACGATCTGACGCGCGGCCGCATCACCTATCGCTACCGCAACTAAACGTCGCCGTCTCTGCCGGGGGCTTCGGCATCCCGGTAGAGCAGGATGGCCCGCACTGCAACGTCCCGCTCGGCGGCATAGGTGAGCCGAGCTGCGGCCTGCGCAATGGGCGTCCACACCGGCTGGAAATCGGCCGCGTCCTTTTTGGAGCGCGCCACGGTGCGCTCGCCGGTTTTGCGCATCAAGAAATAGCGCTCGGTCCGGCGGTAATGATCTCCCTGGTAATCGAACTCGACGAGCCGCTCGCCCAGATCGGCGGCGATCTCCAGGTCCGCCAGACCGGTTTCTTCGCACACCTCGCGCAACGCCGTCTCTTCCGGCGTCTCGCCGGGCTCGACATGCCCCTTGGGCAGCCGCACCTCGACGCGTTGCGGGCGGTCCAGCAAGAGCATCATGCCGTCTTCGATCACCACGCCGCCTGCCGCGGCATATTGGCGCAGCCCCATGAATTCCTCCGTGTCACCGCTCCGCCGCATCGTCCGGCATCCCCTCATCCGGCATTCTCTCGTCCGGCGAGATAAAGAGTTGCTCCGCCAACTGGCGGCCTAACACCTGCGTGGCGTCGCCGTTGCGCGCCCCGTCAAGCTCCAACGTCACCGGCCCGTCGAACGGGGCCATCTCCACCAGCTTGACCGTCCGCCCAGGCGTCAGTTGCAACTGGCTGAGATAGCGCAGCGCGCTGGCGTCGCGGATGCCCACGCGACGCAGCAGTCCGCTCTGTCCGGGCAGCATCTCCACCACCGGCGCCAGTTCCTCGACCGGCAGCGCCCCGTCTTTGGTCGGAATCAGATCGCCGTGCGGACAACGTTGCGGATGCCCGCAAAGCTGCTCGATGCGCTCTTCGAAGTTGGGGCTGATGGCGTGCTCCAAACGGTGCGCCTCCACATCCACCTGGTCCCATGTATAGCCCATGATCTCGACCAGAAAGACCTCCAGCAGCCGGTGACGCCGGATCAACTGCAACGCCGCCAGCCGTCCTTGCTCGGTCAGCGTGATGCCGTCGGCATTCGAGCGCTCGACGAAACCGGAGTCTTGCAACCGCTTCAACATGCTGCTGGCGGCCGCGGCGGAGACGAGCATCCTGTCAGCCAGCGCGCCGGTCGTCACCTTGTCCTCATCTTGCGCAAGGTGGTAGATCGCCGCCAGGTAATCCAGCATGCCGTCGGTTGTCAGGCCGCAGAAAGTGCGCATCGTCCATCCGTCTACGTCAAACGCGAATTTTTCTCACACATCTAAGAATAATTGCCCCGATTATACGGACAAGGCGCGCCCCTGTCAATCTGGGCTGCATGCGGGGTCGGTCCAATTCTTGGCTGATCAATTTAGTAGCGGCGGCATCCCTGCCGCCAGGGATGGCGGCGGTCCCGGCGCCGCCTTTACGCTAATGACAGCGCGCCTATGAATATGAGCGACGAGTACACAGAACTCCGGAGATGCGCGCTTTGCGCCGGGCGTGGTACAATCCCAAACATGAGCGAACCGACCGATGCCGCCCCCGAACCGACCCAGCCCCACGCCGGCCCAGAGGAGGAAATGACGCTCCTTCGCCAGGGTGCGCGCCAGTTGGGGCTGGAACTGAGTGACGCGCAGATCGCCCAGTTCCAGCTTTACTATCACGAACTCGTGCGCTGGAACGACCGCTTCAACCTCACCGCCATCACCGGCTACGCCGACGTGCAGACGAAACACTTCCTCGACTCGCTAGCCGCGCTGCCCCTGGTCGCACAAGAGTTGGGAGAGGCGCTGCCGCCCGCTCGACCCCTGCACCTGGTGGATGTCGGCTCCGGAGCCGGTTTTCCCGGCATTCCCCTCAAGATTGCAGCGCCGCGCCTGAAGGTGACGCTGATGGACGGCACGGGCAAGAAAGTGCGCTTCCTCGGCGAGTTGATCTCGACCCTTGGCCTGAAAAACGCCGGCGTCGTCCACGGCCGCGCCGAGGAGTTGGGGCGTACGACGGCGCACCGCGGCCAATACGACCTGGTGGCGGCGCGGGCCGTAGCGCCGCTCAACACGCTCGTCGAATACCTGCTCCCCCTCGTGCGCCGCGGCGGCCTTGCCGTCGTCTATAAGGGCGGAAACGCGCCGCAAGAGTTCGTCGATGCACGCAAGGCAATAGAGACCTTGGGCGGCGACACCGTGCGCTTTGCGCCTGTCGAGGTCCCCTTTCTCGATGAAAAGCGCTATGTCCTGCTGATCAAAAAAGTCCGGCATACGCCGGACCCGTACCCGCGAGGCCAGGGACTCGCTCGCAAACAACCGCTAACCTAGAGCGGCGCGTTACTCCTCATCGCATCCCTGTCGCAAGTAGAACGTCATATGTTGCAGATGGATCACCGGGTCGATGTATTCGACCCGAACATGCGCGGGCACGCTTAATGTAATCGGCGCATAGCAGAGAATGCTGCGGATGCCCGCTTCGACCAGCGTATCCGCCACTTTCTGCGCCGCCTCGGCGGGCACGGCGATCATGCCGATCTGGCATTGGCAGCGCTGCAGCGTCTCGCGAATGGCGGAGACCGGCTCCACGACGATGGACGGGCTCACGCGGTTGCCGATCTTGGACGGATCGTTGTCGAACACGGCCACAATGCGAAAGCCGCGGTGCTCGAAGCCGTTGTAGCTGGCGAGCGCATGGCCCAAATAGCCGGCGCCCACCAACACCACCGACCATACACAGTCGACCTTGAGGATCTGCTCAAGCTGCCGGCGCAAGAACGCGATATCGTAGCCCGTGCCCTGTTTGCCGAACTCGCCGAAATGGCTCAGGTCCTTGCGGATCTGCGCCGAGCTGATGCCGAGACGCGCGCCCAGCTCCTGGCTGGACGCCACTTCCCGGCCTTCGCCCGCCATCAGTTCCAACGTGCGCAAATACACAGGCAGACGGCCCACCACGATATCGGGGATATTCGCCATCGAAACGCTCATCGCATCTGCCGCCGGCCAATTGAGTTTGGTTGCCATTCGTCCTTGCGTCCCGGCGCCATGTGTGCGCCCGCCATGTTTCGCTTACGTTCCAGCGTCGTCGGCCCTAGCGCCGGGCCTAATTGCTCTGGCAGCTATGTTTCTGTCATTCTGACGACCGGAGGAAGGAAGAATCTGTTCATCCACCACACAGAGATTCTTCGCCTTCGGCTCAGAATGACAGGGATGGCGCAAATTGTCACCCTGAGCGCAGCGAAGGATCTCGCCGGCGGATGCGCGGGATGCCTCGCTCGGGAATCCTCCGGGTACAGCATGACAGAATGACTCAACGGTTATGGAGCCGCCTGCCTAGCCGCAAGTCGGAGTGTGAATTTTAACACAAGGCCAATTGTAGAGCGAATCGCCAAAATCGCCGCCGTTTTCCGTTATCATAATCCTATCCGACCGAATTTGCGCCCGGCGCGGAACAAGGGAGCTGCCGGAGCAGTTCAACATATGGCGACAATCTGCTAAGATGAGCAGACCGCGATGCAGACAATGTTCAACCGCGAGAAAACATCTTATGATCAAGCGAACCGCCAAACGCACACTGTCGGCCGCGCTCATGGCGCTGCTGCTATTCAGCGCCTTTGCCGCAGGCAACGTCACCGGTTACCTGGCGCGGCCCGCCCTCGCCGCAGATGACGAGCCGTCCGAGTTCGCCGTCTTCTGGGAAGCGTGGGATCTGGTGCTCGAATACTTTGTCGATCAGGACCGCATCGACTACCGCAACATGACCTACGGCGCCATACAGGGAATGCTCGACACCCTGGGCGACCAGAATCATACGGTCTTCTTCTCGCCCGAAACCGCAGAGCAGATGGAGAGCGGACTTGAAGGCTCGTTCGAGGGCATCGGCGCCTACGTCTCGCTCGAAAACGACGTCTTCACCATCATCTCGCCCATCCTCGGCTCGCCCGCAGAGGAGGCGGGCATCTTGGCGGGCGACATTGTGCTGGCCGTAGACGGCCAAGACATTGCGGGCATGGCCGAATGGGAGGTGATTTCCCTGATCCGCGGGCCTGCCGGCACACCTGTCCTGCTCACCGTGCTGCACCCCGAGGCCGATGAGCCAGTCGACGTGACGGTCGTGCGCGGGCGCATCGACATCGACAGCGTGCTCTGGGCCAAAATCCCCGGCACAAGCTTGGTGCATCTCCAGATCACCCAGTTCGCCGGCGACACCGGCCAGGAGTTAAGGAACGCACTGGAGGAGATCTTCACCCCTGTGGACGGGACGCCGCACGTGAGCGGCATCATTCTGGACCTGCGCAACAACCCCGGCGGCTACTTGCAGGAGGCGCTGCGCGTGGCCTACCAGTTCTTGCCCGAAAGCCAGATTATCCTGCATGAGAAAGATGCCAAAGGCCAGATCACGACCTACCGCTCGCAGGGGAAGGGGCTGGCGCGCGACATCCCGCTCGTCGTGCTTATCAACCCCGGCTCGGCCAGCGCCGCGGAAATTCTAGCCGGCGCGCTGCAAGAGAACGAACGCGCTAAGTTGATCGGCGAAGCGACCACCGGCACCGGCACCGTCCTGCGCCCCTTCACCCTCAGCGACGGCTCCCTGCTCCGTCTAGGCGTCACCAACTGGCTGACGCCCGGCTACACCCTGATCAAGGGGCACGGCATCCAGCCCGATGTCAAAATCGAGCAGGAGGCGACGGTTGAGATGATCAGCAGCGTACTACTGGAGGAAATTGACGAAGGCGAGATGCGCACCCACGAGGATCGCCAGTTTTTGGCCGCGCTGCGCATGCTCAACTTGCTGGTCCAGCCGCGCAACCAGGCCCAGACGGCCCCGTCCAGCATGCCCTAAAAAGCCTTAACCGGTTAAATTAACGCCGAGGCGCGCCGTCTGAATGGCGCGCCTCGCTTTGTATCTACGATAGTCTACGCCTGTCGCCGCCACAATGCCTGCGACCCGCGCCCGCTACGGCCGATAGAGGCCGCGACGGTAAACATACTCCTCGACCGCTTTGGTTGTCTGGAAACGAATAGGCGCGCCGCTGCGCACGCGTTCGCGCAGCAAACTGCCGGAGATCTCCAGTTCGGGCATGTCCAGCAGGATCACGCGCTCGCGGATGCCCGGCAAGGCGCGCTCCAACGCCGTCCAGTCGATGTCCACGTCATGCCGGCTCAACGCGACCAACATGCAGCTTCGCATCAACCGCTCCGGTTCGTGCCAGGTCGGCAAATCGCGCAGACTGTCCAGCCCGATCAGGAAAAAAAGTTGCACCCCCGCGCCGAGCCGGCGCTGCAGCAACTCCACCATATCGGCGGAGTAGTGCGGGCCTGGCCTGTCCGCGTCGACGCGGCTGACGGCCAGGTATTCCGCCTCGGCCGCGGCCAATTCGCACATGCGCACGCGGTCCTCGACCGGCGACACCTCGCGCCCCTGCTTGTGCGGCGGATCGCCCGCCGGAACCAGCAACACCTGGTCTAGCTGCAAACGGTAACGGGCTTCTTCCACCAGGATCAGATGGGCGATGTGAATCGGATCGAAAGTGCCGCCGAAGATGCCGACGCGCCGCGGCGTATCGCCCGCAGCGATGTTAGGCGTCGAAGGCATTCTCGTAGCCCCACACCAGTTCAAGCGGGCCGATCGCCACGGTGTCGCCTTCGGCTACGCCCGCCGCTTTGAGCGCCTCGGTGATGCCCATGGCGCGCAGAATGCGCTGGAAGCGCATGGCCGCTTCGTAATAGTCCCAGTTCGTCATTTGCGCGATGCGCTCAATGGCTACGCCCTCCACGCGCCACACGCCTTCGCTTTCCAGATAAATGTGAAACTCCTTCTCGTCCGGCTCCGGCGCAATCTCCGGCAATTCTTCTAGCGGCTCCGCCTCAGAGGCCGGCGCGGCGTCGAGCATCTCTTGTACGCGATAGAGCAGCGCTTCGACGTTCTCGCCGGTCACCGCGCTGATGTTGATCACGGGCAGGCCGCGGCGGGCGATCTCCTGCTCAAAGGCCGGCCAAGCCGCCTGCGCTTCGGGCAAGTCCATCTTGTTCAGGACCGCGAGCTGCGGCTTGTCGGCCAGGGCCGGATTGAAGAGCGTGAGTTCCTGGTTGATGGCGTCGAAATCGCCGATAGGGTCCGGGCTTTGGCCGCTGACCAGGTGAATGAGGACGCGCGTCCGTTCGATGTGGCGCAAAAAGTCCAGCCCCAACCCGACGCCCTCATGCGCGCCTTCCAAGAGGCCCGGAATGTCGACCAGCGTCATCTGCCGGTGGCCGACCTCGGCAACGCCAAGGCTAGGCTCCACCGTCGTAAACGGGTAATCTGCGATCTTGGGCCTGGCCGCGCTGACCACGCTCAGCAGCGTCGACTTGCCGGCGTTGGGCACGCCGATGATGCCGACGTCGGCCACCAATTTCAGTTCGAGTTCCAGCCAACGTTCCTCGCCCAGTTCGCCGTTTTCGGCCACGCGCGGGGCTTTGTTGCGCGGCGACTTGAAGGCGGCATTGCCGCGACCGCCGCGACCGCCGCGGGCGACGAGAAAGCGCTGGCCGGCGTGCGTCAGGTCCGCCAACAACTCGCCCGTCTCGGCATCGCGCACCAAGGCGCCCAGCGGCACGGGGATCGTCAGATCGGCGCCGGCGGCCCCGGTCTTGTTAGCGCCCTGACCGTGGGCGCCTCGCTCGGCGCGGTGATGCACCTGGTGTTGCAGCGCGTAGAGCGTGTTCAGGCCGGGATCCGCTTCCAAATAGATGTGGCCCCCGCGCCCGCCGCTGCCGCCGGACGGGCCGCCGCGCGGCACGAACTTCTCGCGGCGAAACGCCACGACGCCGTTGCCGCCGTCCCCTGCTTTGACATAGATTCGTGCTTGATCGTAGAACATTCTCCTATTCTAGCCTGGGGGCGGTACGAAATCAAACGCTCCCAGGGCCAAGATTGCGCCTCAGATTTTTGCCCGCTCGTCGCGCTAACTCGTAGCCGCCGGGAACGCCGCCACCCCCGGCGGCAAAGATACCGGCGAACCCAGGGGCGACGTCCCTTCAGTAGGGTATAATCTTAATCAGACGCACGCACAGCATACGGCGTATGCCCTGCTCGCCGCGCAGCCTGGAAAGGACGATCTTTGTCGAGCCTGGATTCACTCTCCCCCGCGTTGGTCGATTTCCTGCTCTCGGACACGGCGCAAGCCGCCGCCGACGAGTTTTTACAGACCGGCTGGGATGATGGCAACCCGCTGCCCGCGCTCAACGCGCTGCGCCGCCGCTTTGCCGCGGACGAGGCGGGCGCGCTGCTGACGCTGGCGCAACTGCGCGCCCGCGGCCGCGCCAAGTTCCCCGACGCCGACCGCCTTTACTTCACGCCCGAAGCCTTGGAACAGGCCACCGCCTGGCCCGTCGCCCTGCACCGCGCCCAGCACTTCGACCGCGCCGCGCCGCCCGGCGTCGTGCTGGACCTGGGCTGCGGCGTCGGCGGCGACACCCTGGCCCTGGCCCAATATCGCCCGGTGATCGCCTACGAGCGCAATGCCGTGCGCCTGCGCTTCGCCGAGGCCAACGCACGGGCGCTGGGCTTGGCCGGGCGCGTCGAGTTCCGCGGCGGCGACTGGACCGAAGACCTTGCCAACGACCGGCTGCCCCAGGCTGCCGCGGCCTTCGTCGATCCCTCGCGCCGCGTGGACGGGCGACGCGTTTTTAGCCTGCAGCGCATGCAGCCGCCGCTGGCAACGCTCCTGCACCTCAACGCGCAGTTTCCTGCACTGGGCGTCAAGGTCATGCCCGGCGTAGACGAGCGTGAGTTGCCCGCCGGCTGCGGCGTCGAGTTCATCAGCCATGAGGGGACGTGCAAGGAAGCTGTGCTCTGGTTCGGCGCGCTGACGCAACACCCGCGCTGGGCGAGCGTGCATGACGGCAAGCAGTGGCATGCGCTGGTTGCATCAGGCGCTGCGCCGCCTGTCGGCCCTCTGGCCCCCGGCATGGTGCTCTACGAGCCGGACCCGGCTGTCATCCGCGCCGGCGCCTTCGTCGAGTTGTGCGGCCTCCTGCACGCCCATCTGTTCGACGCGCAGATCGCCTACCTCGTGGCGGACAGCCTGATCCGCAGCCCGCTGGCCATCCCATTTCGCGTGCTGGAGATCGAGCCGTTCAGCCTCAAGCGGCTCAACGCGCGCCTGGCCGCGCGCGGGATCGGCAGCGTCGAGTTGAAGAAGCGGGGCGCGCCCTTTGCGCCGGAGGACCTGCGCCGGCGGCTCAAGCTGCACGCCGGGGGTAAGCCCGCCGTCGTAATCTTCACGCGCCGCGGCGACGAGCCGCTCATGCTCCTCGCCGCCCGCCCCTGAGCCGCGGGCCTCCGCTCTACTCCGCGCACTCCGCATCCTTACTAACGCCCCGCAATTCTTTCCCCTACGCCTGGAATGCCGTATACTTGCCGAGACATGAACATTCCACAGGGTTTCGAACTGGTAGAATTGGCGCGCAAGGTCGGACAGCAGTTCGCAGAGGACAAGCTGACGCTGTCCGCCGCCGAAAGCTGCACCGGCGGCCTTATCGGCCATCTCATCACCGAGAACGCCGGCTGTTCCGACTACTTCATGGGTTCCGCCGTGGTCTACAGCTACGCAGCCAAAGAGGGCGTGCTGGGCGTCGACCACGCCACGCTGGTTGCAGAGGGCGCGGTCAGCGATGCGGTGGCGCGCCAGATGGCGCAAGGCGCGCGCCGGCTGTTCGACACGGATGTGGCGCTGGCGGTGACGGGCATCGCCGGGCCGGGCGGCGGGTTGCCCAACAAACCAGTGGGCACGGTATATATCGCCATCAGTGCGCGCGACGGCTATGTAGATAGCCGCCATTTCTGCTGGGATGCAGACCGGACGGGCAATAAGCTGCTCAGCGCGCAGGCTGCGCTCGAGTTGGCGTTGGCCTATCTGGAATGCCGGGAAAGGAGTTTCAATGGCCGCCGAAGCGCTCGTTGACGAAGAGGTCGATGTGCTGGTGCGTGTGCTGCGCGACGGCAGCGTGCAGCCGACGTCCTTCCTGTGGCGCGACCGCACGCGCTATGTAGGCGACCACGGTCGCCAGTGGGAAGAGCGGGTTGAGGGGCGGGCGGTGCGCTGTTACCTGGTGCAGACGGTGGACGGCAACACCTACGAACTGCGCTACGACCCCGCCGCCGACCGCTGGACCATCCACCGCGCCTGGCTGCGCGACCTGATGGCGTGAACGAAAATCGCGCCACGCTTTTTGCGAGATGTAGCATGCTCGATTCTGTAGGCGTATTCGGCGAGGGTTGCAGCGACTGGCCGACGGCGAGGTTATGCTAAGGAAGCCCGACTGGTTCGCCAGCCGGGCTTTGTCGTTTCTGCGAGGAAAGAGACTCACCAATAGAATCACGCCCCAGTGCCCCTACCAGGACTCGAACCTGGGCACATGGTTTAGGAAACCACTGCTCTATCCACTGAGCTATAGGGGCGGGCGCGCACGCATAAACGCTGCCCGCATTATAGCCCATCCCTGCACACTGCATCAAGCTACAGCCGCCGCAAAAGCGGTTCGCTTAGGGGCGCACGACAGCCCGCCGCCCATGCGAACGCAGGCCCGCCGTCCACACGGCCAGCCCCGCCGCCAATAGCAGCCCGCCCATGCTGCGGAACATGGGCGCGTAGTCGAGCGAGGCGATCAGCAGCCCGCCGGCAACCGGCCCCACAACCTTGCCAGCATTCTCCAGCGTGCCCGCCAGCCCCATGCCCGCGCCCACATGCCGTTCGTCGATCTGCGTGGAGATCAGCGCCACGGTCGCAGGGAAAACCAGCGCCTGTCCGCAGCCCATCAGCACGGCGAGCGCCAGCAGGCCGAGGTCGCCCCTGGCTGCGGGCAAAACCAGGAGCGGCAGTCCCGTCACCGCCATGCCCGCGGCGATGGCGTACAGATAGCCGATGCGGTCGCCCACGCGCCCGCCGAACGGCTTGAGCAAAAACGACGCACCCTCCTGCACCGAAAAGAACAGCCCGACCACGGCAATGCTCACGCCCATGCTCAGGGCGTAGAGCGGCAGAAAGGCTTTGACTGCATACGTGGCGATGTAGACCGCGGCCTCCAACCCGCCCGATAGCCAGACCGCGGGCGTGCGGCTGCCGGCGCGCAGCGCGTCGCGCACCTGCCGGCCAATCGGCGGGCGGGCCTCCGCCGGCGGAGCGAAGTCGGTCAGGCGCAGCACCGGCAGAAAGGCCAGCGTGCTTAACAGGCCGATTACCGTAAACACTTGAACCGGGCCGAACCAAAGCAGCAGCCAGCCGGCCGCCGCAGGCCCGACGATATAGCCGCCGCTGCGCGCCATCTCGAACCAGCCCAGACGCTCGGCGCGACGCCGGCTGTGCATCTCCGCCACATACGCCAGCGTGACAGGGCCGTAGATGGCCGTGGCCGTGCCGTGCACAATGCGGATGAGCACAAGCTGCTCAGGCGTATGCACAAAGCGGTAGAGAAAGGGCATAAGCGCGAAAAAGGCCGTCCCCGCCAGCAGCCACCAGCGCCGGCCCCACCGGTCGGACAGGATGCCGACGAACGGCTTCAGCCCCATGCCCGTGAGCGTGGAGACGGAGACAATGAAGCCCAGCAGCGCGTCGGACGCGCCCAGGCTCGCCGCAAAGATGGGCAGCAGCGGCGTTTTGCCCATCTGATAGGCGGAACGGACGAGAAAATCTGCGAGGGTAATGTAGGCGAAGTCGCGGCGCCGGTTCATGGCAGGCGTTCAGTCTTGGCCGGACGAGCGGGCCGGATGAGAGGACGGCAGCCCTTGCAGTATAGCAAACGCAGCGGATTAGGCCTCAGTTTGAGCCTCAACAAGTCCCACATGATCTTCACAGCTTGTCCATCAGTTCTCCACATCCGCCCTCTATGCTATAGACATCTTCGCAAGAGCGAGAGTCTGGAGCGCAACACAAACGGCTCCAGACCAAATGAAACGGCGAAAGCCGAAAAGGAGAACAACTACCATGACACGCAAGTTTATCGTCGCCCTATCCGTTGCTGCACTGCTCGTCTTCACCCTGGCAATGACCGCTATGGCCGCCGACCCCGCACCGGTCTACGGCGCAGGCCCGAACGCCAACGCCGTGCAAAACTACGTCGACGCGAATGGGGATGGCCTCTGCGATAACTTCTCTGACGCCGACGGGGACGGCATCTGCGACAACGCTCCGCAGGGCGGCCTCAACCAGAAGCTCGACGGGACGGGCGGCCCCCGCGCCGGGCAAGCGGAAGGAATGCAGCGCGGCGCCGGCCGCGGCCAGGGCATCAACAAGGAGTGGGCCCCGCGTGACGGCTCCGGCCTGCAGGACGCCCCGCAAGGCCGAGGACGCTGGCAGCAAGCGCAGTAACGCCGGCTTAACCTAACGTCAAACACAACAGCGGTCGCATCCCAAGACAGGAGGATGCGACCGCTGTTTTTGTCTCTATTGCACATGCCTCCGTTCCGGCCGCCAATCAAGGAACAGGCCGCCGGCTTCTCCGACGACCTGTTCCAGGAGGTACGCGCCGATTGGATGCAGGCGCTGCTACAACAGGGAGGCCCTAAGTAACCTTTGTCTTTCCCAGTGGGCGTTTCCAATTCCTCGGGGCTCAACCCATCCCTGGCCGGCATTCCTTCCTTCGAAGTTCAACCTTAGAGGGTGATAGCGATCCTATCAGAACTTGGCCGGGCGCAAAAGGGACAGATGTCCCCGGCAAAAAGGGACATTTGTCCCCCGGCGCGCCGCGTCATAGCTCGCTCACCCTTGCCCGCTCAATCGCCTCGCGCCCTAGCGCAGAACCAGTTCCGTCTGCGGCTTGCCCAGGAACACTGCGCCGCTGTCCGTCACCAGCACATCTTCTTCCAGACCGAGGTAGCCGTAGCCGGGGACCGCGACCGCCGGCTCGATGGTGTAAACATGCCCCGGTTCGACCGGCAGGTTGGGCAGGTTGCCGTACCGCTTCCACAGCGGGCCGAGCAGCGCGCCGCCGTCATGGCACGCCCGCCCCATCTGATGCCCCGTGGCGTAGGAGAAGGCGGGATAGCCCGCATCGACGATGGCTTGGCGGACGACGGCGTCCACCTCGCGGCCGGGCGCGCCGGGCTTGAGCGCATCGACGCCGGCCTGGGTCGCCTGCATCACCGTATCGAAGGCGCGCTGCACCTCAGGCGGGGCCGCGGTCTCGCCTGGGCGCAGATAGTAGACCACGCGCTGCAAATCCGACGCATACTCGTTCTGCAGCACGCCGAAGTCGAAGTGCAGGATATGTCCCCGTTCGAGCACGACATCCGTCGGCCCGGCATGGCCTACGACGGTGTCGGGGCCGGCATGGACCGCGGGACAGCCCGCCCGCTCCCACGAGGTTTCCAGGCCGAGCGCGTCCACCTGGTCGTGCATGAACTGGCCGATCTGGCGCTCCGTCATGCCGGGCTGGGCGTAGTCGAAGGTCTTGTCGAAAATGTCGAGCGTCGTCTCCACAGCCGTGCGGATGCGCTCGATTTCGACGGGCGTCTTGCGCCCGCGCAGGGCCATGAGGACCGGCTCGGCCGACATGAAGCGCCCGGCGAAGGGCGTATCCGCCAGGTAACCGCTCAGCAGTTGGTAGAGGCCGTGGGTTAGCCCGTCGGCGTGCGCGTCGTTGAGCGAGTAGTTAAGCGCAATGCGCTGCGGGTTCAGTCTCTCCAACACCTCCAGCAGCGGGGCGCGGAAATCTTCGTGATAGGGGATGATCTCGTCGTAGGCCTCGGTGCGCCGCGCCGTCTCCGCATCGAAGTGGCCGATGATGATGATGCGCTTGCCCGTGCGCGTGAGGATAAAGGCGGTCTGCCAGGTGACGCCGTGGCCGTAGATGAAGGGCAGCACGGGGTCCGCCACGGCGGACGTCTCGCGCGCAAAGGTCATCCACAGGTCGATCTCGTTTTCCTGCAAAATGGAAATAGCCTGGGCCACTTTTTCCTGGACCAGGGTCTTGGGTTGGCTGCTGCCTTGCATGATCTGCTCTCCTAAGGCGTGAATGCGGATACGGCAATATGCAGCACTATAGCACCAACCGCCTCATTCCTCTTTGCTCTCCTTAACGTGCGCGTCGAAGAAGGCGATGGAACGCTGCATCGCAGTCGAGAAATAGCCGGAGAGGTTGTGGTCGTCGCCCTCATAGGCGTAGAGCTCGACGTTCGCGCCTGCGTCGAGTATCTCCTGATAGAGCAGTTCGGAAAAGGCCGGCGGCACATCCGCGTCGCTCGTGCCGTGGTGAAGCTGCACCGGTCCCGACAGCTCCGCCACATACGAATTGGCGGAGATCGAGGCCCAGAAGGCCGGGTTCTCCTCCGGCGCGCCGAACTCGGCGACCAGATCGTCGCGCCAGCGCCGCGCCCGCTGCGGCACGGTGGCGGGCGGGCGACGGCTGCGCCAGCCTTCCAGGATGTCGGGGTACGAGGCGACGACGCCCGCCCAGATCACGCCCGCCTTGATGTCGCCGGCGGTGACCATGGCGCGCACGGTGATGAAGCCGCCCAACGAATGGCCCCACATGCCTAGCCGCTGCGGGTCGACGTCCGGGTGCTGCCTGACCGAGGAGAGCGCGTTGAGCACGTCGATGGTGTAGTCGGGCGCGCCATAGGCGCTGATCGCCTCGCCCTCCGAGTCGGCGTGGCCGCGGTAGTCGGGGCGAAAGACGACATAACCGCTGCGCGCAAAGCCGTCCACATAGGCGACGTAGCGCTCCGTCGGACGATAGACTTCCGGCGGAATGTAGCCGTGGTTGAAGACAATGGCGGGCCAGCCGGAGGCCGGCTTCTCGCCCTGCGGCACGGTCATCAGCGCGTAGATCTTCAGCCCCTCGGAGCGGTACGAGACGAGGTAGCGGTCGTAGTTGGAACCGGGCGCCAGGGTCTGCTCGACGGTGATGGCGCTGCCGGGGTAGTCCTGGCTGCGCAGGTAGTCGATAGTCAGCGGATGCGGCGCGCCTTCCTGCAGCCGGTGATGCCAGATGGGCAGGCTGTCTTCAGAGGCGTCCGCGTCCTGGGCCGTCTCCGGCGATTGTTCCGGCGCTTGCTCCTGCACCGCGGCCTGGGCGGGCGCGTCGCCGGCGGCGGGCACGCATAGCTTCCAGCCCACGGCGATCACGTTGGGGTCCTGAATCGGCGCAAATGACGCATCCAGCGCCGCCGCGGCGTTGGTAGCCGTCACGATGCGCCCGTAGGCCTGCGGGCTGCCCAGGTAGCGCGCCGCCAACGTGGACAGCGTATCGCCCGCCTGCACCACCACGGGCTGTTCGCAAACCGCGACGGACTGGGCATGCACCTGCGCCGGAAGCAGCGAGGCCAGCACGGCCAAAGCCAACAGCACAGGGGCGAATAATTTGCGCAGAACGGTTTTCATGGCATTTCTCCTTTCCGCCCGTGCGCAGCCGAATGCGACCGGCAACTTGGGCGCTGCGCCGAGAATAGCCGCACAGTATCTGCCCCGTCTGTACGAAACAACCAATTTCTTCGCCGTGCAAACACCGCGAAAGGACGCGAGACGCCGAAAAACGCCTTCTAGGGCGCGAGTTGCGATTGGCGCGAATTCGCGTCTGGGCATATACTACTGCTACAAATGACTGACTCAAACGGGCGCGTTGACGCCCTGAGCGCCCGCCCGGTGGCGGGTTTGTCATTATCCGCTTGTTATCCACTTGTTATTCGCTTGTTATCGCGTCAGCGTGGTTGTGTTCGTCTAGATGGACGGTCCGATGGCTTTCAAGGCGTTAAGAACGCCGATGCGCAACCTCAGGCGGGAGATTTGGAGCGCGGCCAATCGGCGGCCCCGCTTCTGGTTGTCTGTCGTCGCGGCGCTGGGCGTCGTCGCCGCGCTGAGCCTCATGCTGTGGGGCTTGAGCGACCCGCTGGCGCGCTTCCAGTTACATGCCGGCAATTTCCGCCTGTGGATCCTCAGCTTCGGGGCGCTGGCGCCGCTGATCTATACGGGCGCATTCTCCCTGCAGATATTGCTGGCCCCGGTGCCCGGCAACTTCATGGGCCTGATGGGCGGCTATCTCTTCGGCGCGGCGTTGGGCACGCTCTACAGCGTCGCCGGACTGACCGTGGGCGCGGGCCTGGCCATGCTCATCGCGCGCCGCTTCGGCCGTCCGTTGCTCGAACGCTTTTTCGCCCCCGCTCGCCTCGCCCATTGGGAGAAAAAGCTGCGGGTGCGATCGCCCGTCACCTGGTGGCTGATCTTCTTCTTCCCGGTTCCGGACCTGGCCTTCTACGCCGCGGGTCTCACCAGCGCGCCGCTGCGCCTCTTGCTTGCCGCCGTCCTGACCGGACGCGGGCTCTCGCTGTTCCTGGCGAATTTCTTCGGCTCATGGACGACCCGGTTGTCTCCCGAATGGCTGATGGTGCGGTGGACGCTGGTTGCCGTGATCGCGCTGCTCATCTATTGGCAACAACGCCGCATTCGCCTCTATTTCCTCCTCACCGTGCGCCGGGGACGCCGCTGGATGCGCCGCCGGCGACGCTTACCTGTGTCCGCCCCGCGCACCGCGGCGGATTAGACCCGCCTTACAAGCCGCCCAATCCGCCGGCGCACTCCGGGCTGTGCTATAATTCGCGGCTATGTCGCGCAAACTTCGCACACCGGCGATTCTCCTGTTGCTGCTGACGCTTGCGGCATGGCTGCGGCTGTGGCGCATTGCCGATCTGCCGCCCGGCTTTCACTTCGACGAAGCGTTCGAAGGGCTGGAAGCCTGGCGCATCCTGCACGAGGACGGCTATCTGCCCGTCTTTCTCACCGGCAACTTCGGCGTTCCCCCGCTCAACGCCTACGCCAATGCCGCCGGCTTCGCGTTGGCGCACATGCTCGGCGGCGAGGCCGGGCCAACCGCTATGCGCATCGTCGCCGCGTTCTTCGGCGTGCTGGGCGTGCTCGCCGTGTACGGGCTGGGCGACGAACTGCGCCGCCTGGACGCCGGTCCCCGCAGGCTCTCCGCCGCCTTCCCGCTTCTCGCCGCCGCCGGCCTGGCGGTCATGCGCTGGCACATCCACTTCAGCCGCATGGGCATCGAGCCGGTGATGGTCCCGCTCATCTGGGCGGGAGCCGTGTGGCTGCTGCTGGCGGGCTGGCGCACCGGAAGCTGGGCGGCCTTCGCCCTGTCCGGGGCCGTCACCGCTGCGGGCATGTACGCCTACCAGGGCGCGTGGATCATCCCCTTCCTGATGGCGGCCTACGCCCTGCTCCTCCTGCTGCGCGCCTACCGCGCCGGCGACGCGGCGCTGCCGCTGCACAGGCGGCGCTGGACGGGGCTGCTTGTGGCGGGCGGCGTGGCGCTGGCTCTATTCGCACCGCTGGGCTGGTTCTTCTGGCAGCATCCCGACCTGCTCTGGATGAGGCCGGCGCAACTCGCCATCGTCGGCGAAACCAACAGCCCAGCCGACAACTCAGTCGGGCGCAGCGTGTGGGCCACTGCCAAGATGTTCGTGCCCTTCGGCGCTACCGGCGACCTGGACCCGCGGCGCAACCTGCCCGGCGCGCCCGTCCTCAACCTCTGGCAGGCGATCCCCTTCGCCATCGGCCTAGTCGTCGCCGCCTGGCGCATTCGCCGTCCGGCCTACGCCATCGTCCTATTGGGACTGGCGGGCCTGCTGCTGCCGGGCGTCGTCAGCGAGTACGCGCCGCACTTTCACCGCGTTCTAGGCGCAGCTGCGCCGGTAGCCCTGCTGTGCGGCATGGGGCTGGATTGGCTGCACGGGCGGATTGCAAGGCTGCCGCGACTTGCCCCGCGATTCGCCGCCATAGCCGCCGCGGGCGCAGTCTGCCTGCTGCTCATCGCCGGCGCGACCGTCTCGGCGCGCAACTATTTCGTGCGCTGGGCCGCTTTGCCCGACCTGTTCTACGCCTTCGACGCCGGCCTGTGGCAACTCGGCCAACAGACCTACGCCCTCGCCGGCGAGCCCCTCTACATCACCCCGCGCGGCGCGGAGCACGCCACGCTGGCCTTTGCCTGGCGGGCACGTGACGGGCTGCCCGCGGCCCGGCCTATCTCTTTCGACGGGCGGCACGTCTTCCCCCTCAGCGCGGGCGAGACGAGCGGGCCCGAACGCTACGCCGTCATCGAGCACGAGGACTTCCGCACGCGCTTGCTGCTGCCGGAGGTCTTTCCCGCCGCAAGCGTCGACTACGAACTAGCCGATGCGCAGGGCGAGGTCTATGCGCGCATCTACACGCGGCCTGCGCACATCACGCCGCAGCGCCCGCCCGCTTTCGCCCGCAGCCAGGACGCACAGGAGGCGGGCGACGGCATCCGCTTGGCCGGCTACGATGTACTGCCGGACCCGCCGCGGCGCGGCGAGCCGCTCTACCTGCAACTTCACTGGTTGGTCGACGCTGCGCCTGCGCACGATTGGACCGTGTTCACCCATGTCGTCGATCCTGCCACAGGCGAGGTCGCGGCCGGACACGACAGCCAACCCGGCGCGGGCAGCCTGCCCACCCTGCGCTGGCAGCCCGGCTGGCGCATCCTCGACGAGCGCCAAATCCCGCTGCCCGCCGACCTCCTGCCGGGCGAGTACCGCCTGCGCGCCGGCCTCTACCGCGGCGACGGCGCACGCCTGCCCGCCGAAGGTCCCGGCATCGACCTGGGCGCGGTGATCGTCGAATGAACGGCGCGCCCTTCTCGCCGGACGGCGCGGCCCTGCTGCTCGCCCTCTACCGCAATGAGGAGCGTTCCGGCTGGAGCGCCGGGATGCGCGCCATCACGCGCACCCTGCTCGCACAGACGGCGCTGCCGGACGGGCCCGCGGCTGAACTGGGGTGCGGCGGCGGGCATCTCTTGGCCGAACTGGGGCCGCTGCTGCCGGGGCGACTCCTAGTCGGCATGGACCTCCACCCGCAGGCGCTGGGCTACGCCGCCCAAGTAGCCGGCGATGCCGCGGAACTCACCCAGGCGCATCTGCACCGCCTGCCCTGGCCCGACGACGCCTTTGCCCTGCTCCTCGCCCTCGACGCGCTGGATCAACGCGGCGTCCGCCTTACCCTGGCGCTGCGCGAGGCGTGGCGCGTTCTGGCCGCAGATGGCGTCTTGCTGCTGCGCGTCAGCGCCTGCCCCCGGCTGCTGGGGCCGCACGACGCCGCCTTCAACACCGGGCGCCGCTACGCCAGGCGCACGCTCGACCAGGCGCTGCACCGGGCGGGCTTTACGCCGGAGCGCATCACCTACGCCAACAGCGTACTGGCCGCGCCTATCGCCGCGCTGCGCCTTTTGCAACGTTGGCGACTGCTGCCCTTCGCGCCCTCTCTCTACACCACGCCGGCTATCGACGCGCTGCTGTCCGCCGCGCTGCGCTGCGAAGCGCGCCGGCTGCGGCGGCACGATCTGCCTGCGGGCCTCAGCCTCTACGTCGCGGCGCGCAAAAACGTCCGTGCGCAGCCCACGCACAGCCTGCGCACGCCTGACACAATCGGTGAGCCGGCACATGGATAAATCGCCCATGCAAGCGAAACCCGCCCACGCAGCGCCGCTGGTCTGCACCGTGCTGCCCACCTACAACGAAAGCGACAACATCGAGCCGCTCATCCACGGCGTACTGATGCACGCCATCACGCCGCATATGGTTCTCGTCGTCGACGACGATTCGCCCGACGGCACATGGCGGGTCGTCGAGCGGCTGATGGGCGAACTCAACCGCGGCGACGAAGTGCGCGTGGCGCTGGTGCGGCGTCGCCATGAGCGCGGGCTGACCTCCGCCATCCAGCGCGGCATCGACACGGCCATCCACACCTTCGGCGCAGACATCGTGACGTGGATGGACTGCGATCTCTCGATGCCGCCTGCGTCCGTGCCCGACCTGGTGCGCGCCATCGTCGAGGACGGCGCCGATCTGGTCGCCGGATCGCGCTGGATACCCGGCGGCGCCGACATCGCGCACGGACTCATGGCGCGCAGCCTGAGCTGGATCATCAACCGCTTCGCCATGCTGCTGCTGGGCGCGCAGGTGCGCGACTATACCAGCGGCTTCATCGCCGGTCGCGCCGCGGTCTTCGAGCGCATCCCCCTGCGCGGCGACTATGGCGAATACTGCATCGACCTGCTGACCCGCGCCCGGCGCGCCGGCTTTACGGTGCGCGAGGTTCCTTACGTCTGCGTGCCGCGCACCGCCGGCGACAGCAAGACCGGCGCTAACCTGTGGGATTATTTGGTGAAGGGGCGCAAATACGCGGCGACGATCCTGCGGCTGGCGGTCCAGCGATACTGAGAGCGGCAGATATTCGCCACGAATTACACGAATGTCACGAATTGCTCGAAATAGACTCTGTTCGTCTCGTGGTTTGATCGCCAAGCCTCTGTCATTCTGAAGCGAACGTGAGCGAGCTGAAGAATCTCGTTGTACCATAGGTAAAGATGTTTCGCTCGGGAACCCTCTGGGTGCAACATGACATCGTGCATATTTCGCGGTCAAATCATTTCGTGGCATTCATGCCATGCGCGGCAAAAAGCGGGGGTCAATTTTGCGCACTGGACTGTACTTTTAGGCGCAAAGCCCTTACGGTACAATGGCTAACAAGGGCCGGCGATCAAGACCCGCCTAACAATGGGCGCGATGTGCGCCGCCTCCGTAAGCAAAGGCGCGCAGCGTCGTCCAAACAGATGATCCCCTCGTAACTGAGAAAGCGTGACGCTTATGTTGACACCATCCGAACTGCCTCTGGAAGAGATGGGCGAACTAGCCGAGATCATCCCGGCTTCGGATCCCGAAGTCCAGGTCCATTACCGGGCGATCCCCTCGTTCGAGGAAACGACGCGACGCTCGATCATCCCGGTCTGCGAGCCGACCCTGAGCGGCAACGAACTGCAATATGTCGAGCAGGCCATCAAGACCAACTGGATCTCGTCGGCGGGCAGTTTCATCCGCGACTTCGAGGCGACTTTTGCCGCGGCCTGCGATACGCGCTACGGCATCGCCTGCGCCAATGGCACGGTTGCCATCCACCTCGCCCTGGCGACCCTGGGCTTGGAACCCGGCGACGAGGTGCTTCTGCCCGCGTTCACCATGATCGCCACCATCAACGCCGTCACCTACTGCGGAGCCACGCCGGTGCTGGTCGACTCGGAGCCGGACTACTGGCAGATGGATGTGCAGCAGGCGGCGGAGAAGATCACCCCGCGCACAAAGGCGATTGTGCCCGTCCACATCTACGGGCATCCGGTGGACATGGACCCGTTGATGGAAGCGGCGCAGGCGCACGGCGTCGCCGTGATCGAGGACGCCGCCGAAGCCCACGGCGGCGAATACAAGGGCCGGCGCTGCGGCGGTTTGGGCGACGCCGCCACCTTCAGCTTCTACGGCAACAAGATTATCACCACCGGCGAGGGCGGCATGGTCACGACCAACAACGCCGAGATCGCCAAGCTGGCCTGGAACCTGCGCGACCACGCCTTCAGCACGGAGCGGCACTTCTGGCATAAATTCGTCGGCTTCAACTACCGCATGACCAATCTCCAGGCCGCGGTCGGCTTGGCCCAGGTCGAGCAATTGGACAAGTTCGTCGCCGCCCGCCGCCGCAACGCCGCCGAGTACACCAGCCGCCTGCAGGACATCCCCGGCATCACCACGCCGCCCGAAGCCGAGTGGGCCAAGAATGTCTACTGGATGTACGGCATCCTCGTCGACAAAGACGCCTACGGCATGAATCGCGACCAGTTGCGCCAGGCCCTAGCCGAACACGGCATAGAGACCCGCACCTTCTTCATCCCCATGCACTGCCAACCGGTCTACTGGCAGATGTTCAAGGGGCAGCGCTACCCGGTAGCCGAACGGCTCTGCCGCGACGGCTTCTATTTGCCGTCCGCCTCGTCTCTCACGGTGGAGGAGATCGACTACATCGCCGGCGTAATCCGCGAGGTCTGCCCGAACCTGTGACGTCCCTGGCCCGGCAGACGGTTTTGACTTTGCCGGGCACATGCGGTATTCTTGCCAGCAACGGTCAAAGTCCAGGAATGTGAAGGCGCTGCCATGTGGTCGCAACGATTCATCGCCAGGAGGACCGGGGGAAGCATACGCTGGTCCCGCGGCCTGGCCTAGTCCTCACAAGACTCGCTCAGTTCAGCGCGACTGGTCTCGCAACGTTCGTGTCCGGGGCATAACGACCGGAGTCACTGCTTCCGAAACGCCACACCGTCCAGCGGGTGGCGTTTTTTGTTGAGACGCTTAATTCGTGCAATAGTCAGACAGGCTTATTCCTACAGGAGACCATCATGGACAACAAACCCCGCGTCAACAAGTGCGTCCTCGCCTATTCGGGCGGCCTGGACACCAGCATCATCGTGCCGTGGCTGCGCAACAACTACGGCTGCGAAGTCATCTGCTTCTGCGCCAACCTCGGTCAGACGGACGAACTGGCCGGTCTGGAAGAGAAAGCCCTCGCCTCGGGCGCGTCCAAAGTCTATGTCGAAGATCTGCGCGCTGAGTTCTTGACCGATTTCGCCTTCCCCACCATGCAGGCCGGCGCCCTGTATGAGCGCGATTACCTGCTGGGCACCTCGATGGCGCGACCGCTGATCGCCAAGCGTCTGGTGGATATCGCAGAACTCGAAGGCGCGGACGCGGTCGCACACGGCGCCACCGGCAAGGGCAACGACCAGGTGCGCTTCGAACTGACTGTAATGGCGCTCAACCCGCGGCTGCGTATCATCGCGCCGTGGCGCGAATGGAACATCCGCGGGCGCAAAGACGCTCTGGAATACGCCGCCGAGTACAATGTGCCCGTCAAGGCGCGCGAAGACCGCATCTACAGCCAGGACCGCAACCTCTGGCATCTGAGCAACGAGGGCGGCCCGCTGGAAGACCCGTGGAACGAGCCGCCGGACGATATGTTCGAATGGACCACATCGCCGGAGAACGCCCCCGACGAGCCGGAGTACGTGGAGATCTACTTCCGCCACGGCCTCCCGGAACGCATCAACGGCGTCGCCCGCGGCCCGGTCGGCCTGCTCGACGAACTGAACGCGCTGGGCGTAAAGCACGGCATCGGCCGCGTCGACATCGTCGAGAACCGGCTGGTGGGCATGAAGAGCCGCGGCGTCTACGAAACGCCCGGCGGCACGATCCTGTACAAAGCCCACGCCGGCCTGGAGCAGCTTTGTCTGGATCGCGAGACGCTGCATTTCAAGCAAATGGTCGGTCTGCGCTACGCCGAACTCGTCTACAACGGCCAGTGGTTCACGCCGCTGCGCGCCGCGCTGGATGCGTTTGTGCAGCAAACCGAGCAGAACCTCACCGGCAGCGTGCGGCTTAAGCTTTACAAGGGCAACGTCATTCTGGCAGGTCGCAAGAGCGCGTACAGCCTCTACCGCGAGGACTACGTAACCTTCGACGCCGATGACGTGTATAATCAGGCTGACGCCGAGGGCTTCATCCGCCTCTTCGGCCTGCCGCTCAAGGTCGCGGCCATGCTCAAGATCGAGGGCAAGGGCGTCAGCGAATACGAAACGCCCGACTTCTCGGACTTCAAGCGCGACTAGGCGCGCCATGCCCGCCGGCAAGTCCGCAGACATCCGCATCGTCCGGCTGACCCCGGAACATGCCGCCGCCGCTGCCCGCCTGCACATCGCCGGGCAGCCCGGCACGTTCCTCACCAGCCTGGGCGCGGGCGTGCTTACCGCCATCTATGCCCTGCTCCCGCAGTCGCGCCGCGGCTTCGGCTTCGCCGCGCTGCCGGCTGCGGGAGGGGGCGGCAAGGCTGTGTTGGGCTTCGTCAGCGCCACGACCGGCGCCGGCGGGCTTTTTTTGGAACTGGGGATGCAGCACGCCGGCAGCTTGCTGCCGCCGCTGCTGGCCCGCTACATTCGCGCGCCCGGACTGATCGTGCGCAGCGCGCAGACGCTGATCTACCCGCTGCTGGCGCGCGAGCCGGACTCCGCGCACGCCGCCGAACGCAGTAGCGCAGAGTTGCTCTCGATCATGGTCGAGCCGCGCTTGCGCGGGCAGGGCATCGGCGCGCTGCTGTTAGATGCGCTGCTGGCCGAGTGTACGGCGCGGGACATCGGCCAACTGGAGGTGACGGTCGACGCACACAATGCCGGTGCGCGCCGCTTCTACGCCCGGCACGGCTTTAGCGAGCGCCGCACATTCCGGCTGTATGGCCGCGATATGTGTCTGTACGGCCGTCCTGTGCGTTGAGCTTAAGCTGCACATCGCGCCGCCTGCTATGTTGAGTAATCCAAGATTTTCGTCCCAAGAAAGGCAAGTAACGGACCACAGCCCTCCTCGTCGCGCGCCTGTCATGCTGTGCCCAGGAGGTTCCCAAGCGAAGCATCTCCGCCTCTGGTACAACGAGATTCTTCAGATCGTAGGTGCGCCATCCTTGCCGCCGGACGTGCCGCTCGTGCGCCAAGGATGGCGCACCTACGAACTACGAACCGGCACTCGCTTCAGAATGACAGGCGGTGGCATGTCCGCTACTTGGCGCAACGCCGTCTATTCCTTAAAGATAGGGTGAGAGTCACCGAGTTCGCATGTCAAACGATCTGCCCGCTTCCGAACGTACATTGCCCGCCATCCGCCTGCAGCGCAGCCGGCTGATCTGGCTTGGCGTGCTGGCCGTGCTGACCGTGGCGCTGTTGCTCGCCCTGGGCGACGCCGGAGCCGCGTGGCAGGCCGTCAAGCGTGCGGACCCGCGGCTGATCGGGCTAGCCCTCGTCGTGCATTACAGCGGCTTTGCCGTGCGCGGCTATCGCTGGCAGCGGCTGCTGGCTGTGTCCGGCCACCGTCTGAGCTACCGCTACGCCGCCTCCGTCCTGCTTGGCGGCTGGTTTGTCAGCGCGCTGCTGCCCGCACGCTTGGGCGACGCCTTCCGCGTGGCAGTCCTGCGCCTGCCCTCCTCCGCGCAACGACCCAGCGTACCGGTGGCCGACAGCCTCGGCACTATCCTCCTGGAGCGCGCCCTCGACATCAGCGCCATCCTCGTCCTCAGCGCAGGCTTCGGCTATGCGGCGTTGGGCGCGCGCCTGCCGCGCTGGCTGCTGACGACCTATCTCGTCACGTTGGGCATCCTCGCCCTCTTCGCGCTGGCGCTGCTGCTTGTGCCCGCGCTGATCGACCGTCTCAAGCGCTGGAGCGGCCATCGGCTCTGGCACGCCGGCCTGGACTTCGCCCGCCAGTTGATCGCCGGGCTGCGCACGCTGCCGCGCCGACCGGGGACAGGGCTGCTCGTCGTCGTCGCCAGCCTCTACATCTGGCTGTGCGACGCCGCGGTGCTGTGGCTGGTCATCGCCGGGCTGGGCGCGCGCCTGCCCTTTGCCCAAGCGGGCTTCGTCGCCCTCACCGTCGACATCTTCGCCGCCGTGCCCTTGACGCCGGGCGGCATGGGCCAGGTGGAGGCGGTCTACGCGGCGCTGCTGGCCCTGCTCGCGGCGGCGCCGTTCAGCGTAGCCGCCGCCGTCCTGGTGACGCGCGCCATCACCTACTGGAGCTTTCTGCTCTTCAGCGGAGCGGTCACCTTTGCCGCCGGCTTTGGCAGCCTGCTTGCGCCGCAGCGGGCCGCAGAGCCGGCGAGCGACCTCAGCCAACAAGGGGACGGGTTATGATCGCCGGTCTGCGCGCCCTGTGTCGCCGCCACTATGCCTTTGCGCTGCTCCTGCTGCTCTTCGCCGGCTTCCGTCTGTTGGCGATCCTGCTCTTCCGTCCGGGCGGCTTTATCGCCGACTTCTCCGACTACGACTTCTACTACACCTGGGGCCAGCTTGTGCCGATGGGCTACGCCGCCTACGACAATCTGTGGACGGCCTACCCGCCGCTCTTCCCAGCGTTGATGCTGCCAATCTTCGAATGGTCGAGCCGCATTCCGGCCTGGATCGAGCCGCGCCTGTTCTTCCACGTCCTGTTTGGGGCGGCCCTGCTCATCTTCGAGTGCGGCAACTTTGTCCTCATCTACCGGCTGGGCAACAAGCTCGGCGCGGACCGTGCGCCCGCGCCGCCCGCCACGCGTCGCGCCCGGCGTCCACAGCAAGCCGCCGTCGCCGACGCCGCCTGGCCCGCCGAATTCGCCGCCTCTCTCCACCCTGGGCTGATCTCGGCCCTGTTCTATGCCCTGCTCTTTGTGCCGGTCTATACGCTGATCGGCTGGTTCGAGCCGCTGCCGCTCTTCTTCATGCTGCTGGGGCTGGACCTGTTGCTGATCGAACGGCGCTGGGGCTGGGCCGGCAGCGCGCCGGCAAGCGGCCTCGGCTTTCTCACCAAGCTGACGCCCATCCTGCTGCTGCCGATTGCCGTGCGACGGCTGGGCGCGCGCCTCGACTGGCGCGCAGCGCGCGACGAGTGGTTCAACCGCCGCTCGCCGGGCAACCTGGGCAAGGCGGCGGCCTATGTCGCGCTCTTCGCCGCCACGGTGATCGCCGTGGGCTACCCCTTCGTGCGCGCCAACCCGGCCCTGGCCTTCAGCAGCTTCCGCGTGCAGAGCATCCGTCCCCCCTGGCAGAGCATTTGGGCCTTGTTCGATTCCTTCTATGGCTACGGGCTGGTCCCCCTCGATATGCGCAACCTGGACGGGCTGGCAGGCCCGCTGTGGGAATCGCGCCTGCCGTGGACCTGGATCGGGCTGGCGTTTGCGGCGCTCTATCTGTGGCTGTACACGCGCCCCTACGACTGGCGATCGGCGCTCACGCCTGTCGCCTTCGCCGGCGTGAGCGTGATCCTGCTCTTCCTGTACAGCAAGGGTTGGAGTCCGCAATACCTGCTGTGGGTGTTGGCCTTCATCGCCCTGCTACTGCCTACCCTGCGCGGGGTGCTGCTCGCCCTGCTGCTTAGCTTAGTCAACTTCGTCGAGGCCAATGTCTTTCTGATCCTGCTGCCCGACGAACACTGGATCATGGCGGCGACCGTCCTGGTCCGCACCGTCCTGCTGGCGCTGCTGGCGGTCGAGTTCCTCGGCCAAATCTGGCCCGCGGCCATGACAGCCGGGTGCATGCGCCGCACCGCCGCCGGCCTGACCTGGGCCGTCATGCTGGTCAGCCTGCTGCTGGTCCCTCTGGGGCTGCCGCGCGCCGCCCAAGCCTATCAAGACAGACGCCTGGCTGAGCACCCCTGCCGGGAGGCCGTCGCCTACCTGCGCGAGCAAGCTCCCTTCCCCGGCGACGCCATCCTCACCCAGCAGAGCGAGGTATGGCGCGACTTCTACCCCTGGCTGCGCGATAACTACGACATCCGCGTGCTGGACGGCTACAACGCGCAGGATCGCCCGGCAGAGGAGATCGTGCTGGAGCGGCTGCAAGACCTTCCCGCCGGGGAGTTCTGGTGGATCGAGCGCAGCGATGCGCCGCCTTCGGGGACCAGCCCCCTGGCCGCGCGCACACAGTTCTTTGCCCAGCCGGATGTGCACCTGATCGAGGAACTAGCATTCGGCGCCTGCACCCTCTATCGCGGTCTGCGTCTGGCGGATGCGCCGCCTGCGGCGCAGGCCCAGGTGGAAGGCGGGCCGATTCGCCTGCTGCATCTCGCGTCGACGCCTGCCAAAGTGGGCGCGCCGCTCTACGTAGTGCTATACTGGCAGAGCGATGCGCCGGTGCAGAACGACTATACCGTCTTCACCCAGGTGATCGACGGCGCGGGCAGCCTTGTAGCCCAGCAGGACAACGTGCCTGTCGAAGGCTTGGCCCCCACGACGACCTGGCAGCCCGGCGCCCTGATCCGCGACCCGTACCGGCTGGAGATTCCCGCCGCGGCCCAGCCCGGCGCGCACCGGCTGCTGGTCGGATTGTACGATGCAGCCGGCAGCCGCTCGCCCATGTCGTTGCCGGACGGAACAACAGACGACCATTTGTCGTTTCCTCTCCAGGTGGAGGGCGACTAACCGATGCCCATTTGGCTCAATCCCTGAGGACACTGGACTCAGACATCACCCGTGTACACACAGCCTTCCCGACGCGATTTTGACCCCAGAGACCGCAGCATCGCCTTCTTGGTTTTTTGCCTGCTGCTGGTCTTTTATTTGATCGCCTACACCGGCATCATCCAAAGCAGCGACGGGTTGGCGGTCTTCGCCACCGCCGAAAGCATGGCCCGGCGCGGGGCCATCGACAGCAACCAACTGCTGTGGATGGACAACCAACAGGGCAATATCGGCCCCGACGGCGACCTCTACAGCCGCAAGGGGCTGGGCATGGCGCTGTTGGCGCTGCCGCTGGTGTGGTTGGCCCGTCTTTGGCCGGCCATCGGCCTAACGCACGCCGCGCTGCTCATCAACCCGCTCCTGACTGCGCTCACGGGCGCGCTGCTCTACCGCGCCGGCTTGCGTCTGGAATGGTCGCGGCGCACCGCGCTTATCACCGCGCTCACCTTCGGCCTCGCTACCCTGGCCTGGCCCTATTCGCAGACGATGTTCAGCGACCCCGTCTGCGCTATGGGGCTGTTCGGCGCGTTCTATGGCCTGCTCAGCTATTCGCAAACGCGGCGCAAGCGCTACCTGCTCGCCGGCGGCATCGCCTGGGGCTTTGCCTACCTGGCCCGCGTCGTCAACCTCATCACCTTGCCGCTCTACATCCTGGCGCTGGGCGTCGCCGTCGCCTACGGCGTAGGGCTGGCAGGTCGCCGTCGCCTATCGCTTGCCGTTGTGCTGCGGCTGATGCTGCGCCGTCATTGGCGCCCTTTCGTCAGCTTCCTCGTTCCCGTGGTCGTGGCCGGCCTCGTCTCACTGTGGTGGAATTGGGCGCGCTACGGCAGCATGTGGGACAGCGGCTACGTGGAGACTGAGCGCTTCAACGCCGTGTGGCTGTTCGGCATCAGCGGCCTGCTGGTTGGGCCGGGCCGCGGCCTGATCTGGTACAGCCCGGCTTTGTTGCTCGCCGTCTTCGGCGCGGTCTGGTTCTGGCGGCGCGAGCGCTTGGTCTTCATCTTTGCGCTGGCGCTGAGCGCGATCTACGTGCTGGTCTACGGCAAGTGGTACATGTGGCATGGCGGCTATAGCTGGGGCCCGCGCTTTCTTGTGCCGATTGTCCCGTTCCTGGCGCTGCTCACCGGCCCGGCCCTGGACGCTTGGCTGGTGCGCGGCAAGGCAGGGATCGCGGGACGGCTGGCCATTACGCTGCTGCTGCTGCTCTCAGTCGGGGTGCAGTGGCTGGGCATGCTGGTTCCCTTTGGGCATGCCCAGGATTGGCTCGACGCCAACGTGCAACCCCTCTTTGCGCCGGAAACCTTCGTCCGCATCGACTACTCGCCGCTGCTTCTGCAATGGCAGTTCCTCACGCCGGACAACATCCACCTAGCTTGGTATCGCACGCTGCGCTGGGCGGACAACGGCTGGTGGGCGCTGCTGCTTCTGCTGCTCACGCTCGGCCTATTTTTGATTGCGCTCTATCGTCGCACGATTCAGAACGAGCCGGTGGGCTACATTGTGCGCTCGCGCGAGGGGCTGTACGGCGTCACCCTCGGCATCGTCACGCTCGTTCTGCTCAGCTTCTATTTGACCACGCTCACCAGCGGCGAAGTGCGCCAGGCGGCGCGGCGCATCGAACAACACGAACAGCGCGGCGACTCGATCATCAACCTCATGCCCGCGCGCACGCAGGAGTTCGCCAACGTCTACCACGGCCGGCTGCCCGTCTACGGTTTCGCCCCGCGCAGTGAATTGGACGACGCGGCCGAGGGGTGGATGGCGCGCCTGCGCAACGATGCCGCGCGGCTATGGGTCTTGCCGGGCAGCGCCTTGCCGGAGGAATCGGCCTGGGAACGCACCTTGCGCGGCGAGGATTTTCTGTTGCTCGACACGCGCATGTCCGAGCCGGACGGCGAGCGGCTCTCGCTCTATGCGGTCGGAGACGCCCATTCTCTGGTCGAAACCGGGTTGGGCACCGTCTTCGGCGACCCGGCCCGCGTGGAGGCAGGCGTCAGCGAAGCCAACGGCTGGATCAGGCTGGAAGGGTATGCGCTGACGCAGCAGGCCCGCCCCGGAGGCGAACTCCTCTTGGCCTTGCGCTGGGAAAGCCTGCGCCCGGTCGAGTATAACTACCACGTCTTCGTCCATCTGCTCAACGCAAACGACGAAAAACTCGCCCAGCGCGATGGCCAGCCGGTACAGTGGATGCGCCCTACCAGCACATGGCAGCCGGGCGAAGAGATCATCGACCGCTACGGCCTTTGGCTGCCGCCGGACCTGCCGGTCGGCAACTACACGATTGCCGTCGGCCTTTACGATCCGGTCAGCGGACAACGACTCCCGGTCAGCGCCGGCCCACGCGACTATGCCATCGAATTGGGCCCGGTTGTGGTGTCTTGGGACCCGGAGGCAGGCCTATGAATCGGCTCTGGACACGAATGGAATGGCGCCAAATGAACGAACTATCAATCGCGCGGGCCAGGTCCGCCGGTTCCCCTCGGCATTGGGTTCAGCGCTTGTTGGCGTGCCTTCTGCTGTTCGGGATGCTGCTGGCGCTGGCGGCCTGCGGCTCCGACGAAGAAGAGACGCCGACGCCTTCTCCTGTTGCAGAGGCGGCAGCCGTGACGCAGCCGGCGGAATCGCCGCTGCCCACACCTGGCGCCGCCGAGGAGCAGCCAACGGCGCAACCCGCCGCAGCGGAAGCCGTGCAGCCTACTGCGGTTGTCACGGTCACCGTAGCAGCCAACGGCTCCACCGCGGTTTTTGTCCCGCTCGAAGTCGAGCCGGGCATCGACTGTGAAATCGAGTCGCACATCGACCTGGCCGGCTACCCCAACCTCGAAGAGACGCTGGGTTGCCCGACCGAAGCGGCGCTCCTTGACCCGATCGCCATCAACGAGTTCGGCGAAGGCCCGGAGTTCGACCGTTTTATGCTCTGGTTCAGCCACGAAGGGCTGATCTACGTCCTCTTCCCCGACGGACGCTGGCAAAGCTATGAGGACACCTGGGATGAATCCGAGCCGACCTTCCCCTGCAACCCGCTGGGCGGAGAACCCGATTCGCCGCCGCTCCCGCGCCGCGGCTTCGGCAAGCTCTGGTGCAGCGACCCGCAGTTGCAGGAGATCATGGGGACTGTGCCCAAAGAGGAACGGCTGTGCCAGCACTCCGTCCTGCAGCGCTTCCCCGGCGGCCGGCTCCTCGCCTGCTTCGAGGACGCCACCATCCGTTATTTCCGCATCCTCGACAACCACACGTGGGATGTGGTCGTGCAATAAGCGACTCTAGGCGAAGACGACGATGCGCGTAATTACAGGAAAAGCCAAAGGCCATAAGCTCCAGATGGTGCCGGGCGATTCGACCCGCCCCATCACCGACCGGGCCAAGGAAGCGCTCTTCAGCATTCTGGGCGACTGGGTGATCGGCGCGCGCGTGCTCGACCTATTCGCCGGCACCGGCGCGGTCGGCATCGAAGCCCTCAGCCGCGGCAGCGAATTCGCCCTCTTCCTCGACCGCAACCGCCGCGCCGTCGACACCATCAACGCCAACCTGCGCCATTGCCGCCTGCGCGACCAGGCGCGCGTCGAACAGGCGGACAGCTTCGCCTTTCTGCACGAATATCGCGGCGAACCGTTCGACCTGGTTTACATCGCGCCGCCGCAATACCAGGACTTGTGGCGCAAGGCGCTGGAGCAGATCGACGGCTCCCCGCGCCTGCTCGCGCCGTTCGCCACCGTGATCGCACAGATTCACCCGCGCGAAGACGCGCCGCTCGAACTTGCCTATCTGCAGGAGTACGACCGCCGCAGATACGGTTCCGTGCTGTTGATCTTCTACGCCTCGCGCGCTGCTCTGGAAGCCGAAGAAGCGGACGACGAAGAGTGGGAAGCGGAGGAGACGGAAGAAGCGGAGCCGGACGCGCCCTAAACCGGCCAAGCCCTTTATGAATGCCAAATCAAAAGGGGGGCGGACCCCGCGACGGAGTCCGCCCCCTTTTGATTTTCCTTCGGAACTGCGCAAACGACAGATTGTTTGGCGTCTACTCGCCGGACGTCGCAGCCGTTAGCTCAGACACGTTATCCAACGCTTCATTCAGCGCCGACAGGAAGGCCACGAATTGGCTGTTGGCCCCTTCCAACGCGCTGACCGAGGTCTGCAAGACGGCCACATCGGCGCCGTTGGTCTCAATCGCCTGTTGCAGCGACGACTCTACGCCCAGCAGTTGGGCCTGTAGATCCTTAGCCTGTTGGGCCACTACTTCGACGTTGTGCGCCACCGCGCCCACATTTTCGTCGATGCGCGTCATGCCGGCCTCCATCACCGCCAGCCTTTCCCCTCCGGAAAAGCTCAGCGTACCGCCATTGATGATGGCCAGGATGAGCAGCGTGAGCAGCATGCCCAATACCGCGCCGCCGATGGCCGCCCCAAACATGGACAACGAATCGTGCCGGTATGTGTTGTATTCCAGTTCGGGCGGATCTTGGGCGCGCTCCATTGGCTTTGCCATGTCCAGGGACTCTTGGTGAACGCTCATGACACTCCTTCCTCAGACGAGATACCCTACAGAATGTAAAGATGCGCAAGCCTGCCGCGCCGCACACGATCTTCGCAGCCTCCCCCTCCGCCACGTACGCAATCGAGCAATTGCGTGCCGCCCGAAGCTCACATGCGTGTGCAGGCGCACCTCATAGAGCAAGCAACGTAAGCCTAATCTTAGCGGCAGGGGCGGCTTTCGTCAAGGTTCAATGCCCTACGGTAGTGTTGAGGATTTTGGTGGAAATTGAAAAGAGAGAGGACTTCCTGTAAAA
>CAZYSJ010000013.1:0-8839 GCA_964649875.1 uncultured Caldilineaceae bacterium
GCCTGCACCGCGGCGCCGCCCAGCATGCCCACAGCGAGCGACGCGCCGATGCGCACGGGGTTCAGCGCCCGGTACAGCAGATAGGCATAGCCGCCGATGAAGGCGGCGATGACGCCCGGCCAGAACTCGAAACCGCTGGGACGCAGGCTGAAGATCAGGCTGGGTTCCACGCGATAGATGTGCCAGAACTGGAAAACATTCCACACACGGGCTACAATCAATCCCGCGGCCAGCCCGATGAGCGCGGTGTTCCACACGTCGTCGGGGTGCAGCCCCAGCTTGCGCCCGTAGCGGCTGGCGATTTCGAGCGTGACGAGGACGGCTAGGATCGCCAGGATGGGCGCGGTAGGCAGGGAGGCGGGGCCAAAGGGCAGCGTCGGGTACATTGTGGGTTCAACTTCCGTGCGTTGTCATGTGGTTGACGGCATAGACCGGCGCCACGCGGGCGTCGTCATTCTCTGGGTGGTTTGATTGCCAGGTATTTGTCATTCTGAGGCGAGCGTTAGCGAACTGAAGAATCTCGTTGCACCAGAGGTAGAGATGTTTCGCTACGCTCAACATGACATCATGCGTATTTGGCGATCAAACCGCTTAGCCTTCTAATTTAGCTTTCTAACTTCACGCGACCGGCGATCGCCGACGGAAAGGGACAGCCATGCGCGTACTCGTGACAGGCGGTGCAGGATTCTTGGGCAGCCATTTGGTGGACCGGCTATTAGCCGACGGCCACGAGGTGATTGCCATGGACAATCTGATCACCGGCAACGCCGACAATATGGCCCATCTGGCGGGCAATCGCCGTTTTTTGTTCGTGCACCATGATGTCACCAACTATATATACATCAAAGGCGCGCTGGATGCCATTTTGCATTTCGCCAGCCCCGCCAGCCCGGTGGACTATCTGGAACTGCCGATCCAGACGCTGAAGGTCGGCAGCCTGGGCACGCACAACGCACTTGGCTTGGCCTGGGCGAAGGGCGCGCGCTTCCTATTGGCGAGCACGAGCGAGGTCTACGGCGATCCGCTGGTGCATCCGCAGCCGGAGACGTATTGGGGGCACGTCAACCAGATCGGGCCGCGCGGGGTCTATGACGAGGCCAAGCGCTTTGCCGAGGCGATGACGATGGCCTATCACCGTACCCACGACGTGGACACGCGCATCGTGCGCATCTTCAACACGTATGGCCCGCGCATGCGTCTGCACGACGGCCGCGTTGTGCCCAACTTCGTCAAGCAGGCGCTGCAAGGCGAGCCGCTCACCGTGTATGGCGACGGCAGCCAGACGCGCAGCTTTTGCTACGTCAGCGATTTGATCGAGGGCATCTACCGCTTGCTGTTGAGCGACGAGACGGAGCCGGTCAACATTGGCAACCCCACCGAGATCACCATTCTCGAATTCGCCGAGCGCATCAACGCCATCACCGGCAACCGTGCGGGGATTCGTTACGAGCCGCTGCCCAAGGACGACCCCAAACAGCGCCAGCCGGACATCAGCAAGGCGCGGCGCGTGTTGGAATGGGAGCCGAAGGTCGCGCTGCAAGACGGGCTGGAGCGCACGATCGCCTGGTTTCGCGAGCGCATGATCGGCGACTAGGGACGTTTCTCCGCCCAGCGATCTAGTCGCAACAGCCCGTAGCGGCGGCATCCCTGCAGCCGGATTCGCCGCTTTGGAATGTATCTGTTCCTTGGCGACGCCTACGGCTGGGCGGCCAATCTGGTATACTTAGGCGCGGACGGCTGAATGCAACCGTCCGCGGCGCAAGGCTTTCGGCGCGCAGACGACCTGCGCGACCCATTAGGCAAAGGCATGAACCTGGATCACATACGCAATATCTCGATTATCGCCCACATCGACCACGGCAAAAGCACGCTGGCTGACCGCCTGATGCAGATGACCGGCACGGTCACCGCGCGCGAGATGAAGGAGCAACTCCTCGACTCGATGGATTTGGAGCGGGAGAAGGGCGTCACTATCAAGGCCAGCGCGGTGCGCATGATCTACCGGCACGAGGGCAAGGAGTACGAGATCAACCTGATCGACACGCCGGGGCATGTGGACTTCAGCTACGAGGTCAACCGGGCGTTGCAGGCGTGCGAAGGCGCGGTGCTGGTGGTGGACGCGTCGCAGGGCATCCAGGCGCAGACGATGGCCCACCTCTTCGCCGCGCTGGAGCAGGACCTGACGATTGTGCCGGTGATCAACAAGATCGACCTGCCCGCGGCCATGCCGGACGATGTGGCCGAGGAGGTGGAGGAACTGCTGGGCGTGCCCGCCGAGGACATCCCGCGCATCAGCGCCAAGACCGACGTGAACGTGGAAGCGGTGTTGCACCAGGTCATCGAACAGGTGCCGCCGCCCACGGGTGACGTCAACGCGCCGCTGCGCGCGCTGGTCTTCGATTGCCTGTATGACCCGTACAAGGGCGTGATCGCCTATGTGCGCGTCTTCGAGGGCAAGATCGAGGGGACGCCGCGGCTGACGGCGATGACGACGGGCAAGGTGCTGGAGCCGCTGGAAGTCGGCGTGCTGACGCCGGCCATGCTGGTGACCAACAGCTTGTCTGCGGGCGAGGTGGGCTATATCGCCACCGGCCTGAAGACGCTCCAGGACCTGGACGTGGGCGACACGATCACGTTGGCCGAAGGCGGCGCGACGGAACGCCTGCCCGGCTACCAGCCGCTCAAGCCGATGGTCTTTGCCGGTCTGTACCCCTCCAATGCCGACGACTACGGCGAACTGCGCGATGCGCTGGAGAAGCTGCAACTGAACGACGCCGCGCTGATCTACGAGCCGGAGACGAGCCAGGCGTTGGGCTTCGGCTTCCGCCTGGGCTTTCTCGGCCTGTTTCACATGGAGATCGTGCAGGAGCGGCTGGAGCGGGAGTATGACCTGGACATCATCTTCACCGCGCCGTCGGTCGAGTATCGCGTCAACATGACCGACGGCTCCGTGATGACGATCGACAGCCCGGCCGCGCTGCCGGAGCCGACCAAGATCACGAGCGTCGAAGAGCCGTGGTGCGAGCTGCGCATCTTTTCGCCTTCGGAGCATATCGGCACGATCATGGACCTGGTGACTAAGCGCCGCGGCGAGTTGAAGAACCAGACGTGGCTGGACACCAAGCGCGTCGAGATCGCTTGCATGATCCCGCTTTCCGAGATCATCGTAGACTTTTACAATGAATTGAAGGCGCGCACGCGCGGCTATGCCAGCATGGACTACACGCTGGACGAGTACCGGGCCGCGGACATGGTGAAGCTGGACATCTTGGTCAACCAGCAGCCGGTCGACGCGTTGAGCATCATTGTGCACCGCGACGACGCTTATCACAAGGGGCAGCGGCTGGTGAGCAAGATGAAGGAGATCATCCCGCGCCAGATGTTCACGGTGCCCATCCAGGCCGCGATCGGCAACAAGATCATCAGCCGGGCCAACGTGCAGGCGATGCGTAAGGACGTGTTGGCGAAGTGCTACGGCGGCGACATCACGCGCAAGCGCAAGCTGCTGGAAAAGCAGAAGGCCGGCAAGAAGCGCATGAAGATGGTCGGCCAGGTGGAAATTCCCCAGGAAGCCTTCATGTCGGTTCTGCGCCTGGAGGAGGAATAAGCCGCCTCCGGCGGTCTCTCGCATGAGCCGGGTAAGCGAACGACTCCGACGATACGGTCTGCGGCCCAAGCAGTCGCTGGCGCAGAACTTTCTGACCGACGAGCGCTATTTAGCCGATATCGTGGGTGCGGCGGAACTGACGCCGGACGACACGGTGCTGGAAATCGGCCCCGGCGTGGGCGTGCTGACCGATGAGTTGGCGGCGCGCGCGGGGCGCGTCGTCGCCGTCGAACTGGACGACCGGCTGGTCGACCTGCTGCGCGCCGACTTCGCCGGCAGGCCCCATGTGAGTGTGCTGCACGGGGATATCCTGGAGATCGACCCTGCCGCCGCGGCCGGCGCGACGGTGTACAAAGTGGCGGCGAACCTGCCCTACTACATCACCAGCGCGGCGCTGCGCCACATCCTCGAAGCAAGCCCTCCGCCAAGCCTGGCCGTGCTCATGGTGCAAAAGGAAGTCGCCGAGCGCATCTGCGCCGGGCCGGGGGACATGTCGCTGTTGGCGCTCAGCGTGCAGTTCTATGCTCGCCCGCAGATCGTGCGCGTCGTGCCCGCAGCCGCCTTTTACCCGCAGCCCAAGGTGGACAGCGCGGTGCTGCGGCTGGACGTGTACGCCGAGCCCGTGGTGCGCGATGTACGGCCTGATCAATACTTTAAGGTGGCGCGCGCCGGTTTCGGGCAGCGACGCAAGCAACTGGGCAACAGCCTGAGCGCGAATCTGGGACTGCCCAAGGAGTTCGTGCGCGCAGCCTTAGTCGAGAGCGGCATCGACGCGCGCCGCCGCCCGGAGACGTTGACGCTGCAAGAGTGGCGCGCCGTCTGTCTTGCCCTGGGGCGCGCCTGAACTCCGGCGGTTAAGATTCGTCGTTGGGATTGATGATGGCGACGCAAGATGAGTTGCACAGGGAGCGTAAAGGCCAGCCATCACGCTCCGCTGCAAAAGACATAGCGCGCGCGTCTACGACAGCCGCGGAGGATGAGAACCCGTTAAGCGAGCGCGAGATGGAAGTCTCGCGCCTCTTGGCGACCGGCGCCAGCAATGCCGAGATCGCGCGCGAACTGGTCATCAGCCCGCATACGGTTAAAGTCCACGTGCGCAACGTCTTCGAGAAGCTCCAGGTGAGCAGCCGCACCGAGGCGACGCTGGTGCTGTTGCAACGCGGCTGGGTGGCCGTGCCGGGCGTCGAAGCGGCCGAGCCGGAGGCCGAAGGAGAGGCTGTCCCTGAGCCGCAGCCGCTGGCCGATCTGCCGCTGACGCCGGCGTCCTGGCAGCGCTGGGCGCTTTTCGTCGCGCTGGCGCTTGCCGTGTTCTTGCTGGCCGCACCCGCTGTGTTGACCCGGCCCAAAACCTCCTTCACGCTGCTGAGCGACGCCGGTCTGTCGACCGAAGGCCGCTTGGCCCCGGAGGCGCTGGCCCGCTGGGAAGCGCGCATGCCGTTGGCGCAGGCGCGCAGCCGGCACGGCGCAGCGCTGCTCGCCGGCGAAATTTTCGTGGCGGGCGGCGAGAACGCGCAGGGGCAGACCATCGCCGCGACGGACGCCTATGATCTGCTCTTCAACTCATGGCGCAGCCTGGCGCCGCTGCCGGAGCCGCTGGCGAACCTGGCCGTCGCCGCGTTGGATGGACGCCTCTATGCCGCAGGGGGAAGCGCCAACCGCGCCGTCCTAGAGGGCGAGATCGCCATTAGCGACCGCATCTATGCGCTGGACCCCGCCGAAGGTCAGTGGCGGCAGGCGGGAACGCTGCCGAATCCTCTGGCCGGCGCGGCGATGGTTGCAGCCGGCGACGCGCTGTATGTGTTGGGCGGCTGGGATGGCGAACGCATGCGCGACGAGGTGTGGCGTACGCAGCCCCAGAGCGGCGACGACGGCGCGCTGCGCTGGGAGTTGGCGACGCGCCTCAACACGCCGATTGCGTTCTTCGGCGCTACGGTCGCCGGCAACAGGCTTTATGTCATTGGCGGGTATGACGGGCAACGCGCCCTAGCCGAGGCCGCAGCCTTTGACCTGGAGACGGGGCTGTGGCAGCGGCTGCCGCCCATGTCCGTCCCGCGCAGCGGGTTGACCGCGGTCTATGACGGCATGGCCGTGTTTGCGCTGGGCGGCGGCTGGACGAGGGCCATCGACACGCATGAGCGATATGACGCCTACGCCAACCAGTGGAGCAACTTCCCTTCGCCTCTCAGCGGAGAGTGGCGCCATTTGGCCGCGGCAGCTCAGGACGGCCGCATCTGGCTGATCGGCGGGTGGAGCGGGGGCTATCTGGATGTGCATCAAGAATACCAGAGCGCGTTCCGCGCCCTGCTGCCCATGATCCGCGGGGACTAGAGACGCTCGTCGCCCGGACGCCAAAGGCGTCCTAGGCCCTTACCGCCCGGTGAGGGTGAAAATTTTCTCCCGCGTCTCTCGCCAGGATATCTTGCTCAGGCCCATCTTCTGGCGCAACTGATCCTCCGGCATGCCGTGACGAAAATCATTGACCGCCGACGTCCAGCGCAGGGTCTCGAAGCCTACCTGGACGGAGCGGATGCCGGCGCGCTCGCCGACTTCCTCCAGCACGTACTCCAAATTGCGAGGCGTACATTCGAAGAGATACGTGGCCGGCTTGTACTGCTCCTGGTATTGGTTGAAGGCGGGCACGATGCTGGGGTGCAGGCTCAGCCGGCGATTCTTGTGGGCGTTGCGCTCCTCGCGGTAGCGGATCGTCGCCTGGGGGTTTTGCGGATCGGAGACATCCAGGTCGGAGAGCAGCAGGTTGGCGCACTCGGCCTTTTTCATGCCGGTTTGAAGCAGCAGGCTGACGAGCAGATAGGGGCGTGCGTCGGGGCGACGCCGGTCCCAGAGATAGTCCTGTGCGGCGCGCACCAGCCGGTTCACCTCTGCATCGCGCAGGATGGTGGGCAGCGGGGTGCGGGCAGACTGCTGGACGACGGGTTCCGCCGGGTCTGTGCCGAGGACGCCGATGCCGTGCAGCCAGCCGAAAAAGACCTTGAGCGTGGTGATGCGGCGGGTGAGGGTCTTGGCGCTGCATGGTTTGCCGCGGCCAAACTGCATCCATTCAAGAAATTCCTCTAGGCGGCGCGTCGAGACGTGATGAAGCGGCGTTTGCGGGTCAAGATAGCCGAGCAGGATTTTCAGGTCATTGCGAAAGGCCTTGATGGTGTTGTCGCTGAAGCCTTTGCGCACCATGTATTCGCCGAAGGCGGCGTTGGCCGCCGTGAGCGAACTGTCGGCGCGCAGCGGCGGCGGCAGGTCCATCTCATTGGCGTCCTGAGCGATCGCTTCGGCGTTTGGCTGGGTCGGTTCTGGGGCTGACATGAGTGAAGTCCTTTGCCGGGGGAATTGGTAATAGTTGGCTCAACCGGAGTCGGGGCGGCTGCCGGTGTTTCGTGTAGTTAGTAAGGAGTATACGAAATGCGCGGCGGCTTGTCAAGGGCGTTGGATCGAGCCCAGGCCGGCGCCGGACGCGCAGAGCGGGGAACTCACAGTTCCCCGCTCTGGATAAAGCTAAGTTGTGGCGCGGCCTAGAAGATGCCGGAACCGAAGAGGCCGGCAAAGACCAGGCTGACGATGCTCATGAGCTTGATGAGGATGTTGAGCGACGGGCCGCTGGTGTCCTTGAAGGGGTCGCCGACGGTGTCGCCGATGACGGCGGCCTTATGCGCGGGCGAGCCCTTGCCGCCCATTTCGCCCGTCTCGATCCACTTCTTAGCGTTGTCCCAGGCGCCGCCGGAGTTCGCCATCATGACGGCGAGCATGAAGCCGGAGGCGATGGCGCCGATGAGCAGGCCGGCCAGGGCTTCAGCGCCCAGGATGAAGCCGACTGCGACGGGGACGACGATGGCGAGCGCGCCGGGGATGACCATCTCGCGCAGCGCGCTCTGCGTGCTGATGGCGACGCAGGTGCGGTAGTCAGGCGTGCCCGTACCTTCCATCAGGCCGGGGATCTCGCGGAACTGGCGACGCACTTCCAGCACGATCTGGAAAGCGGCCTTGCCCACGGCTGTCATCGTCAGGGCGGAGAAGAGGAAGGGCAGCACGGCGCCGATGATCAGGCCGGGCAGCATCTTCGGATCGAGCATGTTGAGGTTGATGGTCGTTCCCGCTGCGCCGACGGCGGATACGTAGGCGGCCATCAGGGCCAGAGCGGTGAGGACCGCGGAGCCGATGGCGAAGCCCTTGCCCGTAGCCGCTGTGGTGTTGCCCAGGCTGTCCAGAGCGTCGGTGCGGTCGCGCACCTCGTCGGGCAGGTCGGACATTTCGGCGATGCCGCCGGCATTGTCGGCTACTGGGCCGTAGGCGTCGCTGGCTAGGGTTACGCCCAGCGTGCTGAGCATGCCGACGCCGGCGAGGGCGACGGCGTACAGGCCGCCATTGGCGAAGAAGGTGGCGCTGGTGGCGTCAAAGACCTGTCCGACTGCACGCAGGCCCAGAATATAGCTGAGCAGGATGGCAACGGCCACGATGACGGCCGGGCCGACGGTGCTCATCATGCCGACCGATAGACCCTGGATGATGAGGGTGGCAGGGCCGGTTTCCGACGCTGCGGCAATGCCTTGCGTGGGCTTGGACGAGTACGAGGTGTAGTATTCGGTGAAGAAGGAGATGCCGTTGCCAGCCAACAGACCGATCAGGATGACGACCCAGAAGAGGAAGCTGAGGCCGGAGAGCGGGACGACGATGGCCGCCAGGACGAGCACGAGACCCGACGCGCCGTAAACCGCGGTGCGCAGGGTTTTGAGCAGGTCGTGCTGCGTGGCGCCGTCTTGGGCCTTGACCAGGAAGGTGCCGATCAGAGAAGCGATAATGCCCACGGCCGCCACCAGGAAGGGCAGCGTCGCCAGGCCGATCAGGTTTTGATCCTGGAGCGTTAAGGCGACGGCAACGCCGAGGGTGGCGCAGGCGATGATGGAACCGCTGTAGCTCTCGAAGAGGTCGGCGCCCATGCCTGCCACGTCGCCCACGTTATCGCCCACGTTGTCGGCGATGACGGCCGGGTTGCGGGGGTCATCTTCGGGGATGCCCTGCTCCACCTTGCCGACCAGGTCTGCGCCCACGTCCGCGGCCTTGGTGTAGATGCCGCCGCCCACGCGGGCGAAGAGGGCGATGCTGCTGGCGCCGAAGCTGAAGCCGGCGATGTAGGTAATAACCTCCAGCATGCTGTGGCCGAGACCGCTAAAGACGATGTAGAGCACGGTGATGCCGATGAGGCTGAAGCTCACCACGGCCATG
>CAZYSJ010000013.1:8939-51827 GCA_964649875.1 uncultured Caldilineaceae bacterium
AAAGACGATGTAGAGCACGGTGATGCCGATGAGGCTGAAGCTCACCACGGCCATGCCCATGATCGAACCGCTGCCGAAGGCGACGCGCAGACCGTCATTCAGGCTGCGAGAGGCTGCGGCTGCGGTGCGCACGTTTGAGCGCACGGCCGTCCACATCCCCAAGTAGCCGGCTGCAGCCGAGGTCAGGGCGCCGGTCACGAAGGAGATGGCCGTCAGCCAATCGACAAAGAGGCCGATGATCAGGGCTACGACTACGACGAAACCGGCTAGATACGTGTATTCACGGTTCAGAAACGCGGACGCTCCTTCTTGGACTGCGGCCGCGATCTGCTGCATTTTCTCGTTGCCGGCATCTTCGGAGAGGACCTCGCGCAACTTCCAGACGACGAAGCCGAGGCCGACGATGCCCAAGACAAGGGCGACATATATTGATGCGGATCCTGCTAACAAGGTATTGCCTCCTTTTGGGAACAATGCTGCTACTGCTTCATTAGGACAATGACAGGCCCATACGGGCTTAACAGAGGCCGATTTCGGCGTTGAATTGCGCAGCGCGAATCAGAGCCGGCCCCCCGCAAGCCAGGCGGAGAGATCGAATCTGCGCGATTCGTCTGCGCAGGCGGCGCAGCAGCCGTTGGTGCGCCAGGCGTTAAATAAGCCTCCGCCGATCAGCATCGGGGCAGAGGCTTATGGCTTACTTGATACGGTGACGCCGCGCGCCGCTATCTGTACTGCGGACGGCTCCAGGTGTACCGTGGGTGGACGGTAACGATAGTCGCGTTGTTAATGACGATGAAACTAGCCGTGTATGTGACAGTGCAGACATTGCATGGCGCCGTTGCGTTATTAAGCGACAGTAAGTGGGTTGATCGCTAAATACGCCACTTGTCACCCTGAGCGCAGCGAAGGGTCTCAACCTCTGAGCCAACAAGATTCTTCGGCTCGCCAACGCTTACCTCAGAATGACAGATACTGAGCGATCCAACCAATAAGCGATCGGTTGCGCCTGTTTCTTACAGGCGCATATGCACTCAATTGTAATTTGACTCACAAACGCAAGTCAAATTTCGGGCGCAATCCTCTGCGTTGCCAAAGGACGGATGCCGATGGTACACTGTCGGCCAGGAGACAGCAGCGCTTGTTGCAAGCGGCCCGCAGTCCGGCACGGCCGGTTCGGCTGCCGCTCCGCCGGCTATAATGCGTCTTGGTGTGTTGCCCTACGCACTGCGTGATCGACTTTGCCCGGAAAACCAAGCCATGCCCGCCTCGCAGCGTCGCGCGTCCCTGATTTATAACCCAAACGCCGGTTTCTGGGATTGGCATGACGCCATCGACGACTTTGCCCAATTCTGGAAGCGGCGGGGCTGGTCTCTCGAAGTCGAGTCGACGGAACGCCCGAACCACGCCACGGAACTTGCCCGCGCTGCGGCGGCAGACGGTCGGCGTCTCATCTTCGCCGCCGGCGGAGACGGCACGCTGAACGAGGTCGCCAATGCGTTGGTCGGTACGGACGCCGTGCTAGCCCCGCTGCCCGCGGGCACGGCCAACGTTTTGGCCAAAGAATTCGGCTTGCCTTTGCCCAACATTCTGGCGCCGAACTGGATGCGCCAAGTTTCGCGCTCGCTGGCGCGCGGACGCATCCGGCGTATGGACGTAGGCCAAGGCGATGAGAGCGGTCGCTGTTGGCTGCTGTGGGCCAGCACCGGCGTGGACGGGTATATCGTCAGCCAGGTGGAGCCTCGCCCGCGCTGGCTCAAACGCCTGGGCAAGCTCGGCTATTTCGCCAAAGCCCTGCTGCATCTGCCTAACTATCGCAGCCCGCATACCGTCGTGACGGTGGATGACCGCACGCTGGAAGGCGAGTATCTGATGGTCAACGCCAGCAATATTCGCATGTTTCTCGGCGGGGAAGTCAACCTCAACCGCAACGCCGTCCTCGACGACGGCCGATTTGAAGTTTGGCTGCTGCGCTGGCGCGAGTGGTCCAAGCTCGCCGAATACGCGCTCAAAGTGACGCTCGAACAGCATGAACGGGACCCGGACGTGACGGTGATCACAGGTCGCAGCGTAGCGGTGCGCTGTTCGCCGCCCATTCAATATCACCTGGACGGCGAGCCGGCGGGCGATACGCCCTTCACTTGCCGGCTGCTGCCGCAGGCGCTGCAGATCCTCGTGCCCGACACCGCGCCTGCCGGTCTTTTCACCCTCCCCGGCGATCCCCTCCCCGAATGAACCCAATGCGTCGCGCGGCGCCGGCTAGGCGAATCGCCGCGCGATGCTCAACAAGCTCGAAGCCATGATCCCATTCACAGACACGCCGCACACAACACGCCGCCAGAAAGGGAACTGCGTGCAATGGATGCCCAACCGATCCGCCTGAGCGAGACCCTAGCCGCGTTGCCTGAACCGTGGGCCGACTCGCTTCTGCCTGAAATCCAAGAACGACTGGTCGTCGCCAAGCGCACTCTCGTGGTCTTGGACGATGACCCGACCGGCACGCAAACCGTCCACGATGTGCCGGTGCTGACCGAGTGGTCCGCGCCCGCCTTGCAGGCCGAACTGGCGCGCCGCGAACCGGTGTTCTTTGTCCTCACCAACTCGCGCAGCTTGCCGTTGGCCGAAGCCCAGGCGCTGAATGCCGAGATCGGGCGCAATCTAACCCGCGCCGCCCAGGCTGCCGGCCGCGACTTCGCCGTGGTCAGCCGCAGCGACTCCACCCTGCGCGGCCACTACCCCGGCGAGGTCGACGCGCTGGCAGAGGGCCTGGGCCAACGCTTCGACGCCACGCTCATCATCCCCTTCTTCCTCGAAGGGGGGCGCTACACCCTCGGCGACATCCACTACGTGGCCGAAGGCGATGCGCTCATCCCTGCGGCGGAGACGCCCTTCGCCCGCGACGCCGCCTTCGGCTATCGTTCGTCGGACCTGCGTCAGTGGGTCGAGGAAAAGACGGACGGCCGCGTGCGTGCGGCGCATGTGCGGGCTATCAGCATCGAGCAGCTTCGCACCCACGGCCCCCGCGCGGTTGGGCGGGCGCTCATGGATCTGGCGGGCGGGGCTGTCTGCGTCGTCAACGCGGCTGAGATGCGCGACATGGAGGTCTTTGTCAGCGGGCTGCTGGACGCGGAGGAGAGCGGCAAGCGTTTTCTCTACCGCACAGCGGCCTCGTTTGTGCAGGTGCGCGCCGGCATCGCGCCGCGGCCGCTGCTCGGCCCTGCCGACCTCTCCTTGCCCGCCGAGGGCGGCGCGCTCTTTGTCGTCGGCTCCTACGTGCCCAAGACGACCGCCCAGGTCAACCGTTTGCTGGCTGAAACCGGCATCGCCCGCGTCGAGATCGATGCCGCCGCGCTGCTCGACGAGGCGCAAGCCGGCCAGGCTGTGGCCGTCGCCGTCGACGCGCTGAACGCGGCGCTGCAAGAGGGCCGCGACGTCGTGCTCTACACCAGCCGCGGCCTTATCACCGGCGCGGACGCTGCCGAAAGCCTGGCGATCGGCAGGCGCGTCTCCGACAGCCTGGTCGAGATCGTGCGCAGCCTGGAGGTGCGCCCGCGCTACCTGGTCGCCAAGGGCGGCATCACCTCTAGCGACATCGCCACCAAGGCCCTGGGCATGCGCCGCGCCTTTGTGTTCGGCCAGGCGCTGCCCGGCGTGCCCGTGTGGCAGGCAGGGCCGGAGAGTCGCTATCCCGGCTTGGCCTACGTCGTCTTCCCCGGCAACGTGGGCGGCGACGATGCGCTGGTGCGGATCGTTCGCTCGCTGGACGCAGGGTGATCCGCCCGGCCCGCGGCCTTCGCTTCCAGCGCGGCGATCGGCTATAATGATCTCCTGTTAACCGATCCGCCGGAGACGATAGACGAACGAGCGCATGACCAAACCCATTGCATCTACTGCACCTACTTCTGCATCCCCCGCATTTCGACCCGCGCAGCGGGTCAGCGGCTTCGGTACAACCGTGTTTGCCGAGTTTACGGCTCTGGCGAACCGGCACAACGCCGTCAATCTCGGACAGGGCTTTCCCGACTTTCCCGCGCCCGACTTCATCAAAGAGGCGGCGCAACAGGCCATCGCCGCGGACTTGAACCAGTACGCCCGCAGCGCCGGGCAGCCCAATCTGGTGCAGGCGCTGGCCGATCTGTACGGCCCTCTTTTTGGCCGCGAATTGGATCCGCTGACCAACATCGTCGTGACCGACGGCGCCACCGAGGGCATCTTCGCCACGGTGCAAGCCTTGGTCGATCCCGGCGACGAGGTGATCCTGATCGAGCCGTTCTACGACAGCTATCCCGCCTCGGTCATCATGGCAGGCGGCACGCCGGTGTACGTGCCGCTGCGCCCCGTGCATGAGGGCGGCGGCGCGGCAGGTTGGGCGCTGGATATGAACGAACTGGCCGCGGCTTTCACCCCGCGCACCCGGCTCCTGATTCTCAACACGCCGCAAAACCCGCTGGGCAAGGTCTACACCGCGGCCGAACTGGAACAGATCGCGACGCTGGTGCGCAGGTCGAACGCCTACGTGCTCAGCGACGAAGTCTACGAGTGGATGACCTACCCCGACGGGGCCAACCCGGTCGAGCATGTGCGCATCGCCACGCTGCCCGGCATGTGGGAGCGCACCGTCACCCTGGGCAGCGCCGGCAAGACCTTCTCGGTGACGGGCTGGAAGATCGGCTGGGCCATCGCCGACGCGCCGCTGGCCTGGGCCATTTTCAGCGCGCACCAGTGGATCCCGTTTACCGTCGCCACGCCGCTGCAAGAGGCGGTGGCTAGTGCGCTGCAACAGGCGACGGAGGACGGCTATTTCGCCTGGCTCGGCGAGATGTACCGCGGCAAGCGCGACCGTCTGTACCGCGTGCTGGACGAGATCGGCCTCAACCCGGTCAAGCCGGACGGCTCCTATTTCATTCTGTTCGACACGGCGCGGCTGGACGTGCCGGTAGAGCCGGGCGTCCGCCGCGACTACGCCATCTGCCGCTGGTTCACCCAGGAGGTTGGCGTAGCCGCCATCCCGCCCAGCCCGTTCTACAGCCCGCCACACCAATACCTGACCGATAACCTGGCGCGCTTCACCTTTTGCAAGACCGACGGCGCGCTCGACGAAGCGGCGCGACGCCTGGTTGCGGCCTTGGGGTGATCTTGGCCTTATACTAATTCCCGAAAGGAATTGCGGCGTTCTATGGAAATTTCTGCACAACAGGGTGACATCACCCAACAACAAGCCGATTGCGTGGTCGTCAACCTCTTCGAGGGCATGACCGCGCCCAAAGGCGGCACGGGCGCGCTTGACCAAGCCCTGGGCGGAGCCATCAGCCGCCTGATCTGGTCGGGCGATTTTTCCGGCGAGGCGGGCAAGACCGCGCTGCTCTACGCCGGCAGTGAAGCCCCCGCGCCGCGCGTGCTGGTGGTCGGCCTCGGCAAGCCCGAAGCCTTTGACCTGCACGCCGCGCGCCAGGCTTCCGCTGTTGCCGCCAAGGCCATCGCCGGCCTCCGGGGCGTCAAGACCTATGCCACGGTGTTGCATGGCGCGGGCTTGGGCGGCCTGGAAACCGCTGCGGCGGCGCAAGCGCTGGCGGAAGGCGCGCTGCTCGCGCTCTATCGGCCGCCGCAGTACAAGCGCGAGGCTTCTGAGACCGGTCCGGAGTGCTGCGTCGTGGTCGAGTTCGACGCCGAAAAACTGCCCGCGATTCAGGCTGGGCTGGAGACAGGCAAGGCCATCGCCGCGGGCGTCAACAGCGCACGTAACTATGTCAGTGAGCCGCCCAATGTGCTCTACCCGGCGGAGTTCGCCGAGCGCGCCATCGCCATGGCCGAGGCGACGGGTCTGTCATGGTCTGTGCTGGGCAAGCGAGAGATGCGCGAGCTTGGCATGGGTCTGGCGCTGGCGGTGAGCCGCGGCAGCGCACATAAGCCGCGCCTCGTCATCCTTGAGCACGCACCGGACGCCGCGGCGGATGCTCCGCCGCTGGTCCTGGTCGGCAAAGGCATCACCTTCGACACCGGCGGCATCAGCATCAAGCCGTCCGAGAATATGTGGTACATGAAGGACGACATGAGCGGCGCGGCCGCGGTCATCGGTGCGATGGAGGCCATCGCCCGCCTTAACCTGCCGCGCCGCGTGATCGGTCTCGCCATCTGCGTCGAGAACATGCCCGACGGCAAAGCCTATCGTCCCGGCGATATCCTCACCGGCATCACCGGCAAGACGGCCGAGATTATCAGCACCGACGCCGAAGGCCGGCTTGTCTTGGCCGATGCGCTCGGCTATGCGGCGCGCTACGAACCGGCTGCCGTCGTCGACCTGGCGACGCTGACCGGCGCCATCGGCATTGCCCTGGGCCGCCAAGCCGCCGGCCTCTTCGCCAACGACGAGGCGCTGCAGAACGCGCTGCTCGCTGCGGCAGAGCGCAGCGGCGAACGGCTCTGGCCTATGCCCATGTACGACGAATACGCCGACGAGATTAAGAGCGACATGGCCGAGGTCAAGAATTCCGGCGGGCGCACCAGCGGCGTGTCGAGCAGCGCCAAGTTCATCGAGCACTTCACCGAGGGCTATCCCTGGGCGCACCTCGACATTGCGTCGATGGTGTGGACCGATGTCGACGCCAACCCGCTTAGCCCGAAGGGCGCCACCGGCTACGGCGTGCGGCTGCTCGTCGAGCTGGCCAAGACGCTCTAGGCGCAGGCCGGCATACAGTGGAAGAAGGGACAATTCCCATGCACCAGAACGGTCAATCTTCAGCAGATCAGCGGACAGATCGCCGCCGCCTTTTCTCGTCGAACGCGCGAGTGCGGGGCTTGTTCGTCGCCGCTGTTTGGGCGAGCGCCGTCGCCTTGTCGGCTGCGCCTGTCCAGGCCGGCGTCGACGCGCAGGAAGGCGCAGCGACGCCGGAACCTTCGCTGTGGTTTATTTTGCTGCCGCTCATGGCCGCTTCCCTCGCCATCGAGCGCGGCGTCGAGATGTTTTGGAACTACATCGATTGGGTGCTGCTTAATTTCCGCCGCTGGCAGCCCGCCCAGGTCAAATCGCCGCAATATGTCCAGTTCAAGAGCGGCACGAGCCTGGTGCTGAGCGTGGTGCTGGGCATCCTCATCTCGAACTATACGGGCATGCGCCTGTTCGACTACCTGCGTCCGCTGGTCCCCAACTTTGTGGAGAGCGTACCGGGCGTGTGGGATGTGATCATCACGGGCTTTATCATCGGCGCCGGCGCCAAGCCGATGCATGACCTGATCGGCATGCTCACGCAGACCAAGAATCTGCTCGGCAACAGCGCCATCAAACAGCGCGAGACCGCAGGCGCGGCTGTGGCCGACAGCATGCTTAAGATTGCGCAGAGCGAGGCGCAAGCCATGATCGACGTGCCCGGCGTTGGGCCGGCGCGCCTCTCTGCGCCAGGCGAGGCGGGCGATGACGAAGAGGCGCAACGCGACGCGTTCTCTACCGCCGTCGAATACCTGGACGACATCCGCAACCGCACGGTGATCTAGCGCGATTGCGCCTCTGCGCATATTGTCGTGTGCGCATATTGTCGTGCTGAACGAAGTGAAGATACTGGCCTTTGTCTGCGGTGTCAGTTTCGTAGAAGCGAAGCGAAACATCTAGCCGGCGTCCGGAGCGCGGTACGAAGAGATTCTTCAACTCGCTGCCGCTCGCTTCAGAATGACAACCGGCGGGCGAGTAAACCGTCTGGAATTAGAAGACCATAGACGGCAAAGAGCCGGAGCATGATTGCGCTCCGGCTCTTTGTTTGTGCGCCTATGCGTCTGTTTGAGTAACGCAGAACGGATAGAGCGGCCTCGCTCAGCGCCTTTAGGGGCGACGGCGCGCCTTGCGCCAGCCAGCCCACAGCAGAAGCGCCAACGCCAACAGGGCGAACGCCTGCCACACGGCTCGGCGTCCCTCGTCCGGCGGCTGTTCAAGGCGCGTGCCAAGCGCTCGCTGAGCGCTGTGTTGGCGATGCGTCCGTTCGAGGGCTTCGTAGAGGTCGCGGCGGAATTGGGGAGCGGGATGCACCGCGGGCAAGGCGTCCGCCACCTCCTCGGCCAATTGCGTTAAAGGCGTCAGTTCCGGCGCCATGACCATGATGGCCGCGCTGAAATTGTCGGACACGCGCACCTGCACGGTGCGTGCGTCGCGCGTTCGTCGCTGCGCGACGAGACGGTTCCAGTGACCTTCCAACACGTCCTCCGGCCCCAACGTCCGCCCGTCGCCCATATCAATGCGGCTGGCGGCATAGTTTCGATCGACGCGCGGGCCGAGCAGGCCTTCTGCAAGCCTGTACAACGCCTTCGTTCTGCCGCTTGCGCCTTGCCGAAGCTTAGTCTTGGTCTGCACCGGATCCCTCGCTTTGCTCCCTGCCGGCCTCGTGCATTTCTGCCGCGCCCCAGCCGCGCGCTTCCAGGTCATGGCGCAGCGCGGCCAACGTGCGGAAGTAGAGCGACTTGATAGCGCTCTCGCTTTTTTGCAATAAGGCGCCGATCTCGACGTTCGACATCTGGCTGCCGAACTTAAGCAGCAGCAAATTGCGGCGATCCTCCGGCAGCCGGCGAATCGCCGCCCAGAGTGCGGCGTGCGTTTCTTCTTGCTCGACCCGGCTCTCCGGCGAATCGTCGTCGCGGCTGTGGCTCCAGAGCCGGTCGATTGAGAGGAAATGACGGCGGCTGCCGTCCCGATGCCAGTTGGCTGTCACGTTGTGCGCAATGCGAAAGAGCCACGCCGCAAAGGGCAGCCCGCGATCTTCGTACGTCTCAAGGCGATCCAGCGCGCGGTAGAAGGTGCGCGCGGTCAGGTCCTCCGCATCTTGCACGTTGCCTACCCGGTGGTAGATGTAGGCATAGATGCGGTCTACGTATGTTTCGTAGAGCGCGCCAAAGGCGGCGGGGTCCTGCTTGGCCCGCGCCACCAACTCCGCTTCACCGAAGTCGCCGGTTGCGTTCGTCTCGGCTTCAGCAGCAGGCTCGACCCGCTCAGGCTGCGCCGGTCGCGTCGCCCGGTGAGGCGATTTGATCGCTTCGAATATCCGCTGATTCAAACTCGCTTTGGTCATCCCAACTCGACCATCCACGTCGCATTACCCGATTCGCACGCAATTTGGCCGGCTGCCGGCACATCCGCCGGGCTGCGCACAGCCGGATTATAGGCCGGATGCAGGCGGCGAGCAAGCCCAGCCGATGCCGGGATCGCCGCCATCCCCGGCGGCAGAAGAACGGGCGAGTATGCCGGCAAAGATGTCTGCAACCCTGGCGGCGCCTTCCCTACGCATGGATTGGCGAAGAAACTAGGACAGAGCCGTGCGCTGCAAACGCTTATGCAATGCCGTCCGGTTCCGCAAGTTCCGTCTTTGTCAAATCTTATGATATACTCTCTCCAGCCGGGGCGCGAACCGGTCTGGGATCGATTCATGTTGCGAGCGTCGCTAGATGCAGGCGCAACGATAACGCATCGCTCCGCAAGCCGTGACGCAACCCATACGCCTCGGCGGCGCTCAACAGATGTAGACTCGATGGACGGACTGGCAGGCACGACAGCCCGGAGCGAATTCGGCACACAAGCACAGCGCGTGATGCAGGGAGGACTCAGTGCGGGTAAGCTGTCTTCAGGAAAACTTGGCAAAGGGACTTTCAATCGTCGGTCGCGCCGTAGCAACGCGCAGCACGCTCCCGGTGCTGGGCAATATTCTGCTCGAGGCCAAGGACGGCGAGTTGCGTCTGGCCGCCACCAACCTTGAGATCGGCGTGAATTGCTGGATCGGGGCCAAGGTGGAGGACGAAGGCGCCATCACAGTACCCGCCCGGCTGTTGGCCGAGTTCGTCAATAGTCTGCCGCCGGAGCGGATTGATATGGAGTTGGCCGTGCGCACGCAGACGCTGCACTTGCGTTGCGCCCGCTATGAGGCCAACATGAAGGGCATCGACGCCGCCGACTTCCCCATCATCCCCACCGCGGGCGGCGGCCACGAGATCGAAGAATCGACCGAAATCCTCGAAGGGACGCGCATCGAACTCGAACCGCCCGGTCTGCGCAAGATGATCGACCAGGTGGCTTTCGCTGCGTCCACCGACGAGAGCCGCCCCACTCTCACCGGCGTGGAGGTCAGCTTCAACCCGGAACGGCTGTCGATGGCCGCCACCGACGGTTACCGCCTCAGCGTGCGCAGCATCGTCTTGGACAAAGCCTCGGTCAAGGAACCGATGACGGTGATCGTGCCGGCGAAAAGCCTCGGCGAACTGGCGCGCATCAGCGCTGACGCCGATGAAGAGCGGCCCGTACAGGTGATCGTCACCCAGTCGCGCAACCAGGCGCTATTCCAGATCTGGGGCAAGCCCGAAGCGCGCGGCAGCTTCCACCGCGTGGAACTCGTCAGCCAACTGATCGATGCGCGCTTCCCCGACTACCGGGCCATCATCCCCAAGACGCACACCACGCGCACGGTGGTCGACACCGCCGCGCTGCTCAAGGCCGTGCGCGTCGCCTTCCTCTTTGCGCGCGACAACGCCAACATCATCCGCTTGGCCGTCGTGCCCGGCAACGGCGAAAAGGAAGGCCAGGTGCGCCTCACCGCCTCCAGCCAGGAGATGGGCGACAACGTCAACGAACTTGATGCGCTGGTTGAAGGCACGGACCTGGAGATCGCATTTAACGCGCGTTACCTGATCGACGTTCTCAGCCAGATCGACCAGCCGCAGGTGGTGCTCGAAACGACCCAGAGCACGCGGCCCGGCGCCATTCGTCCCGTCGGCCTCGGCGAAGAGGAGTTCCTGCACGTCGTCATGCCGATGCACCCGCCGCGCTAGCCGGCGGAGAGGGCAGATGAGAGGGCGCCGCGCATGTCGCGGCGCTTTTTTTATGCGCGCGGCCTGCTCCGGGCGCATAAGTTTTTGCAAAGCAGATGCAATCGTTGTTCATACGCTTTGCTTGTACGAAATGTTACGGAACGCGGGGCGTTGGTCTGCTATAAAAAGTATAGTGTATTGTGCTGCATGCGATTGCCTGCGTGCAGCGCAACCAACGTTTATGACTAGGCCCGTTCTGTGGGTCTGCGGCTATTGACATGTAAAATGACATGTAAAAGAGGAGAAATAAAATGGCTTGGCAACTCGATCCCGCTCATAGCTCCGTCCAATTCATTGCACGGCATATGATGCTGTCCAAGGTGCGAGGGGAGTTCGAGAAGTTCGATGTGGATTTTCAGTTTGACCCGGATCGGCCCGAAGATGCAGTGGTAGAGGCCCGCATTGATACGGGCAGCATCAATACGCGCGATGGCCAGCGCGACGATCACCTGCGCTCTGATGATTTCTTGAACGCGTCTGATCACCCTGAGATGGTGTTCAAGAGCAAACGCGTCGAGCGCACGGGCGATACGACGGCCAAGATCCACGGGGACCTGACCATCCGCGACGTAACGAAGCCGGTCGTTCTGGATGCGACGTATCTGGGACAGTCCAAGTCGCCTTGGGGCGCTACGGCGGTCGGGTTTGAAGCCAACACGAAGATCAACCGCGAGGAGTGGGGATTGACGTGGAACGTCGCCCTGGAGACCGGCGGGTGGCTTGTGGGCAAGGATATCGACATCAACATCGAGGCGGAGTTCGTCCAGCAGTAACCCCTCGAACCGGGTCGAAGGCGCAAGAAAATTGAAAAGCGGGGAGCATCGCCAGTCGAGATGCTCCCCGCTTCGTTTTGCCTGGGACAGCCGCGGCTATTCGACGGGCGGAACCTTGAGCACGTCTCCGACGCGCAACAGCCCCGGCTGCGGCACGACGTCCAAGTTGGCGGCGGAAAACTCCTCCAGCCGCTCGACATCTCCGTATATGTCGTAGACAATCGACCAGAGGGTGTCGCCTTCTTGCACGGTGTAGGTTGCCTTGGGCCGCAGCAGCACGTCCACGGCGTTCACGTCCTGGATGCCCGGCGTTTGGCTGAGCAAGCTCAACAGGTCGCGACGCTGCACATCCATGAAGACAAGGCCCTGCAAGATGAGCTTGCCGTCCTGGAGACGCGCCTCGATGGGCAGTTCCGCCAGTTCGGGAAAGCCTGCATCGAGCAGATATTTCCGCAGGTCAAAGCCATTGCCCGTTCCGGCTGCTGTGACCGCGCTGCCCGGCCTGCTGTCCGCCAGGGCAGGCGTCTCCGTCACCTGCAAGACCAGGTCTTCGGGCACGGCGGGCGTCGGCTGCGGGACTGGAGTTGGCGTGACGGGCGTGACCGCGGCCGTGGGGCTTGGCTGCACGGGCGCAGGCGTTGGCGATGCATCCGCTTGTATAGTCGCCGGTTCCGTCTCCGGCTGACGCGCCTCTGCGCCGGCATCGCCCTCGTCGATCCCGGCCATGAGGTTGGCTATGAAGTCTGCGCCCTGTTGAAAAACGAACCAGCCGGACAGAACAAGCGCAACGGCGAACATTGCCGTCACCGCCGGCCAAACCCAGCGTGCGCGGCGCGGCTGGGTTGAGGGCTGCGCCGGCACGCCCAACACATCGGCCAGCACCGCCGGCGGCGCTGCATGCGGCGCGCTGCGCTCCCGCTTCAGCCCCTCGCGCAGTGCGGCTTGGCGGTCTTGGTGCGAACGCAGCAGCCATTCAGCCTCAGCGCGCAGCGAGTCGTCGACCGGAATGGCGGCGACGTGTTGGCGCATCATGTCATAGCGGCCAAGCTGCTGCGCGAGGATCGCCCCAAGCAGGCGCAGGTCGGGCAGGTCAGCATAGACCAGCCCGCGCTTCACCTCGAGCAGCGCGTTTTCGAGCTTGCCTTCTGCGGCCAACGTCTCGGCGCGCTCGCCGAAATAGCGCGACACGACCTGCGGCTCCAACAGCCCGCGCAGGTCCTCACCGCAGACCGAGCAGTGGTCCATGTCCGGCGTAATGCGGACGCTGCTATGACAGTTGAAACAGGTGACTTCTTGCATAAATTGACAACGACGTCAGGATGACGTCAGGATAATGGCTTCAAAGCCGCAAGACTGCCCGCCGGGCAGGTTGGCTCGGAATGATAGCTTGAACGGGTGCGCGCCGGACGTGCGGGCAGATAATCGAATGATGCGACCCGAACGCCATCTTTGCAAGAACCTTTGCAGTTTGCTGCGTCGATCACACCTTACCTTTGCAGTGTATCATGGCGCATAAGCCCGTGCAAACGCGTCCTCGCGCCTTCGTACGCGAGGACGCATGGGCGCGTTTACATGCCCGGCGGCAAGGATGCCGCCTTTACGATCTTGTTTTCGGCCAAGAATTGAAGAACGCCCGATTACCCATAGTTGCCGAGCGTTACGGTCTGCTCGGGCGCGGCTTTGCAGAAGCTCCCAACTCGCTCGATGGCGCTCCTATTCTGCGCGGCTGCGCCCGCCGCCCATGTGCCGCCGTAAGAACTCGGCCATCTGCGTGAAGCTGTCGATGCGGTTTTCCAGCTTGCTGAACATGTGCCCCTCGTCGGCGTAGTGGACGAACTCCACCGTCCCCCCGGCGGCGCGCACCCGCTCTGCGATCTGCTGCGATTCGTAAAGCGGCACACGCGGGTCATTGTCGCCCGCCTGTACCAGCAGCGGCACGCGGATGCGTTCGGCCTTATGTAGCGGCGAGATGCTGCGCAGGAAGTCGCGGTGTTGCGCCAGGCTGCCGTACTCGCGTTCCCGGTGGGCGCGACGCCACGGGCTGGTGCGCTCCAAGAACGTCACCCAATCGGCAATGCCGACGATGTCGATGCCCGCGGCGAATAGCTCCGGGTATTCGGTCAGCGCGGCCAGGACCATGAAGCCGCCATAACTGCGCCCGTAGATGGCGATGCGGTCCGCCGCTATCTCCGGGCGACCGTGTAGCCATTCGACCGCCGCTTTCAGATCGGCGACGCTGTCCATGCGCCGCTCTACGTTGTCGAGCATCATGACCTCGCGGCCGTAGCCGGTGCTGCCGCGCACGTTCGGGACCAGCAAGGCGTACCCCTGGCTGAGGAAGTACTGGAAGCGCAGGTCGAAGTCCGGGCGCTGTTGGGAAGCCGGCCCGCCGTGCACGTAGAGGATGCAGGGGCAGCCGCCATTCGGGGGCGGCGTTTGCGGCCGGTAGTAGAAGGCGGGCAGCGAACGCCCGTCGAAGGTCGTGAAGCGAATCAGTTCCGGCGCGACGAAGCCGGCGCTGTCGATGCCGGCGCGGTCGCTGTGCGTCAGCCGGAAGAGCGCGCGGCTGCCCGCGTCCAGCGTCCACACGTCTGCGGGCTGCAGCGGCGATTGGAAGTCGAAGGCCAGGGTGCGCCCGTCTGCGCCGAAGCCAAGATGCGTGATCACCCCATCCGGCAGGTGCGTCACCGGTTCTAGGTCTCCCTCTTGCAAATCGAGCAGGAAGAGCCGGCTATAGCCCTCGACGTTGACGGTTGCGGCTGCGGTGCGACCGTCCGCGGCCGCGGCCAGCAGTTCGACCTCGCCGGCGGCCCCGTCCAAATGCGCATCGAACCGGCCGGCGTGGGCGATCTCGACCAGCGCGCCCGTCTGCCAGTCTATCCGGCAGACGGCGCCGCGGTCGTGGTCGCGGTCCGTCACCAGGTACACCGCGTCGCCCGCCGCGGCGAACGAAGCGTAGCGCGCCGGCGGGCGGTCCGCGGTCAGATGCCGTTCTTCGCCGGTTGCCAGGTCGTGCAGGTACAGCTCGATCTGCTCGCTGGCGACCGAATCCGCCGACACGGCATAGCGTCCCTCACCGATCCAGGCGACGATGCTGCGCCGGCCTGCGCACTCGCATACCCGGCGCTCTTCGCCGTCGCGCAGGTCCATGCGGTAGATGTCGAAGTCGACGTTGTTGCGCGCGTTGCTGGTGTAGAGGATTTCCTGCCCGTCCGCGCTCCAGGCGCCGAAGGTATGGATGGCGGCATCGTTCTGCGTCAAGCGCCGCACCGTATGGCCGCCGGCGGCATCCGCGCCCGCGCCGTAGTTCGAGATCAGGTAGAGTTGCTGGCGTTCATTGCCGGCGTAGTCGCTGACCGCGATCAGATGGCCGGCCTGCGCCGTGCCGTGCAATTCCCACACCTTGTCAGCGAAGAAGGTCAACTGGCGCGGCCAAGGATCCGCCGGGTTCGGCGCGGCGGCTGCGCTCCACACCTGATAGTTGCCGCTGATGTCCGTCAGGAATGCCACACGGTCCCCGTCGGGCGACAGCACGGGCATAAGCGCGCTGCGAATGTTAAGATAGCGGGCGAAATCCGTCATCGGTTCTACTATGTCCCTTCCGTCTGTTCGGCTATTTCCGATAGTTGGAACCAGCGGTCGAGCGCAGCGGACAGTTGATCCTCGACCCCGTCCAGCTGCTCTGAGAGGCGCTGCAAGGCCAAGTAGTCGTCACCGCTGGCTGCCATGTTCTCCGTCAGATCGGTCTTCTGCTGTTCCAGTTCTGCAATATGCGCTTCCAGCGTCTCCAGTTCGCGTTGCTCCTTCCAAGTGAGCTTGCGGGCGGCGGGCGGCGCCGATTCGTCGCGGCGGACGGCTGCCCGCGCAGGCGCCTGCGGCGCGGCTGTTTCCGTCGCCATCTGCTCCTGCAACTCTACATAGGTGGCGTACGGCCCCGGATAACGCGGCCCCAGCCGCCCGTCTTCCATCCGGCACAGGTAATCTACTGTGCGATCCAAGAAATAGCGGTCGTGGCTCACCACGATCAGGCAGCCGGTGAAGTGGTCCAAGAACTCTTCCAGCACGCCCAGCGTCTGAATGTCGAGATCGTTGGTGGGTTCGTCCAAGATCAGCACGTTGGGCTGGTGGATGAGCGTGCGCAACAGATAGAGTCGTCGCCGTTCGCCGCCGCTGAGGCTGCCGATGCGGCCCCATTGCATGGCGCGGGGAAAGAGAAACCACTCTAGAATCTTGGCCGCCTCCACCCGCTCGCCGTCTTTGGTGCGGATCAGCGGCGCTTCCTCCTCCACGAACTCGAGGATGCGCATGTGGTCGTCCAGGTCTTCGCTGGTTTGGTCGTAATAGCCGATGCGCACCGTCTCGCCCCAGCGCACTTCGCCCGCGTCGGGCTCCGTCTTGCCCGCCAGGATGTCGAGCAGCGTGCTCTTGCCGGCGCCGTTCGGTCCGGTGATGCCGATGCGGTCGCCGGGTTCGAGGTGGAGCGAAACATCGTCCACCACGGCCTGTGCGCCGTAGCGTTTGGTCAGCCCGGCGGCGGTAAGCGCCTGCTTGCCCAGTCGCCGCGAAGCCAACGTGATCGAAACGGTCTCTTCGCCGCCGTCGTAGCGCAGTTGCAGCAGTTCCTCGGCGCGTTGCTTGCGCGCCTTCTGCTTTGTGCCGCGCGCCATCGGCGCGCGGCGCAGCCATTCCAATTCGCGGCGCAGCAGGTTGTGGCGTTTCTGCTCCGCCTCTGCCAACTGGGTCTGGCGTTCGGCGCGCAGGCGCAGGTATTGGCTGTAATTGCCGGGATAGCTGACCAGACGTCGCCTGTCCAATTCGACGATGCGCGTCACCACCCGGTCGAGGAAATAGCGGTCGTGGGTCACCATCACCAGCGCGCCGGGCGTGTCGGCTAGGTAGGTCTCCAGCCAGGCCACCGTCTCGGCGTCGATGTGGTTGGTCGGCTCGTCGAGGATGAGCACGTCGGCGCGGTCGATGAGCGCACGCGCCAGCGCCACGCGTTTGCGCTGCCCGCCGCTCAGGTGGCCGATGCGCGCCTCGAAATTGCGGATGCCCAAGCGTGTGAGGATGGCCTTGGCGTCCGCTTCCGCGGCCCAGGCGTCCATGCGGTCCATCTCGGCGCCGGCCTGGGCGAGCGCAGCCTGGCGTGCGGGGTCATGCGGGTTGCGCTCCAGCGCGGCGACGGCTTCTTCATAACGGCGCACAAGCTGCATCTGCGGCAGTTCGCCGGCGAAGACGGTCGCCAGCACCGTCTGGTTTTCGTCCAGGGCCGGCTCTTGGGCCAAGTACTCCACGCGCACCCCGCCCCACACGGTAACGTTGCCCTCGTCCGGCGCTTCTAGCCCGGCGAGGATGCGCAGGAGCGTGCTTTTGCCGCTGCCGTTGACGCCGATCAGGCCGATGCGGTCGCCCTCGTTGACCAATAGATTCGCGTCCTCGAATAACTGACGTTCGCCGAGTTGTTTCGAGAGGTTCTCAACCGTAATTAGGTTCATAAGCCCAAGGTATGTGGTTTGATCGCCAAATGTCTGTCACTCCTCTGTCATTCTGAAGCGAGCGTTAGCGAGCTGAAGAACCTCGTTGTACCAGAGATGCAGATGCTTCGCGACGCTCAGCATGACAGTATGTTCGTTCAGCATGACAGTATGCGTATTTTATGCCTATTTAGCGACCAAGCCGTTATGTGTTCCAGCGCCTGGCCCGCCAACAAAAACGCGCAAATGACAGGCGCATAACTGTCATTTGCGCGCCGGCGCGACGATCCGCCAATGACCGTATGGGCGCGACGTTAGCGCGCTTTCGGCTGCCCGCTGCGCCGCGCGGCATAGCCCAGCAGTTGCGGCTCAGCCCATACCGCCCAGTTCCAGCGGTTATCCCCCAACGCATCCGTCACGAATTGCACCACCAAGTCCTGCCCCGGCAAGCTGGGCAGGTCGATGACGTACCGCTCCCATACATTGGTCTGCTTCGTCGTGCTCCACAGGCGCAAACCGTTGACGTAGATGCGAAAGGCGCACAAGTTCTCGCCTTCCATCAGCGCGCCGTCGCGAATGCCCGCGGCGAAGCGCAGGCGCAGGCTTTCCACCTCGGCCGGTACGCGCAACTGGTACTCGCACACCGCGCTGCCTGTCACGGGCGGGTGTTCCCACAGCGCCAACTGCTGCACCATGCCGCAAGTCGCCGCGCCCACCTTCACCTCCATCATATCAGGCTCGCGCGTCGCTACTTGTCGCGCCGCGGGAAAGCCCTCAAGGAAGTCATACTGCCAGATCAAGGTCTGGTCGGGGCGTTCATCGGCGTCGTCATCGAGCAGGCTGTGCCACAGTTCCTCCTGCCACTTCAGATAGCTGATGTACTGGGCAAGCTGGGTCAATGATTGTTCGCTCAGATCGGAGATGCGGCGCGTAATTGCGTCCAGCGTCTCGCGACGGGCATCATAGACGGGCATGGTCATCCCTCATCCATTGCTAAACGAGAACGGGCAGGGCGCTGTTGGGCGTTTGGTCATGGGTCGCTTCGACCAGCCTTTCCCAACGCTTAGCCGCCACCGGGTTGCTGAGCAGAACCAACGCCACGTAGCTTGGCTCAAACGGCTTGCGGCGCAGCGGCATGTCCGCTTCCTCCGGCGTGCACGAGCCTTTCTTTTGATTGCAGCGCGTGCAGGCCGTAACCAGGTTTTCCCAGTCGTGGGCGCCGCCGCGGCTGCGCGGCACCACGTGATCGACCGTCAGCCAACTGCGTCCCGGCGCAGCGCCGCAATACTGGCAGGTATACGCATCGCGCAGCATCACCGAGGCGCGCGTCGCCGGCACTTTGCGATGCGGCAGGCGCACGTAATGCACCAGGCGAATGACCAGCGGGACGGGGATGGCCTGGCTGCTGCTGCGCAATAGGCTTTCCGTCGCCTCCAACATCTCGGCTTTCTCACGCAGCAGGAGCACGATGGCGCGCCTCACCGATACCAAACTGAGCGGTTCATAGCTTGCATTGAGGACCAGAACTTGTTTGGACATATTCCAGACTCATCTGGTACGACTGCCGATTTGCCTGCTCAATTCTATCAAGAAAAACGGGCGGCTATCAAATAACGCCGCCTTGTCGGGTTATTCTTCGGTTCGGCGGCAGGGATGTCGCCGCTGCGATGCGCCTCGACAGCGGATCGGGGCAGAGGCGCCTGGCCGGATGCGTCCTTTCCCTTTATCGCTCGCCGGGCTTACGCCGGCAGGAATTGCGCGACCGACGCGGCGCGCGTCAAGATGCCCCACAGGAAGAAACAGGCCAGCGCCATAGCGATCGCCTTCGCTCCCTCATCCTTGATATTGCCGAAATAGCCGTGCGCGGCGGGCAGCGTCACCACAGCAACCGTCCCGTACAGAATGTGCATGAATGGGCGCGGCAACGCCGCGTCCAGCCCTTGCAAGTAGAGGATCAGGCCGATCCCCGCCTGCAGGACAATCACGATCTCGCCGACTACGGCGGCGCCGTACCAGGCCGGAGTGAGCCGCCGCGCGGTCAAGCGCAGAACCAGCGCCCAAACGCCGATGGCGGCGATAAAGAGAAGAGCTGTGTTTGCCAGCCCGGCGTGCAGTTGACTTAGCGCCATCGGAACATCTCCCGCGTATTTGCTGTCGCGCTCACGCCGGCGCGTGAACGCTGAGATATTGTTGTAGCACGGCGGCGGCCGGCCCCAAGATATCGTACGATTCCCAGCCGCTGCTGGCGGCCAGCGCGTAGATGCAGCCGCCCACGACGTAATCGTTCTGGCGCATTGCTTCGTCGTACCAGACCAACTGCTCGATGTAGGCCCCCGGCCCCCATATGCCGTAGCCGTTTTCGCCCCAGTACTGCTGGAAATGCTGCCAGCCGCGCGCGTCGGGCGGGCCGGGGCGGTTGGTCACCAGGCCGTCTACGCCCAGTTCGGTGAAGATCAGCGGGATGCCCAGCCCGCGCGGCAAGAGAATCTGGTCATACACCTGGCGATAGCGCAGCGTCAGCCAGCCTGTGTCGCCCGGCCCCACGCCGGGGTAGCGGCCCTGGTTCTCGCGCGTCGTCAGATAGTAGATGGTCGGGGCGGAATATTCGTGCAGACCTAGCCAGCCGTTATACTCCATGGCGACCTGCACCGCGGGCAAAAACGGCTCCCACAATTCCAGGGGCGGCTGGCCTGTGCCGAAGTTGCCGACGACGCTGCGCAGCCCGCGATCGCCGAGCAGGCGCGTCCGCTCGACCTCGAACTCCGCCAGCCGCTTCATCTCCTCGGCGTTGCTCGCCACCGGCTCATTATACGCTTCCCAGCCGTCGAAATACTGCCGCCGCGCCGGGTCGTCGGCATAGGGCAGCAACTGCTCGACGAACGACCGCGCCGCGCCTGCCGGGTCGAGGTCGCCCAGGCTGATCTGCGGCAGGTCGATGCGCCCGATCACCAGGGTGCGCGGCGACGTCTGCTTGATCTGCGCGACGAAGTTGGCGTCAAGTTCGAGCGTTTTCACCACCGTGACGGCCTGGGTCTCCAGCAACTCAAAGATCTGCGGGTGGTTGCGCGCCACGAACAGGCCCAGTTTGCTGGGCGGGCCGGGCGGGAAGGGCGTCGCTACGGGCGTTGGCGTGGGCGGAGGGGGCGGCGTCGGCGTGGGCTTGGCCGGCGTGGGCGTCAGTGTAGGTTCCGGAACCAGCGCAGAACCGATGCCTCCTGCATTGTTCACATGGGGAAGGAACAGCTGATACTCGCCCGGCGCGGCTACGCCCGGCAGGCTGGAACCGGCGACCGGCGTAGACGTGGGCGTCGGCATGAGGGGGGAGGCGGTCGGCGTCGGGCGTGAACGTCCGCAGGCGACAAGGGCGGCAGCCGCAGCGCTGCTCGCCGCCGCCGACAAAAATTGCCGCCGCGACAGAACCCTGTCGGATTGCGGCGGAAGGGTCTCTGCGTTCTCAACCGGTTCGGGCGGCTGATCGAATGGCTGCGGACGGCCCTCATCATGGCCGGAAATCGACGGGGTTTGTTTATGCATGTCGATACTATACACCTGTCAGAAACTTGTCGCTAATTGCTTGATTGCCCCCAATAGACGCACGCCCCCTCGGTTAGGTTCCGGGCCGGCGTTAGCACGCCGGAGGGCGACAGAGGCCGGCGCGGCTCTCGATAAAATTAGAGCCGCGCCGGGTTTGCACGATGCTGGAGCAACAGGCAGGACGGGTCTACAGTCCTGTGGGCAGGTCGACGAACGCAAACTCGATGCCGAAACGTTCTTGCAGATGCCGGCCCAATGCCTGGACGCCGACGGTCTCGGTCGTATAGTGGCCGCCGTAGATCACGTTGAGCGAAGCGTTGAGCGCGTCGTAGTAGTGGGCGTGTTCCGGCTCGCCGGTGAGGAACGTGTCACAGCCGAGGTCCGCGGCTTCTGCGATCTGGCCGGCGCCGCCGCCGCTCATGACGCCAACGCGCTTGACCTGCCGCGGGCCGTGCGCCTGTATGAGTTGGATCGGTCCGACAAGCCGCTCGAAGCGCGCCGTCAGGTCGTCCAGGTCCATGCCGCCCGGCGCCGTCGCCAGAGCGGCGAGCGGCGTGCCGTGTACTTCTCCCCACCAGCCGGTCACTTCCAGGCCGAGCCGCCGCGCCAGTTCGGCGTTGTTGCCGACCTCTGTGTGCGCGTCCAGGGCGAGATGCGCCGCGTAGAGGTTGAGGTCCGCGGCCATCAGCCTGCGCACCAGCCGGCCATGCGATCCGCTCAACAGCTTGGTCGGCCCCCAGAAAATGCCGTGATGCACCAGCATCAGGTCGGCGTCCTGCTCCAGCGCCGCCTCGACGCAGGGCAGGTGTGCGTCGACCAGGCCGACGACCTTGCGCACTTCGTCGCGGCCTTCGACCTGGAGGCCCTGCGGCCCGTAGTCGCGGATCTCGGCGATGCGCAGATAGTCGTCCAGATATTGCACCAGCTCGGCCCTTTTCATGCGTTTTCTTGCTCCTCCGTATCTTGATCTTGGCCGTCGTGCGCGTGGCTGTTGTCGACGCTTGCCAGCGAGCTGCGCGTGACAAAACGCTTGGCCTGGCGTGCGAACTGGCGGCGCGGGAGAAGGATGCGGCGGCCGCATGTGCGGCAGACGAGGCCGATGTCTGCGCCCACGCGCACGATCTCCCACTGCGTCCCGCCGCACGGATGCGGCTTGCGCATTTCGACGATGTCGCCCACGTACAGTTTTTCGGCAATCTCCATAGGCATTTTACGCCCTCTGTGCCCCCCTGCGGCGTCCCGACCGGGCGCGGCGCTAGGCCTCCGCCGCCTCTTGCGCCGGAGCGCGCCGCGCCAGCAATATACCGCCTGCGGCCAGCGCAAAGCTCGCCAAGAAGAGGATCCAGTGCATCAACCCGCCCACGCAGGGAATCGTACTCAGCAGCCGCCCCGCCAGCACGATCAGCCCGCTGCCGGTCAGCAGCGCGTAAAGGTCGCCGCTCAGCGCGGGCGTCAGGGCGAAAATGCGCCGCCCCAACCACAGCCCGGTCATTATCGGGCTAAACAGCCATGCCAGCGACAGCAGCCCGAAGGAGAAGGCAAATACGGCGGCGCCGCCGGGGAACCATCCCCAAAAGAGGACGACCATGAAAACCAGCGCCGCGGCAACGGGGATGGCCACAGCCGCGACCGCTACGCCGTACAAGCCCGCCTCCACCGGCTTGCGGTCGATGGCGGCGACAGGCCGGCCCAGCAATTGCGGCGCAAAATGCCACACCAGCGCGGCGAGCAGGAGCGTGCCCGCCAACAGCATGACGGTGCGCAGCAGCCACCAGGCGAAGCCGATCAGCGGATTGGGCTGCGCCTTTTCCTCCGGCTCTTTCTCCGGCGTAACGCGTGTGACGGTTCCGCCCGTTTCGGGCAGGTCAGCCTCTTCGCTCGTGGTCGTGTACTTGAGGTTGCCGCCCACCTGTGCGCCTTCGCTCGTCGTCAGCGTGTTGGCGTAGAGGTTGGCGTCGCCGTCGACCTGTGCGTTGAAGGTCAACGACTCTGCTCCGGCGAAGACATCGCCGTGCAGCGCACCGGCCAGCGTCGCCTGACCGGCAGCCAGATAGGCGTCGCCGCCGACCGCGGCGCTGGGGCTGATCGTCAAGCCCGGCGTGAGGACGCGGCCCGGCGCCGCTTCCTGTGTGAACATTGCAAAGCCGGGCCAAGAGCCGCCTGCGGCAGCAAAGAGGTCATCGCCTACGTTGCCGATCAGGTGTACGCCGGCGCCTGCCACGCGCGCATCGTCTTGCACCACGCCGTTGATGCGCACCTCGGCGGCGGCTGCGATCAGGTCGCCCGTCACAACGCCGTTTATCTCCACATAAGCGCCGAAGGCGACCAGATCGCCCTCCACCGTGCCGTCGACGATCACCTCTTGCGCCGTCACGACCAAATCGTCGCTCACCGTTTGGTCCTGTGGCAGATGATAGGTTTCGGTGTCTACATACTCAGCCGCCGCAGCAGTTCCCGGCAGCAATAACAGGGCCAACGTTATCAAGCCAAACAGAAACCGCCTGCGACTCGTCATTGGCAAGAAACGCCATCGGATGGGCTGTCTCATCTTCGCTTCTCCTTGTACACGGTTCGGGCGCCCATAGAGAGGGTGACGGGTAATCTGGACCGGTCGCAGCAGGACCGGCGGCGTTGAGTGTCGCCCCTTAGTGTACTCTTGCCGGCAGGCCAGAGCAAACCGTTTTGCGCCGCGGGCGCAGCGTCATGCGTCACTCGTCATGCGTCACTCGATATTCGATACTCCCTCGGTTTTGTGAAATTCGTGCAATTCGCGGCAAAAGATGGGCGTTTATAGCGCTAGGCCCTCGAACAGATCGCGCTCCACGCGGCCATCCGGCGCAGGGTAGGCGCGCGTGAAGGTGTCGAAGGAGTCCATGCGCCGGCGCAGAAAGCCCGGCAGCAGGCGCAGGAAGCCGGGCCCGCCGCCGTACTGGCTGGCGTGCGCCATGCTGGCCGCGGTCTTCGCGGCCAAATGCCCGCTGACGTCGATGCGGGCGTGCACCGGCATCTCCCACTGGGCGATTTCCACGAAGTTGATGTCCTTGTTGCGCCCGAACGCAGTGGGGTCCTGGCCGAATAGGGGCATGATGCGCACCATCGCCTTCAACAGGCGCGTGTCGAACGCGGTGTAATAAAGCTTCATGGCGGAGCGAGCGTTGGCCTGCCTATTTTGTTCGGCAACGCGCTGAAAGGCGGCTGTGGCGGCCTCGTGCACGCGAATGTGATCCGGGTGTCCGTAGCCGCCATAGGGGTCGTGCGTGATCACCACCTGCGGCTGCAGACGTTCCATGTAATCGGCTAACTCATCTGTCAATGCGGGGAGCGGCTGCCGGATGAGCGCGTCGGGGTGGTCGTTGTCGGGCGAGCCGCGCATGCCGCTGTCGCGGTAGGGCAGCGACCATACGCTGGTCAGCCCCAGGGCGACGGCGGCTTTCGCCAATTCGGCGGAACGCACCTGGGCCAGCGTGTCGTGGTTCTGCAGATGGCTGGGGCTTTCTACAGAGCCGGCGATGCCGTCTGTGGCGATGATCACGTGCACGGCCGCGCCCGCTGCGGCGTATTTCGCCAGCGTGCCCCCCGGCCCAAAACTCTCGTCGTCAGGATGGGCAAAGATGCCCAGCAAGGTGCGCTTGTGTCGCGCTGCGGATTGTTGCATGGTCGTCTCGCTCTCTACTGGCAGTTGGCGCGCCCTTCCTCTGCTTATACAAGGCGCGCTGTCCCTCCGGCGCGCGATGTCTCCGCGTCCGCCCGTTTCTGTGTGTGACCAAGTATACAGGCGCAAGGCCGGTCGCCTAAAGTTGGCCGCGGCGAGTCGTCCATAAACCTCGGCGGGCGGTCGCCAAAAGCTCGCCGCCTCAAATTGCCCGCGCCTATGCACGCAAAGAAACGGCGTTTCTGCGCAGAAACGCCGTTTCTTGCCCCTGTGATTAGAAGCCGAGCCTTTGGCGCGGCGACTGTCGCCCCTATCGCGATATGCGTCCTTAGGCGCGCCGGAAGATTGCTCTACCAGCGGAATTCAGGTATGATGCGAAGGCTTGAGGTGAACAAATGTTTGCCGAAATGCCAGGTTGCGCTTCCGTGCGGCGTACGGCGTTGTACGGGCAGATAGGAGAATCTACGGCATGCGTCTCGCTCCGCTCTTTGGGGTGCTAGGAGCGCTTCTTTACGGGATCGTCGGCTATTACTTGGGCGTGTCGATCGTCGGCACGTACCAACTTACGACCGCCTCCGGTCCCGTGGTATGGACAGCCACCATCGCGGGCATGGTGTTGGGCTACTTCTTGGCGCCGTGGCTCATCATCGCGCCGGCGCGCGCGGCGCGCAACTTCTTGCGCTCCGTGCCGATGGACGATCTAGTGGCTGCAACCATCGGTCTGGCGGCGGGCCTGTTGATCGCTGCGCTCTTGGCTTATCCGATTTCCCGCCTGCCTCCGCCCTTCGGCGGCATTTTGCCCCTGGTGGCCGTCCTAATCTTCGGCTATCTCGGCGCTACGGTCATGACGCTGCGCAAGGCCGACTTCTTCTCCCTTCTGCGGCCGACGGAACGGCCGGCAGCCGCGACGGAACGAACGGCGAGCCAGCAACTGCTGCTCGACACGAGTGTGATCATCGACGGGCGCATCGCCGACGTAGCCGACACCGGCTTCCTTATGGGCAAGCTATTGGCGCCGCGTTTTGTGCTCAACGAACTCCAGTACATTGCGGATTCCGCCGACCCGCTGCGCCGCAACCGCGGCCGCCGCGGCCTGGAGATGCTTGACCGCTTGCAGCAGAATCCCGACGTCGAGATTGAGTTCATCGATCTCGACCCGCAGGACGCCCAGCAGGTCGACGACAAGTTGATCAGTCTCGCCCTCGAACTGGGCGCGGCTATTGTCACCAACGACTACAACCTCAACCGCATTGCCCGGCTGCAAGGCGTCACTATTTTGAATATCAATGAGCTGGCGAACGCGGTTAAATCGGTCTTCCTGCCCGGCGAGGAAATGCCGCTCAAAATCATCCAGGCCGGCAAGGAAGTCGGCCAGGGCGTCGGCTATCTGGATGACGGCACGATGGTCGTCGTCGAGAACGGGCGCCAATATCTCAATCAAGAGGTGTTGGTGCAGGTGACCAAGGTGCTGCAGACCAATGCGGGCCGTCTGGTCTTTGCCACGCCCGAACCGAACAATCTCTCTTAGCCGCCCGCCCCGACGATGGGCCGGCGACCACACAGCATGGATACTGTTATGGGTCTGAAGATCTACAATTCATTGACGCGCACCCGCGAAGAGTTCGTCCCTGTGGAAGAGGGCAAGGTGCGCATGTACGTATGCGGGCCGACCGTCTATTCCGATGCGCATGTCGGCCATGCCATGGCGGCAGTCGTTTTCGATATGGTGCGCCGTTATCTGACGTTCCGCGGCTATGCCGTGCGCTATGTCACTAACTTCACCGACGTCGACGACAAGATCATCCGCCGCGCCAATGAGACCGGCCAGGACCCCGTCGAGCTCGCCAAGCGCTATGCCGATGAATATCTGCGCCACCTGGACGACCTCAACGTCCTGCCCGCGGACGAGTACCCGCGCGTCAGCAACGAGATATCCGAGATCATCTCCTTTATTCAAGACTTGGGCGAGGCGGGCTATGCCTATGAGCTCGACGGCGACGTCTATTTTCGCGTGGCGAAGGACGACGACTACGGCAAGTTGAGCCGCCGCAGCCTGCAAGAGGCCATGAGCGGCACGCGCGTCGAGGAAGATGCGCGCAAGGAAAGCCCCGCCGACTTCGCCCTGTGGAAGTCCGCCAAGCCGGGCGAGCCGGCTTGGGACAGCCCGTGGGGGCCTGGTCGCCCCGGCTGGCACATCGAATGCTCTGCCATGTGCCTGCACCACCTGGGCGAGACCATCGACATCCACGGCGGCGGCAATGACCTCGTCTTTCCGCACCACGAAAACGAGATCGCCCAGAGCGAAAGCCTGACCGGCAAGCCGCTGGCGAAATACTGGATGCACAACGGCATGTTGCAGCTTTCCGGCGAGAAAATGAGCAAGTCGCTGGGCAATCTAGTCACCATCGACGATTTCCTGGCCACGCGTTCCGCCGATACGTTGCGCATGCTCATCTTCGCTGGCCACTACCGCAAGCCCGTCGTCTTCAATGACGAGACGCTGGATTCGGCGGAGCGCAGCTTGGCGCGTCTGCGCAGCGCGTTGCGCCCGGCTTCCGGCTCTGTCTCCACGGGCGAAGAGGCCGATACGCTGCGCCAGGCCACAGAAAACGCCCGCTCCGGCTTCATCGAAGCCATGGACGACGATTTCAACACGAGCAGCGCGCTGGCGGCCCTCTTCGAACTAGTGCGAGCTATCAACAGCGCACGCAGCGCCGGCGTGGGGGGGCCGTTTTTCGAGGCGGCGCAGCGCACCCTGCGCGAGTTGGCCGGCGTATTAGGGCTAACTCTGGAAGGGCCGGTTGCGGAAAGCGGCAACAACGTGGCGGCCAAGCCCTTCATCGATCTGCTCGTGGGCGTGCGCAGCGAGTTGCGCGCCGCCAAGCAGTGGCAGCTTGCCGACCGCGTGCGCGACGGACTCAAGGAGTTGGGCGTCGCCCTGGAAGATGCGCCGGACGGCACGACGTGGCGTTTCGAGGAGCGCTAGCCCATGAGCGAGCTGATCTATGGGCGGCACGCCGTGCTGGAAGCCCTGCGCGCCGCGCGCCGGCGCATCTATCGCCTGTGGCTGGAAGGCGTGAACGGCTCCCAGGGCGGGGGCATCGTCGCGGAGATCCTTGAGCGCGCCGAGGCCGCTAAGATTCCCACGCGCAGCATTAAGGGCGGGCTGTTTGACAAGCTCGCCCAACAGCGCGTCAACGCCCAGGGCGTCGCGCTTGAAGTCGACGGCTATCCCTATGTCGAACTCGAAGACATCCTCGCCCAGGATCACGGCGAGCCGCCTTTGCTTCTCATCCTCGACCACATCCAGGACCCGCAGAACCTCGGCGCGCTCTTCCGCACAGCCGAGGCGATGGCCGTTCACGGCGTGATCATCCCGGAACGCCGCGCCGCCGGCATCACGCCTGCCGTCTCCAATGCCAGCGCCGGCGCGGTCGAGCAGTTGCGGGTCGCGCAGGTCACCAACCTCAACCGCACCATCGACACCCTCAAGGCGCAGAATATCTGGGTCACCGGGCTGGACAGCGGGCCGGATGCGCCGCTGTTGGAAGAGCGCGCCCTCACCGGGGCGGTGGCTGTGGTGGTGGGCGGCGAAGCCGAGGGCATCAGCCGGCTGACGCGCGAGAAATGCGACTTCTTGGTGCGGCTGCCGATGTACGGCCGCGTGGAGAGCCTCAACGCCGCGGTCGCCGGCAGCATCGTTTTGTATCTGGCACGCCAAACTCGCGCCTAGCGGCAGATGGACATCACGCTGCTCGACCCGACCTCACCCAGTTGGAATGCCAGGCTCGACCGGGTCGGGGCCGTACTTAACGCTCACCTTAACCCGAGCGTTTTTCCTTATCATTTTCTCCAGGTTGTATTGCCTCGTCTTGGCGGGGCCATCGTGGAGGTGCGGCAGGATCGCGCCTTTCTGTGCGTCGGCTTTCTCTTCCCGCGCACGCTGGACGCGGAATGCCCCGAAACCGGCACGCACGGCAACTGCCAGGCTCGACGGCAGTATACGCTGCGCTATCACCTGTTGGGCGAGGCGACGAAAGACCCCGCGCTTCCGGCGCAGATTGCCGCCGCACTGCGCAGCCGGTTGCAGTGCGCGGCTGTCACGCCCTATGACCCCGCGGCGCCGCATTCGTTTCGACGAAGCGCACGCTGCGTTGGCCATGCCGTCATCGGCCGGCCCGACGCTGCCGAGGCGCAGCATATCCGCCTCATGCACCAGCAGATATGGCATAGCCCTAGCGAGTATCTCTATCCGGCTGACATTCACTCGACCGAGTTTAACCTGGGCACATCGCTGGTGGCGCGCGTGGAGGGCAACCTGGCGGGCTTCCTTTTCGGCTTCTATAAGTTCGGTCGCAAGTCGCTGCCCGCGGATTGGGACGCCAAGCTGCAGAGTGAATTACGCCTCGAATCGCAGATGCTCGGCATATTGTCCGAGTATCGCGGCATGCGTTTGGCGAACCTGCTGAAGAAGGCCCAGGCGGAACAGGCCGCCGCCGCCGGCATCGATATTGTGAACTGGACGGCTGATCCGCTGCAATACCCCAATGCCGCGCTGAATTTCGGCCTGCTGCGCGCCGTCGCCTTCGAGTTTCACGCCGACTATTACCCCTTCCGCAACGATTTGAATCGCGTGCCCGCCTCGCGCTTCGTCATCACCTGGATTGTGCGCTCGGATCGCGTGCGCAACGTGCCCGCCCTGGGTTCGACCGCACTCGTGTTGGACCTGCAACATCACCCGCACATCGTACGCGTCAACGACGGCTTCTCGCAGGCGCGCTGGGACGCGGACGCTCCCTTTATCGCCATCGAGATACCCGCCGACTGGACGGGGTTGCAGCGGCGATCGCTGGACGACGCGCTGCGCTGGCGCGAGGTCAGCGACCGGCTGTTTCAGCACTACGTGGGACAGGAGCCGGGCCAATACGTCATCACCGGCGTGGCGGTGGATCACGACCGGCGTTTTCTGATTGGGGAACGGGTCGACGATGCGCTGTGGGCGCATCTCAGCCAGTTTTGAGGCGTCGAGAGTGGGCGGCGTTTTTAGTCCGTCGCCGCGCGATGACGGCTGAGTGCGACGAGGCTTTGTTGCGGGTTATCGCGCCACGACCATCCGGCATGGCGCACGATCAGGGCCACGATGCTGACGGCTATCAGGCCGATGGCGATCCATTGGGCGGTCGCCATGCTGCCCATCACCCACGCGTCCGGGCGGAACATCTCTACCCAGAAGCGGCCGAGCGGATAGGCAATGAAATAGAGCCAGATCAGGTCGCCCACGCGCAGCCGCCGCCCGAACTGCCAGATGACGAACATCAGCAGCGCCCACATGGACAGGTTCCACAGCGCTTCGTAGAAGAAGGTGGGGTGAAAGCCGTTGGCCGCGTACCAGGCCAGCGTTTGCTGCGTTAGGCTTGCCTCTCCGCACGCCTGAATGCCTTCGGGCAGATTGGGCGGAGCTTGGCACGGGAAAGCCGGGTTGATGTGAAAGGCCCAAGGCGCGTTGGTCGGCGGGCCGTACAGTTCCTGGTTGACGAAGTTGCCGAGGCGACCGACGGCTTGGGCCACGAGCACGTTGGGCGCAACGAAGTCCAGATAGCGCACGATGTTGAGCTTCTGCACCCAGCAGTAGCCGGCGATGGCGATGATGCCGCCTGCCAGCCCGCCGTAGATGCCCAGCCCGCGAAAGCCGCCGTTCCAGAAGTTAATGATATCGAGCGGATTCTCGCGATAATAGGCCCAGCCCGCGCCGTCAGCCGGCGAGCTGAATACGTGATAGAGCCGCGCGCCGATGATGCCCACGAGCAAAGACCAAGCCAACAGGTTCCAGGCGTGGTCCGGGTCTTCGCCGGCGCGCGCAGCCAGCCGCCCGGACAGGTAGGCCGCCAAGGCTGCGCCGCCCACGATGAACACGCCATACCATGTCAGTGAGAACGGACCGATTTCTACAATGACCGGATTCATCCTATCGTCCCTTTACGCGTTTGTTTTCCGTGTAGAAGTGAAAGCGCAGGTCGCAGCCCGGGCGAGGCGCATAGGCCGCGGCGTCATGCCTGTGTGTCTGCTGGCAGCGGCGCTGGCGGGTTGCGCTTCTGCGCCGCAGAACGTTGTCCCGACGGATACCGTGCCGGTTGACGCTAAGCCGATCGCCGCGCTGTCGCCCGGCATCGACGCCGTCGCGCCGGAACAGGCCATCCCGGCTTTGATTGCAACGGAACGCCAGGCCGCCATTGACGGAGACCTGGTCTTGCTCAGCCGGCTGTGGGCCCCCGACGCTCGCATCGTCGACGGCCGCGGCACGCCCGACAGCGCAGACGACTATGTCTGGCAGGGCTGCGACGCGATCCTCGACCGTTATGCGCTCTCCGTCTTCCCGGCTCCGCCGCCGCCGCTGAGCCGAGAGCAGTTGGCTGACCTTGTTCTGACTGTCGAGGGCGATGCGGCGCATGCCGAACTCGGCGTCGACCGCTGGCGCTTTGTCCGGCAGAACGGCCATTGGCTGCTAGCCGAACTGCGCTACAACTGACAGCGCCGTATTGGGCGCAGCCGAGGCGCGGCGCGGTCTAGAACTGCGCGCCCCGCTCCAGCCACGCCTTCAAGACGTCGCCCACGCGTTGCAGCGTGGCGCTCGTCACCTTGTCGGGCGTGTCGCTCAGCGTATGGCGGTACTCATAATCGAATTCGCCGATCATCACGGCGGGCACGCCGGCTGCGGTGAAACGGGTCAGCGCGTCGGTTTCGTCGCGAACGTGCGGGCCGATGAAGGCCCCTGTATAGCCGATGCGTTCGGCTGTCTCTACGATTGCATCGACCAGCCCTCGCGTTTCCGGGCTGATGGCGGTCAGACGTCCGCGCGCACCGCCGACCATGTCCAGATAGACGGCGACACGCGGCGCGGCGCAGCGCGGCACGTCTTCGTCAAGCCGTTCCACGAAATACGCGCTGCCCTGCGCATAATCCCACCCCTCCAGGCCGCCGTTGTCCTCTGCGTCCAGCAACACCAGGCACACGGTATGGCCGCTAGCGGGCACGTCGAGCGTGCGCGCTAACTCCAACAGCACGCCTGGGCCGGATGCGCCGGCATTGGCGCCCGGCGCCGGCTCGATGCGGCCGGCTTCGTCCGGATCCTTATCGGCATAGAGGCGCGTGTCATAGTGCGTGCTGAGGATGGCGACCGGCCCCGCGGCAGGGCCTTCGCCGCGCATGGCGATGATGTTGCGGGCCGACACGCCGTTATTCACGGTGAAAGGCTGGATCAACACATCCCAACCGAGCAGCCGCAACTCCTCTACCAGCCAATCGCCCGTGCTTAGGCTGTTTTCCGTTCCTGCAGCGCGAGGGCCGAAAGCCGCTTGCTGGTCGACGTAGAATTTGGCGCGCTCGCCGGAAAACGGTTCCAGCGCGTAGGAGGGCGCCAGCAGCCCATAGCCGAGGTAGGCGAAGTAGCCTACCGCCGCGCCCAGCAGCAGGATGAGGAGGATTTCGACGGAGTAGCGTCGCAGTCGCTTCATGGATGTATGGCCTAGGCGATCTATGCGCGCTCGCGTTCCCGCTTGCGGAAGATCAACCGGATCGGCGTGCCCGGGAACTGCACCTGCTCTCGAATCCGGTTTTCCAGATAGCGCTCATAGGAAAAATGCACGATGTCCGGGTCGTTGACGAAGAGCACGAAGGTGGGCGGCGACACAGCCGCTTGTGTGGCGTAGTAGATGCGCAGCGGTCGCCCGTTCTTCGTGGGCGGAGGCGTGCGGTCATACGCCTCGCGCACGATCTGGTTCAATTCGCCGGTCGGAATGCGCTGGCGGCGCGCAGCCGCCACTTCGAGCGCAGCGGGCAGCACGGTGTGCACGCGCTGTTTGGTCTTGGCGCTGATGAAGATCACCGGCACATAGCTCATAAACTTGAGCTCCTCGCGCACCCGCTCGACGTATTCGACCATGGTGTGCGTGTCCTTTTCCAGCGCGTCCCACTTGTTGACGACGACGACAACGCCCTTCTTCTTCTCCAGCACGTAGCCGGCGACGTGGGCGTCCTGTGCGGTCACGCCGTCGAGCGCGTCGATCAACAGCAGTGCGACCTCGGCCCGGTCGATGCTGCGCATGCTGCGCAGTACGCTGTAGCGCTCAATGCCGGGCTCCACCTTGCCGCGGCGGCGGATGCCCGCCGTGTCGATCAGCGTAATTTCTTGGCCCTCGTACATGATTGTCATGTCGATGGCGTCGCGCGTGGTGCCGGGCGTCTCGCTGACGATGGCGCGCTCCATGCCGATCAGGGCGTTGAGCAGGCTGCTCTTGCCCACGTTGGGCCGTCCGACGATGGCGATGGCTACGCCTTCATCCTCTTCCTCCTCGTCGACGGGGTAGGGGGGCAGGGCCGCCGCCACCAGGTCGAGCAGGTCGCCTACGCCGTCGCCGTGATAGGCGCTGATCGGGATCGGCTCTCCCAGGCCCAAGTTCCAGAACTCCGCTGCATTGAGGCGACGTTCCGGGCTTTCGGTCTTGTTGACGGCCACGAAGACGGGCTTCTCGGCGGAACGCAGCACCTCGGCGATGTCCAGGTCTGCGGCGGAAACGCCCTCGCGGCCGTCCACCACGAAAACCACGGCGTCGGCCTCTTCGACGGCGAGGCGCGCCTGATTCTGAATATGCTCGACAAAGAGCCGGGAATCAACGGCGAGAAACTGGCCGCCGCCGCGCCGCGGCTTGGCCTGCCCCAGTTCGGACGGCGCTTCCAGCCCGCCTGTGTCGATCACGATAAAGCCGACCCCGTTCCAATCGCTGTCGCCGTAAATGCGGTCGCGCGTCGTCCCAGGCACATCTTCGACAATGGCTGTGCGCCGGCCCACCAAACGGTTGAACAAGGTCGATTTGCCCACGTTTGGCCTGCCTACCAGCGCCACCACCGGTTTTCTTCCGCTCATACTTGCGCCCCCTAGCTGGGCTATCCTACACCATCTGCCTGGTTTACGGCGTGTCGCCGCCCGACGGCTCAGCAGTCGCCGCCGCCGGTTGAGTGCTATTCAGTGTGGCCGTGATCGTGGCGGTCGCCGTGACCGTAGTCGTGTCCGCGGCGGTCGTCGCCTCCAGCGTCAACGGCGGCCGCAGGTTGTCCGCCGCTTCGGGCGTAGACTCTACGGCAATGACGACTTCTACCCGCTCTGGGATCACCCCTTCCGCCTGGATTTCGGTCGGCGCGACCACACGCGGGGTGACGGTGTGGTTGCCGGGCAGCAAGCCGGTCAAGTCCAGGATGACGAACACGTCGTCCGCTCCGAGCGACTCCAGCAGCGGCAGCGGCCCGCTCAAGATTACGTCCAGCGTATCGATGGCGACAGTTGCTTCCAGCCCGGCGCCCAACCCCTGGATCACCGGCTCTTGCCGGATCGTGGCGCCGCCTTCGATGGGCGTAATTGTGGCGGTAACGTCGACGGTGCGGCCTTCCAGCACCGTCACCCCCTCCGGTACGCGCAATTGCAGCCGGCGTTGGATCTCGCTGGTTGCGTCGGCCAGCGCGACCGGCTCCGTCTCGACAAAGCCCGGCACTGCGGCCAATATGTCGGCGTTGCCCAGCAGCACCACGGTCGAGGGGTTAACCCGCACCGTGCTCAGCCGGTAGCCGGGCGCAGGCTGGCCTTCCAGGTTGACGCGCACCGCCACTTCCTTGCGTCCCGGCCATTCTTCCACGGGCACGATGATGCGCGCCTCTGCCGGCGACACCTCGACGCGCGGCACCGGCTGCTCTTGCGCATTTTGTGCGACCAGAGGTTCGGTGCGTTCCACCTGGTTCTTGGCGTTGCGCAGATAGACCTCGGCCACCGCAACAGATGCCTGCGACACCTGTGTTTCCGGCCCGCGCACGGTCACGGTCATCGGCGTTACGAGCGGCGGCTGCCAGTCAAAGCCGAAGGCGGTGCTGTCCATCACGTCGACGCGCACCGGCACTTCCTTCTCCGCCATGCGGTCGATCTGGACGCGCAGTTCCGGCCGCGTCACCGTAAGGATGTCCACGCGCGGGTCTACGACTTCCACATGCACGTCCACGTCATGTACGCCTTGGTCCAGCCCGGTCAGATCGATATAGGCGTTAAAGTCGTCGAGCGTTAGGTTGTCCCACGAACTGCGCGGGGCGCGCAATACGACGCGTACCGTCTCCTTGCTCAAATCCTGCACCGGCATCAGCCCGTCGCCCAGGCCGCGCACCGTCACCGGCACGCGTTCGCTATACTCGCTCTGGATCAACGGGTCCTGTTGGTTGATGGCGATCAGCCAGACGATGAGCGCCAGCACGACGGACAGAGCCAGCGTGCCTAGTCGTTCGATGAGGCGTCGCCATCTGGTGCGCGACGAATGGGATGTGATGGCGTCCAATGTTACAGTTCGCTCACGGTCTGTAGAAATCGCTCAACAATGTGCGCAAACGTCCGCTGTCCAGCCGCAGGATGCGTCCATTGCGCGCCACGGAGATGTTGCCCGTCTCCTCGGAGACCACAACCGACAGCGCGTCGGCCTGTTCGGTCACGCCGATGGCGGCGCGGTGTCGAGTGCCAAGCTGCGAGTCGCTTAGATCGCGCTGCGTCAACGGCAAGACGCAGCCGGCGGCGGCGATGCGCTCTAGCGAAATGATCACTGCGCCGTCGTGCAGCGCCGTGTTCGGGAAGAAGATCGTCGTCAGCAATTCCGAGGTGACTTCCGCGTCGAGCGGGACGCCGCGGCTGATGAACTCGCCCAGCCCTGTCGTTCCCTCGAAGACGATCAGCGCTCCGGTGCGTCGTTCCGACATCTGCTCGACGGCGATGATCACCTCGTTGATGACGCGCTGCGATACGGCATCGTCCGACCTGCGCATAAACAGCGGCGCAGTCCGTCCCACCCGCTCCAGCGCCCGGCGCAGCTCCGGTTGGAAGATCACGGGGATGGCGACCAAGACCACCGCTGCGCTGTTCGCCAGCAGCCACTTGAAGGCGGTTAACTGCACAACCTGGTTGATGACCGCCGCGATCAGGGCGATGACCAAGATGCCGCGCAGCAACTGCACGGCCTGCGTGCCGCGAAACAACTGCAGCAATACGTAGAAAATGACCGAGACTAGGGCGACGTCGACCAGGTTGCGCCAGTCTTGCAGCCGGCTCAGCGAAAGCAGGATTTCGGACATGTCGCCTTACTGAAGCGGAACTCCTCCTAGCAGATGGGCCAGCAGCGCCTTCTGGGCGTGCAGCCGGTTGTGCGCCTGTGGGAAGATCAGGCTGTGCGGTCCGTCCGCCACATCGTCGGCGATCTCTTCCCCGCGATGCGCGGGCAGACAGTGCATCACTTTGACGTCGGCGTTGCGCGTCATGGACAAAAGCTCCTCGTTCACCTGGAATTTGGGGAACGCCTTGAGCCGCTCCTCGCGCTCATCCTCCTGCCCCATGCTTGTCCATGTGTCGGTATAGACGACATCGGCGCCGGTCACCGCCACCAGCTCGTCGGTCACAATCACGTCGGCGCCGGACTGCGTCAAGATGGCCGGGTCGGGCTGGTATCCCTTGGGCGCGATAATGCGCACCGACATGCCCACCTTGCCTGCGGCCATGATCAAGCCGGTGGCGACGTTGTTGCTGCCGTCGCCCACATAGGCCAGCGTCAGGCCTGCCAATTGGCCGAAGTACTCCCAGATCGTGAACATATCGGTCAACGCCTGGCAGGGGTGGTCGTAGTCGCTTAGCCCATTGATCACCGGCACGCCGCCCCACTCCGCCAGTTGTAACACGTGTGCGTGCGCAAAGACGCGCGCCATGATGGCGTCCGCGTAACCGGAAAGCACCCGCGCCACATCCGGCACGCTCTCTCTCTCTCCGAGGCCGACTTCCTGCGGGCTGATGTAGAAGGCATGGCCGCCCAGATGCTGCATGCCCATCTCGAAGCTCACGCGCGTGCGCAGGCTCGGCTTCTGGAAGAGGAGCGCCAGCGCCTTGTTGTCGAGGATGGGGGCATTCCTGCCCAAGCGCGTACGCTCATCCTTTAGCTCTTTGGCAAGGCGCAGCAGCCCCCAGAACTGATCCTCGTCCAGATTTCGGATTTCGAGGAAATGTTGCAAAGGCGTAATCGGCATGGTCAACTGCTCCCTCTATTGCATTCGTTGATTGCAATGGTTGATCGGACCATATAAATGGCAAGTTGCAGTGAAGCGTCCTGTGCGCCTTGACTCGGACTGTCCTCAGGCCGAGTCTTCTGCGATGACCGGATTGCTCAGTTCGCCCAGACCTTCGACTTCGACCGTCATGACATCGCCCGGCTGCACGGCGCCGACGCCCGCCGGCGTGCCTGTCAACACGAGATCGCCCGGCTCCAACGTCATGAACTGCGTCACAAAGGCCAACACTCGCCCAATCGAGTAGATCATCAGCGCGGTGTTGCCGTCCTGGCGCACCGTACCGTTGACGGAACAGCGCACGGAGCGATCAGTTGGGTCGAAGTCGGTGTCGATCCACGGGCCGAGCGGCGCAAAGGTGTCGAACCCCTTGCCGCGTGTCCATTGCCCGTCCTTGCGCTGCAAGTCGCGCGCGGTCACGTCGTTGGCGACGGTATAGCCGAAGATCACGCTTGCCGCCTCTTCCTCCGCCAGATGGCGGCAACGCCGGCTGATCACGACCGCCAGTTCGCCTTCGTGGTCCACGCGTTGGCTGATGGCAGGATAGACGACGGCTTCCCCCGGCCCGATCACGGTAGAAGGCGGCTTGAGGAAGATCAGCGGCTCCGGCGGGACTTCGTTGCCCAACTCGGCGGCATGCTCGGCGTAGTTGCGTCCCACGCATACCAGCTTGCTTGGCGTCGCCGGGGCGAGCAGGCGCACGCCGTCCAGCTTGCGGGGCGCGCCGACCACGCGCAGCGCCGCAGATTCGCCGTGGGTGTGCATCAGGTAGGGCGCTCGGTCGACGGCATAGACGGTTTCATCGTCCAAAACGCCCCACTGCGGCTCCAGCCATTCCGGCTGGGTCCCGGGGACAATATCGACAAAACGTACAACGCGCATAGACGGTTCCTATTCTTCCCCGGCCAAGGATGACCGAGGCATTTCGCTGTCGCGCTCGGCTGTTTACGAGAAGCGCGTGTCGTTGATGATCAACTGGAACTCGCAGCCCAAGAAGGTGATGGCCTGCCGCACCATGGTCATGCGGTCCAGGAAAATCTCGAAGTATTCGATGACCTGCGCGTAATTGGTGTCGATCTCCAACTCCAGCGCGACCACCTTTTCTTCCGGGCGCACGCGCACGAAACTGCGCGTGGTTGCGTAATTGACGCGGTCGTGGATGTCGAACTCTTCCATTTTGGGGTTCTGCACGCGGCTGCGATGCACATCCGCCTTATCCGCGATGATCAGCGCGGCGGAGACCGGCGTCGTGGCCGTGCCGCGCTCTTCTTCGTGGTTGCCGATCGCATTCATGATCAGAGCGCACTCGTCCGGCGGCATGCCCAGGCGCGACAGAATGCGCCAGGCCATCAGGCTGCTGCTCTGGGCGTGCGCCTGGCGGTGGATGCAGTTGCCGATGTCGTGCAGGTATCCGGCAATTTCCGCAAGCTGATGCGTGCGTTCCGGGTAGCCCAGCCGCTCCAGCACATTGGCGGCGATATGCCCCACGAGGCCGGCATGGCGCTGTCCGTGCTCGGTATAGCCCAGCGCAAAAAGCGAAGCGTTCGCCTGTTGAATAAAGGCGGTAACCTCCGGGTCGCGCCGCACCTCCTCAATCGTAACCGCGTCGCCGCTCTCCGGCACAGAAGTCGCGCCGGGGACGGCTTCCTTGGCCGGCAGTCCTTCGCCGGCAGGTTCGACCGCTGCGGTCACGGCTTTTTTCTCGGTAACGCTCATGGTTCACCTCGACCTATTCAGAATAGAACGCTTTGGCCTAGCGCCGCTGCGCTGACCAGCATGGCAAGCAGCCACCAGATATTCAGCCGCGACATAGGGCGGCCCTGGGCCAGCGACAGCCAGGTGGGCAGCCACAACACGGCCATCACCGCCAGCCACAGCGGCACGCGCAGCAGCGCCATCAACAGGGCGATGCCTATGTCCGCCAGGGCAAGGAGGCCGATCCCGGCCCGGTCGCGTGCGTTGCGCAGCACGCGGCCTTCGCCCCAGTTGTGTATGAGCCAAAGCAGCGCCAGGAGCCCGTGCGCCTGCCAGTTTCCGCCCTCGTCGCCTAGCCCGAAGTGGAACAGGACCAACAGCCACGGCAGCGCAATCGTGATCGCGCTGTGCAACAGCGCGGGCAGCGTGTCTAGGGCGTGCCGGCTGATCCATCCCAACACGGCGATGCCCACGACGGCTGCGGTCATCCACACCGCGGCGGGGCCAAGCACGGCTGCGAGGGCAAAAGCCAGCGCCAGCGTCGGCAGCCCCACGCGATAGAGCAGGTGCAGCACGCCCTTGTCATCGCGTCCAAGCAACAGGGCCGCGGGGGAAGCGTTTTCCATGTAGGGCAGCCATACGCGCCGGCGCAACTCGCGCTCGTGCAACGGCAGCAACTCGGCGCGCCCGCCGGCGAGCCGCCAAATGCTCCCCCATACGGGGTCGACGAGCAGCAGCAGCACAGCCGCCTCGCTCCACGCCAGATCGAGCGGCCGCCCAAAAAGCTCTGCAGATAGAAACGCAGCGACCGCGGCCCAACTTGCAGTCGGTCGCCACGGATATTGGCTTAGCCAGAACTGGGCGTTGAGCGTGGCGCTGCCGGCTAGGCTGACTTCGCTCTCGGCGCCGGGCGCATTCTGCGCGTCTGCCATAGCCCTGACTCGTTCCGCCAATCGGTTAAATTGTTCGCCCACGCTCGGCGGGACAATCGCAGGAAGTCTAGCCACGGCATACTCGGCAATCGATCGGACAAGCGAAAAAAACCCACGCGAGCCGACAACCGCTCGCATGGGTCCCGAACCCGCGTTGATTATACCAGACTTGACCTGAGGCGAGAAACTAGATCGCCAATTCGAGACGGCCCGGCTCAATCTCAACCTCGACCTCGACGGCGTCCGTGCTTACCACTTCGCCGTCGAGGTGCACCGGCAGCGGTTCGTCGAAGCGCACGTGCAGCCGCCGGCAGCGGAGCATGCGCACGGCGGGGTTGCCGGTGTGCTTGCCGAACAGGGCCAGCGGCAACAACAGCAGCACGCGGCGGCGCGACAGCGCGTCAGCGATGGCGGCGTCGAACATGCCGTCGTCGAGCTGTGCATCCGGCGTCAGACGAAAGCCCCCGCCGGCGCGCATGGAATTGCCGACCGAGATCAACGAGATGCGGCGCGAAACGGACTCGGCGTCGCCATTGTCCGTTTCCCACACAATGTCGGCCTGGGGCGTGCGATAGCTGCGCAAGGCGCGCAGGGCAGCCGCCAGATAGAGCAGGGATCCGCTCAACCGCTTGACGTGACGGCTCTCCACCGTGACCGACGCTTCCAGCCCGATGCCGGCGTTGTTGGCGAAATAGCGGCGCAGCGTTGTCCCCGATGCGTTGCGAACGTTCAGTACGCCCAGATCGATGCGCCGGGTGCGGCCATTGGCAATTGCCGCGGCCACGTCTTGCGGCGATTTGGCAGCGCCCAGCGCATGCGCCAGATCGTTGCCTGTGCCGGCGGCAAAGAGCGCCAACTTGCCCAGCAGCGCACCGGGGAGCGCCGCTTCGGCCATGCCGTTGACAGTCTCGTTCATCGTGCCGTCGCCCCCGGCGACAAGGATGATGCCGTAACCTCGCTCGTGCGCTGTAGCCGCCAAAGAACGCGCATCTCCGGGGGCAGTCGTCTCGACTAGGTCATAAGGCACGCCGGCGCTGCGCAGCGACTCGACCAGCCGTCGTTTGCGGGAGGCCGCACGGCCGCGTCGCGCCGCCGGATTGAAGACCACCAACACGCGTTCCACGGGCCTGCCGCCTACACGCGACCCGCAACGGGGGCCAGCACAAGCCCCTGGCGCGGCGGCACGGTCACGCGGTCGAGCCGGCCATGCCGCGACACGTATTCGCCGCGCCCCCACACCGCACGGCACAGGGTGTCATCCGCCAGCCAGGTAGCGCTGGGCACGGTCACCGTCGCCGTAGCTTTGCCTGTGTTGAGCAGCGTCAACAACGTCTCGCCTTCTGTACAACGCAAGAAGCCGTAGACGCCTTCGGCGGCGTAGACCGTCTCATGGCCGCCGGTTTGCAGCGCCGGATGTTTGCGCCGCAGCGCCACAGCCCGCCGGTAATAGTCAAGCAAGTCTTGATTCCACCGGCTCTCGTCGTGCCAGGGGAAGGCGGCGCGACAATAGGGGTCCGTCGCCCCGCTCATCCCGATCTCGTCGCCGTAGTAGATGCACGGCGCGCCGGGCATGGTCATCTGGAAGAGGACGCACAGCCGCAGCGCACTCTCGTCGTCGCCTAGTATCCATAGAGCGCGAGCGGTATCGTGGCTGTCCATCAGGTTCAGCTGGGCCAGCGCGATTTCCGGCTCGTAGAGGGAGAGGTTGTGATCGACGGCTGCGGCGAATGCCATGGCGTCGATCGGCTCCAGCGCATAGCCGCCCGGCTGGTAATCGGTGCGCAGCGTTTCTGCGCCGAAGAAGCCCAGCGCCGCCCGGCTGAAGACGTAGTTCATCACGCCGTCGAAGCGGTCCCCGCGCAGCCACTCGACCGCATCGTGCCAGATCTCGCCGACGAGATAGGCTTCGGGATTGGCCTGCTTGACCACGGTGCGGAATTTTTGCCAAAAGGCGGCGTCGGCGATCTCTTCCGGCACGTCTAGACGCCAGCCGTCTGCGCCGAATTCGATCCAGTGGGCGGCTACGTCCAGCAAATAGTCGCGCACGCCGGGGTTGGCCACGTTGAACTTGGGCAGCGCAGGCAGCCCCCACCAAGCTGCGTAGTTGGGCGAGGTGTGCTCGTCGGGCGGGTAGGGATAGAGCGGCCAGTTGTTGACATAGAACCAGTCGATGTAGGGCGAGTTGCCGCCGGTTTCCAGAATGTGATGGAAAGCCCAAAAGCCGCGGCTGGCGTGGTTAAAGACGCCGTCCAGTACGACGTGCATCTCCCGCTCATGCGCCGCTTCGAGCAGTTCGCGCAAGGCGTCGTTGCCGCCCAACAGCGGGTCTACCATGTAGTAGTCGTAGGTGTGGTAACGATGGTTCGCAGCCGAGGCAAACACCGGGTTCAGGTAGAGCGCATTGACGCCTAACGCCTGTAGATAGTCCAGCTTATCGACGACGCCCAACAGATCGCCGCCCTGGAAGCCCTGTTCCTCTGGGGGGCTGCCCCACGGGGCGAAGCGGATGCCGCGCGGATGCCGGGTTCTTTCGCTGCGCGCAAAACGGTCGGGAAAGATCTGGTAGAACACGGCGTGTTTTACCCAGTCCGGTGTATGGACAGCCATAGAACTCCGATTCTAGTGCGGTGGTTGGCGGCCTCTCTGCGCATGCGGCAGGGCATTTTGGCATAGAGGCCGCCGGGTTGTCAATCTCGCCGCGCTCGGCTTGTCCCGCTTTCGGCGCGCCGGTTGCTAGGCGGACAGCCGCTCCAGCATATGCGTCAGACGGGCGACGGATTCCTTCAGTCCGCCTGGCCTGCTGCGGCGCACCCAAAGCACGCGATAGCGCTCGATCAGCCGCCCCAGTTCTTCGGCCAGCACGGCGCGCGTCGCCGAGCCGATCTCCTCGACCGGCTTATCCAGGCCAACGCTCAAACGTGCGACGCCCAGGGCGCAGACCCATGCGAGCGTGTCCGCCACCCACTCGAATTCGGAGCGGATCAGTTCGCCGTCGGCGCGGCGCAATTGTGCGTGCCGCATGGGCTCCATCACCTCGTCGATGTAGCTGATGGTCTGCTCCAGTCGAGGGATGGTCATGCCCGCGGCCTGGCGATTTTCGGGCAGAGCGTCAGGCATGGTCAACAGCCAGAAGAGCGGCGAGCTATTGTGCAGCGGATCCCCGGCCTGCAGATAGACCCTGCCTAGGTCGCAGGCGATGCGCCCCATCACCCCGGCGCGGTCGCCGAACACATGCGCGTCCAGCATGGCGGGCCAGTCGGGCGCATAGGGCTGCTGCGCCGTGTCCGCGTTCCACGAGAAGTAAGCGCCGGCTAGGAAGCCGAAAAAGCTGACCGGCAAGGGTTGTAAATGGCCGTTGTCGCCCCAGTCCGTGTTCAGGAAGCCGACGGCCCCATGCTCGTAGCCGCTGGTTGCCGCGTTCGCCAAATTGCCCAGCGCGTTGTCGGTGCGACCGGCCAGGGTATTCCAACTGCTCGTGCCGGGGCAGACATAGAAGCTGCGGCCCGACGCCGCGATCAGGGCAGCGTTCTCGGCAAACGGATAGTCCGCCTCGTAACCCCACTCCAGCGCAATCACATCGCGCGGCAGTTCGGATACCAATTCCGGCTCGTCACGCACGATGATGTCGCTCCAGAACTGCATCGTGCGGTCGCGTTCGGCGACGAGGTCATGAATCTTCTTTAGGAATTCCAGGTAGACGCGCCCTGTTCCTTTTTCTGCGCAGGCCTCGCGCGAGCGCCCCAAGCCGAGGTCGAACGTCTCATCCAGGCCGACGTTGAACTGGCGGCTGCTGAAGTGCGGCAGCAATTGGTCATACAGGTCGGCCAACAGGTCGAGGCTGCCCGGGTCGATGGGACACAGGCTGTACG
>CAZYSJ010000014.1:0-51135 GCA_964649875.1 uncultured Caldilineaceae bacterium
GTCAAGCAAGTCGCTCGACGAATTCCCGACGCAACTTACAATTGCATGTTCGCGCTTGACATTCCACAGGCATTTTAGTATGTTTAGATTAATCCCACGTACGGAACCTGCCTATGGTTTTGGTTGATTGCTGCGGCATTGCCGGCGACAACTGGGCCAGCCAAGTGGTTGTCCATTTGTCCGTGTTCTGCCCAACGTTTAGCGCTTTTAGTTTAGCGCTTTCATTGTGATCTCATTGCATCGGTTGGCGGACAGTCAATGGAAAAGGGTTGTACAGGCGCAGCTAGAGGCTGTTGTATGCGTTTAAATCCGCAGCATGCGGCGTCCTCGTTGTCACTGCTATACGCCTGTGAGAATTCTCCGCTTGTTAATTGTTCCATCCCTTACCGGCTACGGCCGGCATCTGAATCTCGGTCAATCCATTTCAGTCACCCAGGAGGAACAGATGAGTAAGTATGTTTATTCGAGACGCGCGTTTTTGGCCCAGCTAGGGCTTGTCACGGCGGGCGGCGTGTTGGCCGCCTGCGCTGGTCCGGCGGCGCCGGCCGGCGGTCCGGCGGCTGAGGAAGGCGCTGCCGCCGTTCCGGGCGCTGCGGCGGATGAGGTAGCGCCGGGCATTCCTCGCGCAGAAACGCTGATTCTCGAGGATCCGTCGGGCCGCAACACGCCTCCCGACAACTTCAACCGCTGGGGCCCGGGTCAGTTGACCCAATCGAACGGCTTCCAGCAGTTGGCTCTGGACGCTCTGTGGTACATCGACCCGGATGAGGGCATCGACGGCGTGTGGGACAACTCGCTGGCTGCCGAGAAGCCCATCTACAACGAGGACTTCACGCAGATGACGGTGAAACTGCGCGAGGGTCTCTACTGGAGCGACGGCGTTGAGTTCACGGCGGACGACCTGATCTACACGGTCCAGGTTCAGAAGGACACCCCCGGCTTCAGCTACCACGGTCAGTTTGCACGCTACGTGGACAGCATGGATAAGCCGGACAACTACACGGTTGTCTTCAACCTGACCGAGGCGAACTCCCGCTTCCATGCGCCGTTCACCGTGCGTTGGAATGCCTGCTTCATGATGCCGAAGCACATCTTCGAGCAGCAGGAAGATCCGCTGGCGTTCACCTTCTATCCGCCGGTCAGTCTTGGGCCGTACGTCCTCAAGGAGCACGACCCCAACGGCGACTGGTACATCTGGGAACGCCGCGAGGACTGGGATCGCACGTCTCTGGGACGCTTCGGCATGCCGGCGCCCAAGTACGCCATGTATGTCTCCCCGGGGCCGAGCGACAAGAAGGTTATGGCGCAGACGGCCGGCGACCTGGACGTGATCCACGACATGGCGCCGGAAGGCCAGATTACGCTGGCGCGCACCAACCCGACTTCCAAGAGCTGGTTCCCGTCCTTCCCGTGGGCGCATCCCGATCCGACGCTGCCCGCCGTCATCTACAACAACGATCTGCCGGGTCTGGACAACCGCGACATCCGCTGGGCGTTGACGCTGGCGATCGACATCGTGCGCGTCGCACAGGCTTCGTACCGCGGCGCGGCGACGATTTCGGCGTTGCATGTGCCGCCGACCGGCATGTACCCGCAGTACTACTTCGATCCGCTGCAAGACTGGCTTAATGAGTTCGAGCTGGACCTGGGCAACGGCGAAATGTACAAGCCGTACGATCCGGATGCGGCCATCAAGATCGCGGACATGGCGCGCGAGTCGTTGGGCGACATGGTGCCGACCGATCCCACTGAGATCAAGAAGTATATCGGCCAAGGCTGGTGGAAGTATGACCTTGAGGCGGCCGAGAAGTTGATGTTGAAAGCCGGCTGCACGCGCAATGACGACGGACAGTGGCTGCTGCCCAGCGGCGAGCTGTTCGAAGTGGCGCTGTTGGCCGAAGGCGACACGCGTGCGGTAATGGGACGCGGCGCCGCCATGATCGTCGAGAACTGGGTCGAGTTTGGCCTTGCCGCCACACACGACACCCGCGACAATGCGACGCGCGGCCAGATGACGGCGCTGGGCGACTACGACGCCGAGTTCGGCTGGGTCATCGAGACCTGGGGCGGTCACCCCGACCTGTTCTTCTTCCTGCAGACGTGGCATTCGGACCTGTACGTGCCGAACGGCGAACGCGTCACCGGCAAGAACCGCATGCGCTGGCAGCATCCCGAGTTGGATCGGATCATCGAGGAGATCCAGAAGATCGACTTCGACGACCCGCGCGGGATCGAGTTGGGCATTGAGTTCTGCAAGCTGGCGACGGTCGAAATGCCGACGACGCCGATCATGTCCTACAACGTGTTCACCTGCTGTGATGAGCGGTATTGGGAAGGGTTCCCGACCGTTGACAACCCCTATGCCAACCCGGTTCCGAACTGGGCCAATGCCCGGTACATCTACCCGATGATCAAACCGAAGGCGTAGGTTGCGTAAAGAAAGTCCCTCTGCGGCGAGAGTCGCAGAGGGACTCTTTCTCTAGGAGGACTAGACGTGCGCAAGTTCGTCCTAAACTACTTGATTCCTCGCATTTTCCAGTACCTGCTGGTGATCTTCCTCGGTGTAACGCTTACGTTTATTATCCCTCGCCTGTCACCAGTCGACCCGGTGGAGGCGCAAGTCAATCGTGTCATGGCAAGCGGGTCGCAGATCAGCCCCGACGCCATCATCGCCATGCGCGACGCCTTGACGGAGCTTTACGGCCTGGAAGGGAGTTCCCTGGATCAGTACTTTGCCTTCTGGGGCCGGTTGTTGCGCGGCGATCTCGGCCCATCATTGGCGTGGTTCCCCACGCCCGTGTCGTCGCTTTTGGCGCGGGCGATGCCGTGGACATTCGGCATCATGATGACATCGGTCGTGATATCGTGGATCGTGGGCAATATTCTCGGAGCGCTTGCCAGCTACTATGAGAAGAACGTTGCGATCCAGATCGTCGACGTCGTAAGCCAGGCTGTACGGCCCATCCCATACTATATTATGGCGCTGGTATTGCTGGTCGTGTTCGCCTATTATTGGCCGATCTTCCCCTTCAGCGGCGCCTATCCGCAAGGAACTCAGCCCAACTGGAGTCTGGATTTCGCGTTGAAGGTGATCCGGCATTCGACTTTGCCGCTATTGAGCCTGGTCGTAATCGGCATCGGCGGGTGGTTCATCGGCATGAAATCGCTCACGTCGAACATCATCTCCGAAGATTACGTGGTCTACGCCGAAAACGCCGGTCTGCGTAAGAATCGGATCCTCTCGCAGTATATCATGCGCAACGCTTTGCTGCCGCAGATCACGGGGCTGGCGCTGCAACTCGGCATGATCTTTAGCGGCGCTCTGATCATGGAGGTGGTCTTCGGGTATCCGGGGATGGGCACGCTGACGTTTCAGGCGGTCATGGCGAACGACTACTCGCTGATCATGGGGATTACGCTGCTCTCGATCGTCGGGGTGGCGACTATGGTGTTGATTCTCGACTTCCTCTACCCGCTGTTTGACCCGCGGGTCCGCCACCAGTAGAGCGTGAACCATGCTAACCGTATTTAAAGACCTATTCAAATATGACGGCCGGTTCCGCGTGGCTTCCATATTTCTGCTCCTCGTGGTGATCATGTCGATTCTCACGATAGTGTCGCCGTATGATCCCAAGAAGACCTTTATGGTGCCGGCGGACGTTGCGCCGTCGCTGAAATACCCGTTTGGGACAAACTCGCGCGGCCAGGACCTGTTCTGGTGGATGACGTTTGCCGTGCGTAATTCCTTGATTCTCGGTGTCATCACGGCGATCGTGTCGCGGATCATCGCGATCTTCGTGGGTATGGTGGCGGGTTATCGAGGCGGCTGGCCGGACAGGTTCCTGATGTCGTTCAACGACAGCTTTGTGGTGTTGCCTGTGCTGCCCATCCTGATCTTGTTGAGCTTCTTGTTGCGCGGCAGGATGAATCTATGGGCATTGGGCGTTGTGCTCGGGCTGTTTGGTTGGGCTTGGGACGGCCGGCTTATCCGGTCGCAAGTTCTGAGTCTCAAGGAACGCGCCTTCACGCGCACTGCCGTCTATTCGGGCACGACGCCGCTGTTGATCACAATGCGCGAGCATCTTCCCTTTGTGTTGCCCGTCGTGTTTGCGACTACGATCAACAATATGTTGTGGGCTATCGGCATGGAAGTTACGCTCAGCGTCTTGGGGCTTTCGGATGTGACGTTGCCGACGATTGGCACGGCGATTTACTGGGCCAATCAGCACCAGGCGTTGGTTGCGGGCGTATGGTGGTGGCTGGCAACGCCTATCGTGGTCGCCATGGTGTTGTTCTTAGGGCTGTACCTGTTCTTCTCAAGCGTCAACGAGTTCATCGATCCGCGGACGCGACTACGACGGATTGGAGCATAGGCCATGTCCCTCTTGCAAATGGAAGATGTACGGGCGTATTACCGTACTGAGGCATACGGCATATCCCGGTCTGTGCGTGCGGTCGACGGCGTATCGTTGGAGCTGTTCGAGAACGAGATTTACGGGGTAGCCGGCGAATCCAGTTGCGGCAAGACCACGTTGATCAAGGTCATCTCTGGTACAGTCAAACCGCCGCTGAGGGTGGAATCCGGCCGTGTGCACTTCAACTTCGGCGATTTCGAAGTCGACATGTTGGATATTTCGCCGGAGGACATGCGTCAGAATGTGCGCTGGAAGGAGGTGTCGTATGTGATGCAGGGTTCGATGAGCGTGTTGAACCCCGTGCGCAAGATCATGCGCACCTTCGAGGACATCGTCGGCACGCATCAGGGCATCCCGGACAAGAAGGCGTTCCGAGAGCAGATGCGCGAGCATGTGATGAGACTGGGGCTGCCGCCGGATGTGCTCAATCTCTTTCCGCATCAGCTTTCGGGCGGCATGCGGCAGCGTGTGGCGATTGCGTTGGCGACGGTATTTCACCCGAGTCTGATCATTGCTGACGAGCCGACGACGGCGCTGGATGTAGTGGTGCAGCGCGGCGTACTGCACATGCTCAAGGATATTCAGGCCGAGAGCGCTAACACGGTGCTGCTGGTGACGCACGATCTGGCGGTCCATGCCAACGTAGCGGACCGCGTGGGCATTATGTATGCGGGACGGATTGTCGAAGAAGGGCCGACGCAGACCATTTTCCAAGCGCCGAGCCACCCGTATACGGAGCATTTGATCAACTCGTTGCCCGTGATCGGCGATAAATCGGTGAAGAAGAGTTTAGGCGGGGCGCCGCCGAACCTGGCGGATCCGCCGAGCGGTTGTCGTTTCCACCCGCGTTGCCCGCTGGCAATGGACAGATGCCGGACGGAGACGCCGGAGATGATCATGCTGTCGGAACGGCACCGTGTTGCCTGCCATCTTGTGGAGGAGGGCCGCGCATGAGCGCAAACGAGAAACTACTCGACGTCGACCACGTAACAGTGTCGTTTCATATCGGCAGCTTCCTGGCCGGCGGCCAGTTGGTTGCGGTGAACGATGTGACGTTTGCGCTATACGCAGACAAGCCGGAGATCTACTCGATTGCCGGCGAGAGCGGCAGCGGCAAGACCACCTTGGCGAATGTGCTGCTGCATGACCTGGAGCCTACCGAAGGCAAGGTGACTTTCGAGGGCCGCGATCTTTCCACGATCAAGAGCCGGCGCGACTCGATGCAGTTTATGGCGAAAGTCCAGCCGGTGTTTCAGAACCCGTTCGAGACCTTTAGCCCGCTGCGGCGCGTGGAAGAGTACCTGATCGAAACGGCGATGCAGTTCGGTCGGGCGAAGAACCGCCGCGATGCGGCAAAGGTGGCTGACGAAGCGCTGCACCAAGTTGGCCTGTCGCTTGCCGAGGTGAGCCGGCGCTACCCGCACGAGCTGTCGGGCGGGCAGATTCAGCGCGTTTCGGTGGCGCGTGCGTTGATTCCGAACCCGCGGCTGATCCTGGCTGATGAGCCGGTGTCTATGGTAGATGCCTCGCTGCGCATGGCTATCGTCAATCTCTTCAAGGAACTGCGCGACGAGCAAAAGGTCAGCGTCATCTACATCACGCACGACCTGGCGACAGCCTACTATATCAGCGACCGCATCGCCATCATGCTGCGCGGCGTCGTGGTGGAGTCCGGCCCGGTGGAGAATGTGCTGGGCAACCCGCTGCACCCGTACACGCAACTGCTGCAGGAGTCGGTTCCCAAGCCGGCTGCAACGGAACGGGAGCAATGGGCGCAGCACATCGAGCTTGGCTCGACCGAGGTCAGGGAGTATGGGCGTTTGGGGTGCAAGTATGCCGGACGCTGCCCGCATGTGATGGACGTGTGCAAGACGAAGGTCCCGCCCGAACAAGAGGTCGAGGGCAGGACGATCAGATGTTTTCTCTATAATGACGGGGCTATGCCTGAGACGGCCGCCCCGGCTCAAACTGGAAACTTGGAAACGGCATGAACGAGCTTACGCTGGACGTCAAGATCGCCAAGACGACGATCGACCGGAATATCTACGGCCACTTCTCCGAGCATCTGGGCCGGTGCATCTATGAGGGCTACTGGGTTGGCGAAGATTCCAGCATCCCCAATGTGCGCGGCATTCGCACCGACGTGGTCGAGGCGCTGCGCAAGATCAAGGTCCCGGTGATGCGTTGGCCGGGCGGCTGCTTTGCGGATGAGTACCACTGGATGGACGGCATCGGCCCGCGCGAGCAGCGCCCCACGATGATCAACACGCATTGGGGCGGCGTGGTAGAAAACAACCACTTCGGCACGCATGAATTTATGGACCTGTGCGATCAGCTCGGCTGCGAGCCGTACATCTGCGGCAACGTAGGCAGCGGCACCGTGCAAGAGATGTCGCAGTGGGTCGAATATATGACATTTGACGGCAAGAGTCCGATGACGGACCTGCGCAAGGAGAATGGGCGCAGCGAGCCGTGGAAGCTGAAGTACTTCGGCGTCGGCAACGAGAACTGGGGCTGCGGCGGGCGCATGACGCCTGAGTATTACGCAGACCTCTACCGGCGTTACGGCCTGTATGCACGCGATTACGGCGACAATAAGCTGTATCGTATCGCCTGCGGGGCGAGCGGGGCCGATTACCACTGGACCGAGACGATGATGGCGAAGGCGGGCGATGCTCGCATTATGCGCGGCCAGCAGATGGACGGGCTTGCCATCCATTACTATACCTCGGTCAACCGGCTGCCCGATGGATCGCGCGAAGGGTCGGCCACGGAGTTCGATGAGGCCGGCTGGATTGACATCATGTCGAAGGCGTTGTTCATGGACGAACTGGTGCGCAAGCACGGGACGATCATGGACAAGTACGACCCCGACAAGAAGGTGGCGCTGATCGTGGACGAGTGGGGCACGTGGTTTGCGGTAGAGCCGGGCACGCACCCGCGCTTCCTCTACCAGCAGAACACGATGCGCGATGCGCTCGTGGCAGCGGTATCGCTCGACATCTTCAATAATCACGCTGACCGCGTGCGTATGACGAACATTGCGCAGACAGTGAACGTGCTGCAGGCGATGGTGTTGACGCAGAACGAGAAAATGCTGCTCACGCCCAGCTACCATGTGTTCGACATGTACTCGGCGCATCAGGATGCTACGCTGGTTCCGATCGACGTGCAGAGCGAGCAGTATGAACATGCCGGTTACAGCGTGCCGGCGATCTCGGCTTCGGCTTCGGTCGGCGCAGAGGGCAAGCTGCATCTGACGTTGAGCAACGCCAACCCGAACAAAGACATCACGGTGAAGGCGTTTGTACGCGGCATGAAGGCAAGCAAGGCGGAGGGTCGCGTGCTGCACGCTGCGGCGATGAACGCGCACAACACCTTCGAGAAGCCGGATGCAGTCAAGCCGCAAGCTTTCGGCGGCGCCAAGCTAACGGCCGAGGGGCTGGAGATCACTGTGCCGAAGATGTCCGTCGTGGCGCTGGATGTGATGTAGGGCTGCGACGCATGACACGGCAGGCCGATGGTCCAAGCGGGCTGTAGGGCTGCGAGCGGTGAAATCGGATATTCGAGCGGCGTCGGGGGTTTTCCTGGCGCCGCTGTTTTTGTGGAGCCTGTTATCATCATTAATGGTTTGATCGTCAAGTATCTGTCATTCTGAAGCGAGCGTTAGCGAGCTGAAGAATCTCGTTGTACCAGAGGTAGAGATGTTTCGCTCCGCTCAACATGACATAGTGCGTATTGGGCGATCAAGCCACTTAATGCCTGAAAGCCGGTTGGCAAGTAGCGATGGCTGACAATAGGAGGCGATGATGGGTTTCCCTGTTGAACCTGCGGAATTGGCGCCCGACTGGTTGACCGGGGTATTGCGCGCGGCTGGAGCGATTGACAAAGCGCGGATGGTCTCTTGCCAAGCCGGTCCGCTTGCGAAGAAGCAAGGGTTCTATGGACAGGTGGTGCGCGTGACTCCGGTCTATGACCGGGAGGAGGCGGGCGCGCCGCCAACGTTGATCGCTAAGTTTGCATCAGACATGCCGGAAATGCGCAAACGAGCGATTCCGGCTTATGTGCGCGAGGTGCGCTTTTACCAACAAGCCGCCGGCAGAACTTCGCTGCCCGTCCCGGCTTGTTACTTCGCCGGCATCGACGCGGAGACAGGGTTGCACCTTCTGTTGCTGGAGGATATGGCGCCGGCGCGCAGCGGCTCACGCGCCCAGGGCTGCACGCCGGCGCAGGCAGAGCTTGCCATCCGTGCCATTGCGGAGTTTCATGCGTTCTGGTGGGAGAACTCGCTGCTAAGGGAGTTCGACTGGTTGGAGGACGGGTCGAACGACCCGGATGCGGACGCTCAGCAGGCGTTACACGAGCGCTGGTGGCCGGAGTTCCTGCAGCGGGCCGGTCACCGCGTGCCGGAACCGATCCGGGAGATCGGCGAGCGTCTTGGCCCGCAGCGGGCGGCGATCCGGCGCTATGTATTTGGTTCGCCGCCGCAGACGCTGATTCACCATGATTACCAGTTGGACAACCTTGTCTTTGGGGTTCCAAATGGGAACGCGACGTTTGCGGTGCTCGACTGGCAGTTGGCAAGCTGCGGGCGGGGGGTGTGGGATGCGGCGTATTTCCTGAGCGAGAATTTGCAGACGCCAAGCAGCCCCGAAGCAGTCCTGGACCTGTTGCGGTTGTACTGGCAGGTCTTGATAGAGCACGGCGTGCAGGGGTATGGGTTCGAGCAGTGCTGGCAGGATTACCGGTATTGCCTGCTGCAGCGCTTCAACGCGCTGATCTCCACGATCGCAGCCATGCCGTTTTCGGAAGAACAACGCCGGCTGCATGTCGATGTGCTGCTGCCGCGCAACAGCGCGGCCATCCTGGATAGCCGCGCCGGCGAGTTGTTGGGGTAAGAGAAGGGCGCGGACAAGGCCGAATGCTTGTCCGCGCCCGATCCTCGTGAGGCGTTTGATCTGATAGCGACGCTCGAGCCCGCGTTACGGGATGCAGACTTTTTGGCCTGTGTAGAGCCAATAGTTGCGCTGCTTGGCGATCCACGGGTTGGCGCGGAAGATGCTCATCGCGGGGACATGATAGCGTCCGGCTATTTTATAGACGCTGTCGCCTCGCTGCACTACATGGACGGCGCGGCATTCTCCCGGATGCGGCGAGCATGACTCCGTGCAATCTGGGGCGTCGTCGACGTACTTGGTCTGCTCATTGACGAAATCGGGTACACGCACGCAGATGTCGGGATGTTCCGGCATCGTGATGAGGAAGGAATCGGGGCTGACCGCCGTCCATCCGTCGGGGATCACCTCTGAAACCTCGTATGTCGCACCCGGCACTCGGTAGTCGTCGATCGGCAGGTAGACGCGATAGCGTCCCTCGCCGTCGGTGAAAACCGATTCCGGTTCATAGCCGCCCGGCTCCAGCGGCTTGGCGGTGATCTCCCAATCGGGGAGACCGTAGCCGCCTGTCGCATCAACCTTGCGACCCTCGAAGCAGTACCCCTTGGGCAGCTGCTTGTTGTAGAAGGTGATGTCCTTGCAGCCGTCGTCGCGGCTGGTCAGCACTACGCTGTAGTGAGTGGGCGACGCAGGCTCCCAACCCGGCAGCATAATCTCGTGTACCGTGTACGGCCCGTATGGCAGGTTGGTGAACGTGATTTGACCAAAGCTGTCGGTCACGCCTGCATCGGCAATGCTGCCATTGGCGCGACGGATTTCGATGGGCCACCCAGCCAGGCCGAATGAATCCTGATCAGCGTCAGGCGGGACGTCGAGTTTGGTGACGTTGATGCAACCCTTGGGCTTCTTTTCGAGCATGTTCTTGAAGCGAATGGTATGCGGCCCAGGCCCGGCGACGACAAGACGGTGTACGCCGTTGGGCGGCGAGATGGGGCGCCACCAGACTACATCGTCCGGCGGCTCCTCCGTGAAGATCCATTCCCCCGGAGTTAGCTCGAAGGTGACTTCTCCATTCTCATCGGTTACCGCTTCCTGCGGCGCGCCAAAAGTGTTGCCTTTTCCAGGCGTCGCGTGAATGGTCCAACCTGGTTGTGGGGTGTGCTTTTCGTCAATCTTGAGCACGACGACGGTGACCAGTTCGCGCAGCTTGAAGCGAACCTCAATGCATTGGGTGTGTCCGTAGCCCACGTACACGGCGAGGCGGGTTGTCGTCACGCCTTCCCAGCGCTCACGCTCTTCGACTTCCAAGGCCCAGCGACCCGGCCCGGGCAGTTCGAATTCGAATTGCCCTTTGGAGTTCGTTTCGTCTGTAAGCGTCTCATAATCGCCGTTGGCGCCTTCGTATTCGGCCGTCACCGTCCATCCGGCGAGCGGTTGCTCGGCATGGTTGATCACCAGGCCTGAAATGCAGAACCGATCTAGCGGGATCGGGTCTTGCGGTTCTGTTTCCGGGATTCCGGACTCGGGGGCCGCACCGGCAGAAACTGAGGTGGCGGATAACATAAGCAGCGCCAGCGCCGCGACCAGGGCAAAAAGAAGCCGCTGGGCGCTTTTATGATGGCTTGGCAAACGGATGGCGTTTGTGAACATGGTTTTTCGCTCCTGTCTTCCTCATGGGTCGGTTCGTTAGAGTAGTCGAGTAGACCCGAGAACAGCGTCCGAGGCGGTGTACTGCGTACAGGGCGGGCGCCTCCTTTCCGGCGGGACAGTGCGAACCGCCTTTTCTGTGGGTTGCGGCCAACTATAGAATCGAGCTCGGCGTCGAAAACCGGTTTGACCTGAAGGATGGACTTGCTATAATGATCGCGCCCGCGAAAAACCAACCCTCTATGCCTTGCCGATTCCGGCCTGTCGTCGGGACAGATGGATGACAGATTTGTGATATGCGTGACGGTAGCGCGCTGTGTCTTCATGATAGGGAAAACAGGCGTCGCTGTCTAGAGAATTTGGGCAAGACCTGTGCGTTAGGCGGCTTTAGCTGGCTTGAATAAGGAGCAACGCGTCATGGCTGCGTTCCCCCCGCATGTTGACGCCGACGACATGCCGCATGTCGGCATCTTGCTTAAGCGTATCCGTGAGGCGCGCGGATTAAGCCAAAGCGATATCGCCCGCGCCCTCGGCGTCACCTCGTCGACGATCTCCAAGTTTGAAGGAACCGGCCGCTCACGGCGCAGCCGGATCGTGGAGCGTTATATTCAGACACTGCACGACCTTTGCCGGGACGGCATGCAGGCGCCATACCCGCTCGACGACGACGCAGCCAGTCTGCTGATCGGTCTGAGCGGGTATGCACGCGGCGATGACCGGCATACGCGTGCGGTGCTGATCAGCGCTTATGACTTGGCGTTGGCTGTCGCTCCCAATTGCCCGTCGGAGTTGAAGACTCTCTTGCAACGGCTGCGCCAGACAAGATGGCCGGCGTTCATTTGCGACGGGCTGTGGTTTGTACACGCTGTGAATGGGGCATTTCTGAACTTGTTCGGTCTTGATGAGGAGTCAACATTTCTGCGTAAGTGGGAGAGCTGGCACCTGATCGGCGCCGAACTTGTCGATCCTTCACCCGTGAACTCCGTTCATGCTTGGATGGACGGTTATGTTCCGCCGTTGGTATGGGAGTTTTTTCGGACGACGGCGCCCTATCTGTTTACCCCGCAGATGCGAGCCTTGTTGCGCAAATTGCATATTCTGTCTGCCCGCAACGGGCGACATTTTCGCGAGTGGTGGTATTCGGCGACTGCGCTGACCCTGTTCTACGACCAACAGCAGAGCGTACGATTGGTGCGTCGAAATAAGCATGCCCTGCTGGCCTCTGTCCTGAAGTTTGAGCCGTATGTAGTGCCGTCTGGCGCCAAGACGAATTTGCCCTATTACCTGGGAGAATTCGAGCCAATCGGGATTGAGACTCAGACAGCCTTCGAGCAGTTGAGCGGGCTGGCGCGGCGAGGGGACGTGTATTTCGCGGCGGATTTCGATCTGGGACGCGTCTTCCACGTCAACTGCTGGCCCGAAGTGGCGCGCGAATTGCTCGATAGAGAGGGATTCTCGGCGCGAGGGTAGGTGAGTCGCCGCTTGGCGGCGCGCCAGAACGCGCCAAGGCGTCCTGGCGCGCGACAGGCTGTTCTTGGCGGGGCGTTCGGGTTCTCGTCGACCTAGAAGGGGAGCGGTTCGCCTTCGTGCTCGGTTCGCCGGCGATAAAGGCCTTGCATTCTGCGCGTGACCGGACCGACTGCGCCGTCGCCGATGGTGCGCCCGTCCACTTCCAGCACAGGCGCCAGTTCGCCCATTGTGCCGGTGGCGAACATCTCGTCGGCGGCGTACATTTCGGCCAGCGAGATGTTGCGCTCGATCAGGGGGATGTCGTTGGCGCGCGCCAGTTCTATCACCATGCTGCGGGTGATGCCGGGCAGGCAGCTATCGGCGTGCGGGGTGAGCAGGACGCCGCGTTTGACGAAGAAGACGTTGGTGGCGTTGGTCTCCGAGACGAAGCCGTGGATGTCGAGCATGACGGCATCATCGACGCCCGCCACGTTTGCCTCGATCTTGGCCAGGATGTTGTTGATCAGGTTGTTGTGGTGAATCTTGGAGTCGAGACACTGCGACGTGTTGCGGCGAACGGCGGACGTGATCAGGCGGATGCCGTCGGCGCTGTACACGGGCGGCTTCCACTCCGCCAACACGATCAGCGTGGGGCCGTACCGGTTGAGGCGCGGGTCCATGCCTGAGGTGATCTTCTTGCCGCGCGTCAGCGTCAGACGGATGTGCACGCCGTCGCGCATGCCGTTTGCTTGCAGCGTGTCGAAGATGGCCTGCTTGATGGCGTCGCGCGGCGGGATCGAGGCGAAAGCCATCGCCTTGGCGGAGTCTTCGAGGCGATCCAGGTGCTCATCGAGTTGGAAGATTCTGCCCTGGTAGACGCGCAGCCCCTCCCAAACGGCATCGCCCCCCTGTACTGAACTGTCGAAAACGGAGACGCAAGCCGCGTCCCTCGGCACGAGTTTCCCTCCTACATGAACTAGAATATCGGCGTTGCGGGGATCGGGCAGTTTGACGTCCACAGTTCACGTTCCTATCTAGGACTGGGCTTGGATGGCATATTGCGCCAGCCGCGCGTAGTGCGGACGGCATTCATCCAACAAAGGCTTCAGGCGGGGCGGAAAGGGCTCGGTTTTGTGTTCGTAGGGCAGGAAACCGGTCGTCGTGTGCACGGCTTGGTACCAATGTTTGGCCCACACGCCGTCTTCCGGGATCGGGCCGGCCGGCCAAGAGAGCATGCTTTCCTCGAAGGCGAGGCCGAGCCGCTCACAGAGTTGGCTCAAGACCGATCGGGGATCGGTGAGCAGTTGTTTGGCGTCGAGGACTGGCGGGTCTTGACCGATTGCCTTGAGGTGGGCGAACAGCTCTGTCTGCAACGCCAGGCTGGTGTCGCGCAACGTGGGCGATTCCAGGTTCTGGGCGAGCGAGGGCAGCATCTGCTGCGGGTCGCGAATCAGCAGCACGTTATGCGTGGCGGCGAGGAAGTCGCGCGACACATCGACGAGGTGATGCGCCATCTGCTTCATGAAGAGGACGGGCCGGTCGCACGGACCGAGAATGACATCGCGGATGACGCGTTCGCCGTCCGTGTTCATGGCGGCCATCACCTCGCACTTGCCCGGGTGCGGCGCATCGGACACGCGCAAGTAATGGCCGTAGAGCGGTTCGTCGACGACGCGCGTGTCGCTGCGGCGCGAGAAGGAGTACATCAGCGCGGTCGATACGTTGCGCGGGCCGGACCAGAGATTGATGCGCACGGTTGGCGAGGCGGACAAAGGCATAGGCGTTCGAGTCGTCTGGCGAGATAATTGATGATTGGCAGGAGGCGGCTACATGGACACGCCGAGCAGCCCGCGTGTGATCTGGAAGTCGACGTTGCCGAGTTGGTAGAGTCGCGGCGCATAGCTGCCGTCGGCAATGGCGGCGATGCGCCGCAGAATGGCGTCCGCCCAGACGGCGGGCGTGCCGGACAGGATCAGGTCGAGATCGCTTGCAAAGGATTCGAGATTTGAAGCGGCATCTGCTACCTGGAGTACGGGAACCATGGGGTGCGTCTGGAGCGGGTGCTCGTTGACGCCGGCGACGATGACGTCGACGCCGGACGCGCCGAGGCCAGTGATGGTCTCTACCCAGTGCGCTGTGGGCGTCTCCATGATGTGCAGGCCGGAACCGGGCAGCGGCGCGCCGTAGGACAGCGTAGGCATGGCGGGCTGGTCGCCCAGGGCTGCCGAGCGGTAAAGCGGGTGCGACAGGACGCCGGCGTTCTCGGCGGCGACGACCGCGCCGCCGGCTGTTACGACGGCGGTCGTCAGGTCGGCCAATCCGCTCGCCATCGCATCCGTGACGGGGCCGGGGCCGGCGATGCCCAGACGCAGCGCCTCTAGGCCGCCGGATGAACGGCGCGGCGGCGCGGCGGAGGCCGCGGCTTGGACAAACCACGCTTCCGTCTTGTCGAGCGCAGCCTGGATGCCGCCATCCATCTGGATGCTCACCCAGCCGAAGCGGGAGAGATCAAGGCCCATGCTTGCCATTTGGGCGCGCATGAAGTCGTTGTGCGTCTTTTCGCAGCCGTGTTCGAGCAGCAGGCAATGCTCGACCATGGGGTGCACGATGTAACCGAGCATGGTGCGCACGTATAGCTCTTCGGATTGGCCGCTGGAGTTGCCGCAGCCCTCGGTGTGCGCCAGGGTGACGTAACGGGCGACGGCCTGCAGGCCGTCGCTGCGCATGCGGTTAAGGCGCGCCGCCGCCATTTGCGCCACCTGCGCTGCGCACAGGCTGGTCGGCACGATCAGGCCCACCTTGTCGAGCGAGGAGCCGCCGCTGCCGTGCAGCACGTTGAAGCGGACGGCAGGCGCGGCGACGTCGCGGGCGCGCACGGGCAAGCCCTTGCCGGAAGGAGCGGGGCGATGCAGCAACTCGTCTAGCCGGCTGGCGTCGGTCTGTCGCCAGTCGCGCCAAAGCTGCACTTGGGCATGGCCGGCCTTTTCGCCCACAGAACGCTTGCCGGAAGCCACATCCAGCGTTAACTCGAACATGTCCGCGCCGAGTTCGTCCATCGGCGCGCCGTCCAGGTAAGCGCCGGCGTTGACGTCCATGTCGTGGGCGAGGAGCCTATAGCGCTGGGTGGTGGTGACGATCTTGATGGTGGGCACGAAGGGAAAGTTGGTGACGGAACCGTTGCCCGTGACGAAGTAGATCAGGTTGCAGCCTGAGGCGATCTGACCGGCGATGCTCTCCAGGTCGTTGCCGGGACTGTCCATGAAGTAGTAGCCGCTTTCGGTCATACGCTCGGCGTAGTCGAGTACTTCGTCCAGACGCACGTCGGGATTTTTCTTCATGGCCGCGCCGATGGACTTGAGCACAATATTGTAGAGGCCGCGGTATTTGTTGCCGCCGGAGGGGTTGCCCTCGGCGGTATGGCCGTGCCATGCGGCGCGCTCCTTGAAGCGGGCGATAGTCGCCAGGAATTTGTGCGCCGTATCCAGGTCGCGCACGCGCTGAAGGATGTAGGCTTCGGCGCCGATCAACTCGTCGGTTTCGGCTAGGTTAGCGCTGCCGCCGTAGCGAATCACCTCGCGCGCCGCCCAGGCGGCAAGGGGGTTGCCGGAGATGCCGGAGAAGGCGTCGGAACCGCCGCATTGCAGCGCCACGCGCAGATTGGCGACGGATTCGGCGGTGCGCGGCGTGGCGTCGACGAGCGGCAGCCACTCCCTTACCTGGCGTTCGGCTTCGTCCAGGCTGGGCAGGAAGCCGCGGTCAAGCGTGAAGAAGCGATGGAGAACGGCGTCGAGCGGGTAGCCGTTCGCCTGCATGAAGGCGCGCAGCATGTCATTGGTCACCGGCTCCACGCCGTAGTCGACGGCAAGCACAGCGCCGGCGTTGGGGTGGACCATGAAGCCGGCGAGCGTGCGCAGCAGCAGGTCGAGGTTGTTGGGTTGTTCGCTGCCGCCTTCGGTGTGGGCTACGGCGACGATGGCGTCGACGTTCGGGTAATCGGCGGCGAGATGCTTGATGCGCTGCTCCAGTTGGCGTACAAAGCTGCCGGTGCGCGAGGTCGTTCCCAGCAGCACAATGGCGTTGCGCGTGCCGACGCCGCGGCGCGCGTCGCGGCGATAGCCCTGGAAATAGCGCGCATCGGCGTAGCGTTCGAGCGGATCCGCCGGGCGGAAGGCGGCTTCGTCCAGCTCGTAGGGGCGGATCGAGTCGGCAAAGTTGGGCCGACAAGGCAGGTCGAAGTCGAGAGCGCGCGTGCTGAGCGCGTCGAGTACGCTCTGGTTGCAGACGTATTGACCTGGCGCGATGTCGTCGACGGCATAGCCGAAGGGCAGGCCCCAGGAGAGTAGCGGCGCGCCGGCGGAAATGGGCATGACGGCGAAGCGATGCCCTTCCATCACCGTGTCCGGCAATGAATAGGCGCGGTCGCCGTCCTGGATGACCGCACCGGCGTCGATGCGGCGGGTGGCGATGGCGACGTTGTCGGCGGGCAACGGCAGCCGGGCGATGTCATGGAAGTCGAAGCGTTGTGACATGAAACCTCAGAGAGTCGAGTATGTCGTCAGATTGACGAGATGATTGACGAAACGCCAGGAGAAATGTATACCGCAAAGCCTTTGCAGGCGCAAGAGAGCCGCAAGCGCTTTAGGGCGGATGTTGCGCCGTCCAGGACGCACGGACTTGCTGTGTTGCGTCCTGGACGGGAAAGCGCGGTTATTGGCTGGGCAGCTTTGCGGCGATTGTGCGGAGGCTGTTCACGCCGCTTTGCAGGGCTGCTGCGTAGACGGAGAAGTCGCCGGAGTAGGAGATGGCGTTGAAGCCCATCGCCATCCACGCCTCGGCTTGGGCGAGATTACCCGGCTGGACGCCGGCGGCGAGGCCGTATTTGCGCGCAGTCGCCACCGTTTTTTCCAGCGCGGCGATGAACTGCGGGTGATCGAACTGGCCGGGGATGCCCATCGACGCGGTGAGGTCGAAATGGCCGACCCACAGCACGTCGACGCCCGGCGTGGAAGCGATTGTTTCCAGGTTCTCGACGCCTTCGACGCTTTCGATCTGGCAGACGATGGAGGTATTGGCGTTCGAGTAGTCCATGAACTCGGCGGGATTGGCCGGTTTGTATTCGGTGTGGGCGTGGTTCATCATGACGCCGCGCTTGCCCAGCGGCGCGTATTTGGCGGCGTCGATGATGGCGCGGGCTTCGTCTCCGTTCTTGACGTTGGGGACCATTACGCCGAGCGCGCCGGAGTCGAGGGTGCGCGCGATCAGGTGATAGTGGATCTCCGGGATGCGCACGATGGGCGTGATGGAGGTCGCCTTGAACCAGGCGGCCAGGTTTGCCAGGTCGCCTGCGGTGAAGGGCGAATGCTCGGAGTCGATCAGTACGAAGTCGAGGTCGGCGGATTCGAGGATGCGGGCGATGCCGCGGGTGCCGAATTCGAGGATCATGTGGCCGAAGGGGATCTGTCCTGCTTGCAACTTTTCTTTCATGCGATTGGGTTTCACGACGGTTTCACCTTTCAGGGTGGCGGCGGCGATTGGCGATTGAGTCGTATGATCGCCAAGTGTCTGTCATTCTGAAGCGAGCGTTAGCGAGCTGATGAATCTGGTCGTACCAGAGGTAGAGATGTTTTGCTCCGCTCAACATGACTAGTTGCGTATTTAGCGATTAAGCATTTAGCGGGTCAGGCGGTGGCGGCGGCCCAGCGCGCGGCAAGTCGTTGCAGCTTCTGCTGGAATTTAGCTTCCTCGGTAACCGGCCGGTTGACCGTGTACTTGGGCACGCGGCCTTGCAGCACTTCCAGGATGTTAAGCGTAGCGTCGACGCTGTTGTCATGGAATAGCTCGTCTGTCCAGGCCAGCGAGTGGGGAGCGAGGACTACGTTGTCGAGCGTGGTGAGCGGGTGACCGGCGGGCAGCGGCTCTTGCGAGAAGACGTCTAGGCCTGCGCCGGCGATGCGCCGTTCTTGTAAGGCTGCGACTAGGTCGTCCTGGTTGATGATGGGGCCGCGCGCCGTGTTGACGAGGTAGGCGGTCGGCTTCATCAGGTTGAGCAGGCGGGCGTCGATCAGGCCGCGCGTTTCGGGCGTGAGAGGCGCGTTGATCGAGATGATGTCCGATTCGCGAAAGACTGTTTCGATGTCGACCAGATCAACGCCGAGTTCGCCGGCGACGGCGGGCGAGGCATAGGGGTCGTAGGCGAGCTTGCGTCCGAGGTCGAAAGGCGCGAGCAGGCGAAAGACCTCTGCGCCGATGTTACCTATACCGACCATGCCGAAAGTTCTGCCGCGCAGACCGATGGAGACGGTAGCGCCGCGCAGGTCCCAGCGCGCGGTGCGCACGATGCGGTCTTTTTCGGGCAGGCATTTGGCAAGGGCAAGTACGAGCGTGACCACGGCTTCGGCGACGGGGCGGCGGGCTGCGTCGACGGCGATGGCAAGCAGGACGCCGGCGCGCGTGCATGCGTCGACGTCGATAGCGTCATAGCCGACGCCCCAGCGGGCAATGATGGCGAGACGGTCGTCGCCGCTGAAGGAGTCGGCGGTGAAGCGGTCGCCGAGGGCAAGCACGGCGTCGAAGGACGCGATGTCGGCGGGGGTGACATAGCGGCCATTGGGGCCGCTGCCGGACGCGGCGAAGTAGTCGTAGACGACGTGGGGCAGCGGGTCGACGAGTTCGGCGAGGACAGGCTCCAGCCGGCCCGCGGCGTCGGTTTTGAAGTCGGCGGAAATGCCGATGGTCAAGCGGTCAGTCATGAGAAGGACTCCTTGGGGTGGGCGGTCGGCGCGAGCATTATTGACATAATGGGAGTGCTTTCGGGTAAGCGGCGACGAGGCAAGCTCCTAGGCGGGCGGGTAGAGCAGATGGCCTCGCCGGTCCGTCTGGGCGCGCAGGAGATGGCCCTCGATTGAGGTGACATAAAGGACGGAAAGATCAGGGCCGCCGAACGTGCAGTTGGTAGGCCGGTTGGCGGGGACGGGATGCGTCTCCAGCACGCGGCCGTTGGGCGCGAAGATGTAAATCATGCCGCCGGGCCCGCTGACCTCCCAGCCTGCAGTGGCGATGATATTGCCGGCTGTGTCTAGGCACATGCCGTCGATGCCGCGGTGCGGGTAGAAGTTGTGCAGGACGGTGTAGGGGCCGAGCGAGCCGTCGTCGCGCACGGGGTAGGCGCGTAGTTCGCGCTGCTGGCCCTCGCCGTACTTGCTTTGCGCTACGTAAACGGTGCGCTGGTCAAGCGAGAAAAGGATGCCGTTGGGCGACGTGGTGTCGAAGGTGACGCGGGTCACGCGCCACGCGCCGTCGGGCTGCGGGTCCAGGCGGAAGACGGACTCGTGGTCTAACTCCATGTCGTCGCGGAAGTCGCCGTAGCGCGGGTCGGTGAACCAGATGCGGCCCTCATTGTCGATGGCGAGGTCGTTAGGGCTGTTGAAGCGACGTCCCTCGAATCGGTCACAGATGACGGTCGTCGAGCCGTCCGTTTCGTAGCGCACGATGCGCCGCGCGCCGCTTTCGCAGGCGTAGAGGCGTCCGTCCTTGTCTAACATGAGCCCGTTGGCCTCATTCGTGCCCGTGCGGTAGACCGAGACCTTCTCGGTCTGCGGGTCGTAGCGCATGATGCGGCTGTTGGGGATGTTGCTGAAGAGCAGGCCTGAGCCGTCCCAGGCCGGCCCTTCGGTGAGGTTCATCGGTTCGATCAGCGATTGGAAGTTCCAGTCCACGGCGTCGACCTCCTTTGCTGGATGTGTGCGTCGGATGTGCGCGGACAAGGCGGCGGCTGGCGTAGGAAAATGGCGAAACGGCAAAGCCGCAACGAGCGAGGCCACGCGTGGTTTGTTCGCCGGACAGGCGCGCCTGTCACAGTATAGTGTAGGCCGGAAAAGGGTGTCAAAAGCCGCGGCCATAGTCAGGATGGATGCGGCATCACCGCGCGTTGGTTGGGGCGTGCGGCTATGCCATAATGGAGGGATGAAGACGCTGAGTAAGTCGTCTGAACGGGCGGCGATGGCCTCGATAATTCTGCTGGCCGCGCTGTTGCGCTTCTGGGCTATCGACGCCAAGACCATTTGGCTGGACGAGGCCTTTAGCATCTGGGTGGCGGACCTTTCGCTGCCGGAACTGCTGCGCTTCGTGGCAGGCGTGGACCACCATCCGCCGCTTTATTATGTGTTGCTGCATGGGGGGCAGGCCGCATTGGGCGACTCGGCGTTGGCGGCGCGCAGCCTGTCCGCGATGCTGGGCGTTGCGACGGTTCCGCTGCTCTATGCCGCGGGCAGACGGTTGACGGACAGACTGACGGCGCTGATGGCGGCGCTGCTGCTGGCCGCGTCGCCGTTTCATGTGCGCTACGGCCAAGAGGCGCGCATGTATGCGTTGATGACGCTGTTGGCGGCAGGGGCGCTGCTTTGTCTGGCGGTCTGGCTGGCGGATTCACGCGCGGGGAGCGTGCGGCGTGCGGTTGCGATGGGCGGGCTGGCGGTGACGCAGGCGTTGTTGATGTTGACGCACAACACGGCCGCGCTGCTGTTTCCGGCGGCGCTGAATGCGGGCGTGGTTGGGGCGTTCTGGGGTGAGCGGTCGTCTGCGCAAGACGCCGGGGACGTGGGGGCGTTGGGCGAGAAGCGGTTTGCGCTGCGCTGGCTGGCGGTGCAGGCGGCGGCGCTGCTGTTGTGGCTGCCGTGGGGGCCTGCCTTCTGGGCTCAGGCGCAGACCGTCTACCACGAGTTCTGGATTCAGCCGCCGACGGGGTATAGCGTGTGGCTGGCCTTCCATAACTTCAATTTGGCGTTTCCGGAGGGCTGGTTTCCCGGCGCGCCGTGGTGGGACCTGTTGTATTGGGGGCTGGCGCTGTGCGGTGCCTGGGCGCTGCGCCGGCAAAGGGCGATTGCCGTGTTGCTGGCGGCGCTATTCTGCATGCCGCCGACGCTGGAATTGCTCGCCGGGCTGCGTCGCCCGGTGTTTTCCGACCGCACCTTGATTTGGACGACGCTGCCTTACTACCTGTTGATCGCGGCCGGGCTGCGCGGCGTTGCGCATGGGGCGAAAGCAAGGCGATGGCGTACAGCCGCGGCGGGCGCGGTTGCGGCACTCCTAATCGGGCTGAGCGGGTATTCGCTCCACGCCTATTTTACGGGCTTTGAGAAGGAGGATTGGCGCAGCGCGGCCGCATGCGTGGCCGAGGGCGCGCAGCCCGGCGACCTGGTGTTATTCCACGCGCCGTGGGTGCAGATTCCGTTTGCGTACTATTATCGTGGGCAGGGCGCGCCGGTGGAGATGCGCGGCGCGCCTGCGGATTTATTTGCATCGAGCGAGTTGGAACCGGCCATGCGTGTGGAGGACTTGCCGGCTCTGCGTAACTTGATCGCCGGACGCGAGCGCGCGTGGCTGGTCTATTCGCATGAATGGTATTCAGATTCCGAGGGCTTGATTCCTAAGGAGATCGAGAAGGCGATGATTGTAACGGACGAATGCGCCTTTCTGGGCGGCCGCGTGATCCGATTCGAACGCAGAAAGGAATGAGCGCGAAGTCCGCAGCACTCTACGGCGGACGCTCTGCAGACTCCGCGCGTGCAGAACAGGCTCAGGTTAGCAGGCGGCGCACTTCCTGGGCCATCGCCTCGCCGAACTTGCGGTGCTCGTCCGGCTCGAAGTGGATGCCGTCCAGGTCGCTGGAGTGAATCACCGCGCCGGCGTCGAGGAATGGGCAGCCGCGTTCTTCGGCTACGCGGCGGTAGTGCGCGGCGAATTTGAGCGATTTTTCCTGCGAACCTTCGAACATCTCGGCGAAATCCCTGAGTTTGGCGACGGGCGGCGGGGCGACGAGCAGAACCGCGGGCGCCGCGCCGTCCTGGCCGGCGACGCTCCTTTGGATGATATCGACGAGCACGCCGGCGCTGTTGGCGATGTCGAAGGCAGAGACGGAGAAGCGCTTTTTGAGGTCGTTCGTGCCCAGCATGAGGATCACCAGGTCGATGGGCCGGTGGGTTTCCAGGCATGGGATCAGGTAGTCGTGTCCGTTCTTGTAGCCCTCGATGGGGTCATTCCACACGGTCGTGCGGCCGTTGAGGCCCTCTTCGATCACCTGGTAGGTTGGGCCGAGCAGACCGGCGAGAACGCCCGTCCAGCGCACATCACGCGGGAAGCGGTCTTTGGTGGCGGGGTCGTAGCCCCAGGTGTTGGAATCTCCGAAACAAAGCACAGATTTCATCGCGTGTCTCCTGTTGGCTGGGAGCGTAAGGGTTTGATGGGTGAACGTTGGCGTCTAGCGGTCGCGGTTTCGTCGCATATTGGCGTCGCGGCAGGCGGCCTACAAGCCGAATGGGAAAGCAACCGAGCGGCTATTTTCCCGGCATGGCGTGTTTGGGTAGAATGATACCATTGTGCGCTGTGCTGTCCATCGTCGTCGCGTCGCGATCGCCCGTTTCCCGGCTTTTCGCGCTCGGCCTTGAGAGATTCTTTTATGTCTTTATCACAAACTTTTCCCTCTGTATCTGCCGCCGCCAGCCGTAGACCGCCCATTGTCAAGAACCCGCCGGAAGAGGAACAGATCGCACGCCTCGTGGACCGCATCATGCAGGTCGGCGCGGCGCAGGGCGCGCGTTTCGGGCGGGAGGACGTGCGCGTGGTCAAAGCGCCGCTGCGCATTTGCCCGCTGGGTGCGCATATCGATCACCAACTGGGCGTTGTCACCGGCATGACCATCGATCAAAGCGTGATGCTAGCCTTTGCGCCCGCCGCGGACGAGTCGGTCTATATAGAGAGCCTCAATTTCCCTGGGGAAGCGCGTTTCAACCTGGGACAGATTCCCGCCCATCGCAAGGGCGATTGGGCCAACTACGTGCGCGGCGCCGTGCATGCGCTGCGCCAACGACATGCCGTGTCGCGCGGCATGATCGGCGTAGTGGGCGGGGTGATGCCGATCGGCGGGCTTAGCTCCTCGGCCGCGGTGACGACTGCCTATCTGCTGGCGATGGAGGCGATCAACGACTTGGCCGTCGACGCCTACGAGAACGTGGAACTGTGCCGGCTGACCGAAAACGGCTACATCGGGTTAAACAACGGCATTCTGGACCAGTCCGTGATCCTGTTTAGCGCGCAGGATTACCTGACGCGCATCGACTGCGAAACGGTCGAGATTGACCGAACGCCTGCCCCGCAAGACCCGGCGATGAATTACGAGGTGTTGGTTGTCTATTCGGGCGTGACGCACACGCTGGCAGGGACCGACTACAACAACCGCGTGGCGGAATGCCAGGCGGCGGCGCGGCAACTGCTTGAGGCGGACGGGCGACCGTTGCCCGCGGATGCGCGGCTGCGGCATGTGCCGCCGGAGGCGTTTGAGCGACATGGCGGTCAATTGGCCGAGCCTCTGCAGCGCCGGGCGCGTCACTTCTTCGGCGAGATGGAGCGGGTGGCGCGCGGCGTTGATGCGTGGCAGCGGGGCGATCTAGTTGGGTTCGGGCGGCTGGTGACCGAATCGGGCGAAAGCTCGGTCAAATGGTATGAGTGCGGCAGTCCGCAACTGATTACGTTGTACGATGTGCTGCGCGAGGCGCCCGGCGTGTATGGGACGCGCTTCAGCGGGGCCGGGTTCCGCGGCAACTGCATTGCGCTCATCGACCCGGCGGCGCGAGAGACAATCGCCGAGGCGGTGCATGACCGCTATCCGCAGGCGCACCCGGATGAGGCCGCACGCTATAGCATCCACTTTTGCCGGCCGGACGGCAGCGTGCGGCTGTTGACGCCCGCCGGCGGCGCAAACTGGTGAGGGGCGGCACGATGCAAGGCGTCATTCTTGCCGCGGGGAAAGGCTCGCGGCTGCATCCGTTGACGTTGGCGCGCAGCAAGGCCATGATCCCGATTCTGGGGAAGCCGATCGTCGAGCGCGTGTTGGAGACGTTTGTCGAAAACGGCGTGGACGAGGTCGTGATGGTGGTGAGTCAGGAGGACGGCGAGATCAGGCGGCATTTCCAGGAGCGCTGTCGCCTGCCCGTGAAGATCGCCTTTGTGGTGCAGCCGGAGCGGCTGGGCATGGCGAACGCGTTGAGCTTGGCCGCGCCGCTGATTCACGGCCCGTTTATCCTCTCTGCGTGCGATAACCTGACGCCGGCGGAGCACGTGGCCGAGTTAATGCGCGTGCATGACTGTGAAAGCGCTGCCGCCACGTTGAGCCTGATGAGGATTGACCCGGCGCTGGTGAGCCGTACGGGTATTGTCGAATTGGCGGACGGACGCGTGCGGCGCATCGTCGAAAAGCCGCGACTGGAAGAGGCCCCGTCGAACATTTCCAGCCTGCCGCTGTACGTCTTTTCGGAGCGGATTTTGGAGGCGCTGCCGGACGTGCGCCCCTCGCCGCGCGGCGAGTACGAGTTGCAGGATGCGATTCAGATGCTGATCGACAGCACGGGCCAAGTGGCGGGCGTCTTCACCGAGCACCGGCTGCAATTGACGAACGCGGCCGACCTGCTGGCGCTGAACCGCCATTATCTGAACGAGGGCGGCGATACGCCCCAGCTTGCGCCGCGCACGGTGGGCAAGCACACGCATCTGATTACGCCGCTGCGCATCGAGGAAGGGACGACGATCGGAACCGGCTGCGTGATCGGCCCGCGCGTCTACATCGAAGAGGACTGCCGCATCGGCAACCATGTGTTGATTGCGGACGCGGTGGTTTTGCGCGGTTCCGTGATCGAGGACGGGCGGCAGGTGGTGGGGGAAGTTGTATCCTGAGTTGATTACGAGCGCTCCATATGGCATCCGCGCGGGCAAGCGTTGATGCTGCAATGTATACCTCCAGAGAGGAAGCGACGATGAAGAATGGGCGAACCGTTCGATTCGCAGCCGTCGGGTTAAATCACGGCCATATCTATGGGCAGACAAACGCGCTGCTCGGCGCGGGCGCGGAGTTGGTCTATTTCTTCGCCAAGGAGCCGGAACTGGCGGCGCAGTACCATGCGACCTATCCGCAGGCGAAGCTAGGCACGAGCGTGCAGGCGATCCTGGAGGACGAATCCATCGACCTGATTATCACGGCGGGGATTCCTGCCGAGCGCGCCGAGTTGGGCATCGCGGCTATGCGCCACGGCAAGGACTTCATGAGCGATAAGCCGGGCTTCACCAGCCTGGCGCAGCTTGAGGAGGCACGGCGCGTGCAGGCCGAGACAGGGCGCATCTACTCGATTGACTTCAGCGAGCGCTTCGAGAACCGTGCGACGACGAAGGCGGCGGAGTTGGTGCGCAGCGGCGCGATTGGGCAGGTGGTCAACACCATCGGCACGGGTCCGCACCTGGCGCGGCTGGAGACGCGGCCGCCGTGGTTCTTCGAGCGGGCCCAATACGGCGGGATCATCACCGACATCGCCTCGCACCAGTTTGACCAGTTCCTCTACGTGACGGGGGCGAAGCAGGTGCAGATCGTCGCTGCGCAGGTGGCGAACTACAACCACCCGGAGCACCCGGAACTGGAGGATTTCGGGCATGTGATGTTGAGCGCCGAGAACTGCACAGGCTACATTCGCGTGGACTGGTTCACGCCGGATGGGCTGCCTACCTGGGGCGACGGACGGCTGTTCGTGGTCGGCACGGAAGGTACGATTGAGGTGCGCAAGTATCTGGACATCGCCGGGCGTCCGGGCGCGGATCATCTGTTCCTGGTCGATCACAAGGGCGTACAGCATATCGACTGTTCCGGCGAGGAGTTGCCCTATGGGCGGCAGCTCGTGTACGACATCCTGCACCGCACGGAGACGGCTATGTCGCAGGAGCACTGCTTCTATGCGTCCGAGTTGGCGTTGCGGGCGCAGGAGATGGCGACGCGGCTTGGGCATTTAGCAGAGTAGCGGTACGGATTCGGTTGTTAGGCGGAATGTTGTAAGGGGGACACGTTGGCGATCCGAACGATTAGTGTGGACGATGCGCTATATGAGTATATGATGGAGGTCTCGCTGCGCGAGACGGACGTGATGCGGCGTCTGCGCGAGGAGACCTACCGGCTGTCGTCGCGGGATTTGGCGTCGGCGCCGGAGCAGAGCCAGTTCTTGGCGCTGTTGATGAAGCTGGTGAACGCCAAGCGCGCCATCGAGGTGGGCATCTACACCGGCTACACGACGTTGGCGATGGCGCATGCGCTGCCCGAAGACGGTACGCTGCTGGCGTGCGACGTCAGCGACGAGTGGACGTCGCTGGCGCGGCGCTACTGGCAAGAGGCGGGGATGGCCGAGAAGATCGAGCTGCGCCTGGCGCCTGCGCTGGAGACGCTGACGTCGTTGGCCGCAGATCCGGCGCAGCTCGGCGCATACGACCTGATGTACATTGATGCAGATAAGCCCAACAACATGGCTTACTTCGAGTTGGGGTTGAAGCTGCTGCGCACCGGCGGGCTGATCGTGATCGACAACATCTTCTTGAGCGGGTCCGTCATTGACCACACGCAGCAAGGGGATGGCGTGGTCGCCATTCGCGAGATGAACAAGCAATTGCTGGACGATCAGCGCGTCGACCTTAGCGTGGTTCCAATTGGGGACGGCATGACGCTGGCGCGCAAGCGGTGATCGCCGGCGCCGGCAGGGGCGAATTGCAGGCATGAGCTTTTCTATCGGTTCGAGCGGCGTCAACATGGGGCCGGGCCGCGCCTTACGCGGTTTGGGTGAAGAGCGCGAGGGGCGCGCCTTTAGCCGTCGCGTGGTGGTGCGGCTGTTGGCCTATTTGCGTCCCTACCGGGCGCGCATGTTGGGCGCCGTGGCATTGATGCTCCTTACGACGGGGCTGACGCTGGCTACACCCTATCTGATCAAGATCGCAATCGACGACTACATCGCCGTCAGTGACGCCCCAGGGCTGACGCGGATCGCGCTGCTGACGGCTGCGGCGTTCGGCGGCATCTACGTGACCGCCGCCGGGCAGACCTATCTACTGTCTTGGGTTGGGCAGAAGGTGCTGGCGACATTGCGGTCGCAGCTATTTGAGCACTTGCAGCGGGTGTCAATCGGCTATCACGACCGGCACATCATCGGCGTCACCGTGTCGCGTGTGATCAACGATGTAGGCGTGATTAACGAACTGCTGTCGCAGGGCGTGGTCACGCTGTTGGGCGACACGGTGTTGCTGGCGGGCATCGTCGCCGTGATGGTGTCGATGAGCCCGCGTTTGGCGCTGCTCACGTTTTCGGTGCTGCCGCTGATGGCGCTGGCTACGTATCTCTTCGCCAGCCGCGCCAAGGCCGCTTTTCGCCAAACGCGCAGCAGTGTTGCCGCGGTAGTTGGCAACCTGGCGGAGAACATTTCGGGCATGCGCGTGATCCAGGCGTTTGCCCAGGAGGACGCGTCCCAGGCGCGCTTCGACTCGGTGAATCTCGCCAACCGCGATGCGCACGTCGACGCGATGTCGCTGTCGTTCATCTTTCTGCCCACGGTAGAGTTTCTGAGCATGGTCGCCACGGGCGTGGTGCTTCTGTTCGGCGGCATCGCCGTGATCAACGGGCAGGTCACTATCGGCGTTTTGGTGGCGTTTTTGGCTTATGTGTCGCGCTTCTTCGCCCCGATCCAGGACTTGAGCCAGCTCTACACGACGATGCAGGCGGCCATGGCGGGCGGCGAACGCGTTTTGGACCTGCTGGACACCGACGTGGATGTGGCGGACCCGGCGGATAGGCGTGCCATGCCGAACATCGAGGGGCGCATCGAACTGGACCAGGTCAGCTTTGAGTATGAAGAGGGCGTACCTGTCTTGACAGGCATCGACCTGACGATTGCGCCGGGACAGACAGTGGCCCTTGTGGGGCCGACGGGCGCGGGCAAAACAACTATCGCCGGGCTGATCGCTCGCTTCTATGATGCGACCGAGGGGGAGGTTCGGATCGACGGCATTGACGTGCGGTCGGTGACGCAACAATCTCTGCGCAGCCAGATGGGGCTTGTGCCGCAGGATCCGTTTTTATTTACAGGCAGCGTGCGCGACAATATTCGCTTCTCACAGCCGGAGAAGTCGGATGCGGACGTGGAGGAGGCGGCAAGGTACGCCAATGCGCATGACTTCATCACGCTGCTGCCCGAAGGGTACGATACGCAGGTGATGGAGGGCGGCGCCAACTTGTCGCTCGGCCAGCGCCAGTTGATCTGCATTGCGCGCGCGGTGTTGGCGAACCCGCGCATCCTCTTGCTGGACGAGGCGACGGCGAGCGTCGACACGGTGACCGAGGTGTTGATCCAGAGCGCGCTGGACAGGCTGTTGGAGGGGCGGACGTCGGTCGTGATTGCTCACCGGCTCAGCACCATCCGCCATGCCGACCTGATCTGCGCCGTGGATGGCGGGCGAATCGTGCAGCGCGGCACGCACGAGGAATTACTGGCGGCGGGCGGGCTGTATGCCGACCTCTATGCGCGCCAATATTTGTAGGGTTATCGTTTTGCCGGGGGATGCTGATTATACCCGGCGCCTTGTCCATTGCGTTTTGCCGGTGAACCGATAAGGGGAGAATGCCATGAGCGATGCAGGGGACACGATTCGCTACAACAAGGAGCGCTGGGAAGAATTAGCCCGCGCCAACGTGGCCTATTCGCGGCCGTTTCTCGACCTCGACGCAAGCAGCGCGCGCAACATCGTTGACTCTGACGGCGTTATCGGCGAGGTCACGGGGAAGCGCGTGCTGTGTTTGGCTTCGGGCGGCGGCCAGCAATCGGCGGCGTTCGCCCTGTTGGGCGCTGAGGTGACGGTCTTCGACCTCTCCGAGACGCAGTTGGAGCGCGACCGCATCGCCGCCGCACATTACGGCGTGTCGATCCGGGCGGAGCAGGGCGACATGCGCGACCTGAGCCGTTTTGAGCCGGCTTCGTTCGACCTGGTTTACCACGCCTATTCGATCAATTTCGTCCCGGATGTGCGCCCCGTACATCGCGAGGTTGCGCGTGTGTTGCAGCCGGGCGGGCTGTACCGCATGGAGTGGTTTAACCCCTTTATGCAGACGGTGGACGAGACGAGTTGGAACGGCGAGGGGTATCTGCTCAAGCACCCCTATGTCAATGGCAGGCAACTCACCGAGCTATTTCCGCATTGGGACGTGGCGGATGAGCAGGGCGTGAACCAGCGCATCGCCAGCCCGCACGAATATGTACATGCCCTGAGCGCGGTGGTCAACAGCCTGGCGGCGTGCGGTTTCGTGATCATCCATGCGCGCGAGAATGTCGGCGGGGAAGAGGCTGCTGAACCGGGGAGTTGGGCGCATTTCATGCGCGTGACCGCGCCCTACCTTGCGTTCTGGGCAAAATATCGGCCTGACGTCTTGATGCCACAGGGGTCGGCGGCTTAGGTGTGCGGCGTTGCGGGCCCGAAGCCATAGTCGCGCTAAGGCAAGCGGTTTCCTAAAGATTTGATGTGTTGTGGTAGACTACGTGAGATGACTTTTGGGGTCATCAGATCGGTCATTAGCTGTCCTCGACGAAGTGCATACCCCATATAGCTAGTCCGCCCCGCAAAGGTACAAACCCGCCTAGGGCATTATGAACGCAGGCGACTTGAACGTAGGCGACGAGGTGACAAGAAATTGAACGGCAAACTGATATCTTGCGTATGGCGGTTGGCGTTGGCTGCCGTCCTTCTGAGCGGTTGCGCATTGCTGCCGGCGACGGAAGTAGACCGGGCGACCGACGGCAACCCCACGCCCACGCCAATCCCGACCGCGATCGTCCCCGTCAAGCCGACCTATACGGTTAAGCGCGGTGAGATCGTCAACGAATTGGAGTTCAGCGGCCGAATCGCCCCTGTGGAGGAGGAGGACCTCTTCTTCCGCAACAGCGGGCGCGTGCGTGCGGTCTTCAACAAGCGCAATGACATGGTGGAGGCAGGGCGGATTCTGGCCGAACTGGAGATCGATCCGCTGGAACGCGAGCTGGAATCGGCTCTGTTGGAACTGGAACGGGCGCAGGTGCGGCTGGAGCAGGCGCAGGATGCGCACGCATATGACGTAGCCGTAGCTGAGGCCAATTTGGAGATGGCCCAGATTCGCCTCGACGCGCTGCGCAGTGAAGCGGTCCCCGACCAGACCGCAATCGCTTTGCAGGAGAAGGAGATCGAACTCCAGCAGTTGGAGTTGGAGCGCCTCGCCAAGGGGATCGACCCGCTCCTTATCAGCGATGTGTCGCGCGCCGAATTGAACGTGAGCAAGCTGCGGGCCGACATTGCCGACTCGCAGGTGATCGCCCCGTTCGACGGGCAGCTTCTTTCCTTTGCGCTCACGCCTGGGCAGGCGGTTGACGCCTACAAGTCGGTGGCTAGCCTGGCCGATGTCAGCGAACTGGAGGTGAGCGCAGACCTGATCAGCAATCAACTGGTGGACCTGGCCGAGGGGCTGCCGGCGCGGATCATGCTGGTCAGCCGTCCCGGCGTGGAGTTGACCGGCTTCATTCGGCGGCTGCCGTATCCCTATGGCAGCGGCGGTCGGGGTACGACCGTCGAGGACTTGGATAAGTCTTCGCGCATCACCATTGAACAACCGCCGGCGGAGGCAGGGTTTGAACTGGGCGACCTCGTGCGCGTAACAGTCGAGCTAGAGCGTAAGGACGATGTGTTGTGGCTGCCGCCACAGGCTTTGCGCATGTTTGAAGGTCGCCGCTTTGCCGTGATCCAAGATGGGGATATGCAGCGTCGCGTAGACGTGGTCGTGGGCATCATTACGCCGGAGCGCGTGGAAATCGAAGAAGGCCTCGAAGAGGGCCAGGTCGTCATTGGGCAATAGAGCAAGCGATAAGAGATGAATTTTCTGCTGCGTTCCCTTGCCATCTTCGCGGTTGCGACGCGCCGGCTTCTGGCCCAGCGCGGGCTTGCGCTTGCCACCGCGCTCGGCCTAGTGGCCTCTGTCGCCATCGTAATGAGCATCCCCCTTTATACGGACGCCGTCTATTACCGGATTCTGCAGGACGAGCTTACCCATGCGGAGGGCGAAGGCGCGATGCAGCGCCCGCCTTTCGCCTTTATGTTTCGCTACGTCGGCTCACTGTACGGCTTGAAAGAGTGGGAAGACATCGAGCAGGTCGATACGTATATGACCGAGCAAGCGCCGGATCTTCTGGGGTTGCCTGTGGAGTTGACGGCGCGGTATCTGCGCACCGACAACTTCCGTCTTTTCCCCACCGAGGACTTGGCGTATGCCGACGTCAAGGACCCGCTCGCCTGGATCAACTTCACCTACGCCAGCGATTTTGCGGACTACATCACCTTGTTGGAAGGGACGCTGCCTGCGCCAGCCGATTCCAACATGGATTCGACGGTCGAGGTGCTGGTTTCCTCGACGATGGCGGATGAGTTCGGCATCCAGGCGGGGGAGGAGTTCGTCACCTTCCGTCGCGCCGATCAGGAGACGGCGCGGCGCACGGTGCAGATTCCGATTCGGGTTGCCGGCATTTGGGTGGCGGCCGACCCGAACGATCCGTATTGGTTCTACCGGCAGTCGGTGTTCGAGAACCAATTCTTTGTGCCGGAAGAGACTTTTTTGCAGCGTATATCGCCTGCTCTGTCGGACGAGATCGCTCAGGCGCTATGGTATATGGTGTTGGACGGTTCCGGCATCAATTCGAGCGATGTCGGCTGGCTGGTGCACAGCATCACCTCCGTGCAGCAGCAGGCCGCCTCCATCTTGCCCAACACGCGGCTGGAGGTGTCGCCGTTGGATGCGCTGGTGCGTTACCGGACGTCCTCTTCGGTGTTGAACGTCCTGCTTTATGCGTTCAGCATTCCGATCATCGGCCTGCTGCTGGCCTTCATTGGCTTGGTCGTGGGGCTTTCCGTCGCCCGGCAACGCAACGAGATCGCGGTGTTGCGCAGTCGCGGCGCCACCGTCTTGCAAGTCGTCGGCATTGCCACGCTGGAAGCGATGTTGCTAGGTCTAGTGGCGTTGGCTGCGGGTTGGCCGGCGGGCCAGCAGATCGCACACATGATCGGCGCGACGCGCAGCTTCCTCGATTTCACCGTAGGCTCTGAGTTGCGCGTGGAGATGACGATGGCGACGCTGCGCTTCGGCCTGTTCGCCGTCGTCATTACGATGGTGGCGCAGGTGCTGCCTTCTTTCGGGGCCGCTAAGCATACTATCGTTACCTACAAGCGAGAACAGGGGCGCACGATGCGCCCGCCCTGGTGGCAGCGGGCGTGGATGGACGTATTGCTTTTGATCCCGGCCGCGTATGGAACCTATCTCTTGCAGCAACAGGGATCGATCTCCATGCCCGGCGCTGACGGGTCTGCAACGCCATTCCAGAACCCGCTTCTCTTTCTGATCCCTGCATTGGGCGCGCTGGCGTTGGCGCTGTTGATGTTGCGGTTGCTGCCGGTGATTATGTCGGCGATGGCGTGGCTGGCGGCGCGGACGAGGAGCGTCGGCTTTTTGTTGGCAACTAGATACTTGGCGCGCGACCCGGCTTTCTACAGCACGCCTCTCGTGTTGCTGATCTTGACCCTGAGCCTCTCGACTTTTACCGCATCGCTAGCGCAGACGCTCGACGCCCATCTGTACGACAACAACTACTACGCGGTGGGCGCGGATGGGCGGTTGACGGAACTGGGGCGTACGACGCCGGTTGACGAGACTGCGGCGGCTAGCGACGGGGCCAGCGAGATTGGCGGGGGCGGTTCCGGCGCATCGGCCTCCGACAGCGCACAGGACTCCGTGATCCAACAGGAGAAATGGGTCTTCTTGCCGGTGTCGGAACATCTGCGCATCCCGGAGATTGAGGCGGCGACGCGCGTCGGCGACTTTAAGGGCCGCATCCAGGCGCAGGGTGCGTGGACCGATGCGCGCTATATCGGCGTCGACCGCGTCGATTTTCCGAAAGCGGCCTATTGGCGGCGCGACTTCGCGCCGGCCGGCCTGGGCTCGCTGATGAACGCCCTAGCCGTGAGGCCGGACGGCATTCTGCTGCCGGGGAAATTCATGCGCGAGAACGCCATCCGCGTGGGCGACCCGATCCAGGTGCGCATCACCAGCTATGCGGCGGGCGCCGATATGACCATGACCGTCGTGGGCGAGTTTGACCATTTCCCCACCTGGTTCCCGACCGAAGAAGATGCTGTGCCGCTGATCGTCGGCAATCTGGAGCACTTCTTTGAGCAAGCCGGCGGGCAGTTGCCGTATGATGTCTGGATTAAAACGACGCCGGATGCCGATTTCGTGCAGATCGAGGAGGAGCTGCGCGATCTTGACATTATGGTGCTCGACTGGCGTTCGGCGCGACAACGGATTGCAGAAGAACAGAGTCTGCCGGAACGGCAGGGGCTTTTCGGCGTCCTGTCGGTGGGCTTTTTGGCGGCTGCTCTGCTGACGGTGCTAGGCTTCTTCCTCTATGCGCTTTTCTCGTTCCGTCGCCGCTATATCGAACTAGGCACGCTGCGGGCGATTGGGCTGTCCGCCGGGCAAATGACGACTTTCCTGGCCTGGGAGTTGGCCTTCGTCATCTTTCTGGGGCTGGCGGTTGGTACGGTCATCGGTGCGGTTGTCAGTAATCTCTACATCCCGTTCTTGCAGGTGGGCGCCGACCCCAGGGCGATGACGCCTCCGTTCCTGGTGGAAATCGCATGGCCGGCCATCGTGCGCATCTACCTGCTGTTCGTGATGCTGTTTGTGGCGGCGCTCGGCGTTTTGGCCGCCCTGCTTTTGCGCATGAAGATATTCCAGGCGATCAAGCTGGGCGAGACGCTGTAGCGGGGAGAGGATATGTCCGAAGAGTTCATCTTGTGCGAAGGGCTGGTGAAGATCTATCAGGTCGCCGATCTGGAGATGGTGGCGCTGCAAGGGCTGCATTTCACGGTGGATCAAGGCGAACTGGTGGGGATCGTCGGAGCCAGCGGCAGCGGCAAATCGACGCTGATGAACATTCTCGGCGGGCTGGACCGGCCGACTGCCGGGCGCGTGCGCGTGGGCGGCAATGATTTGTTGAAGATGCCCGACCGTCAGCTTAACAAGTACCGGCGGGAAGAGGTGGGCTTTGTCTGGCAGCAGAGCACGCGCAACCTCGTGCCGTATCTCAACGCGGTGCAGAATGTGATTCTGCCGATGACGCTGGCGGGTTTAACCGGCGCGCAAAAGAAGCGCCGCGCCGAGGAATTGCTGGAGATTGTTGGGCTGGCCGACCGCATGCATCACCATTTGCCTGAACTTTCCGGCGGCGAGCAGCAGCGCGTGGCGATCGCCGTGGCCCTTGCTAACCATCCGAGCCTGTTGTTGGCCGACGAGCCGACTGGCGAGGTGGATTCGGAGACGGCCAAGACAATCTATCGCACGTTCCAGACGCTGACGCGCGAGTTGGGCTTCACGACGTTGATCGTCAGCCATGATCCGGGCATCGCTCGCCATGTGGATCGTGTTGTGGCCATTCGCGACGGCATGTTGGCAAGCGAGACGATTCGCCAGGCCGTTTCGGCGGAAGCGAGCGCTAACGGCGATGCGGCGGGAACGAAAGAAGCCCAGGAAGACCAGTATGCGGAATTGGTGGTGCTGGACCGGGCCGGGCGCGTCCATGTGCCGCAGGAATATCTGGAACATTTTGACATACGCGGCCGCGCCCAACTTGAGATTACCGAAGAGGGCATTCTGATCCGGCCCGCCGTTCAGACGCAGACTGCACAGGTCAAGGTGAATGGCGATAACGCCGGCGCGGGCGACCGGCTGCCGCCTCGGAAACAGCCTGCGGCAGCGGAGGCAAAAGGCGTGCGCAAGCTGTTTGGCCGATTTTCGCGCAAGAAGTGATGTAAGTCAGGAGCAACGCGGTGCCGTCGACCAATGGAAACGGGGCGGGCGTTCCCGTCATCGAAACAAACGAGTTGTGGCGCATCTATCGCCTGGGCGACCTGGAGATCCCCGCCTTGCGCGGCGTGAATCTCACGATCAACGCCGGTTCCTACATTGCGCTCAAGGGGCGCTCCGGCAGCGGCAAGACGACGCTGCTCAACTGTTTGGGCGGGCTGGACCGGCCCACGAAGGGAACGGTGCGCGTCTCCGGCCAGGAGATTGGAACCTGGAACGAACGGCAACTCACGCGTTGGCGACGCCATCAGGTCGGCTTTATCTTCCAGTCGTTGGGCTTGTTGCCGGCGCTTTCGGCCTACGAGAATGTCGAACTGATGCTGCGCATGATCGGGGCGGACCCGAAGGAACGGCGCAAGCGCACGCTGGAGTGCCTCGAATTGGTGGGGCTGACGAAATGGGCTGACCACAGGCCATACGAGATGTCGGGCGGGCAGCAGCAGCGAGTCGCCGTGGCGCGGGCTTTGGCCAACGATCCGCGCCTGATTTTGGCGGACGAGCCGACGGGGGAGTTGGACAGCAAGACCGGCCGCGAGATGCTCACGCTTTTCGGCAACATCGTGCGCGAACAAAATGTGACGATGCTCATGGCAACCCACGATAGCCTGGTCGACGATTATGTGGATGAGGTGTTGCATCTGCGCGACGGCCAGATTGTCACCGCACAGCAGTTTGCGGAGGAACTTGACGCAGGCGGCGCGGCAGCAGCCAGCCCTAGAGCTTAGCCCTGCGGCGAATTTGTGATGCAAGTCTATTCCAGACATCTGCCAGACAAATCGAGGATAATATGGCTAAAGTAGGCGTCATCGGGTGTGGCAATATCAGCGGCATCTATTTTCGGTCAAAGCAGGTATTTCCGATTTCGGATATCGTCGCCTGCGCCGATATCATCCCGGAGCGGGCGGAGGCGGCAGCGAACGAATACGGGCTGAAAGCGATGACGGTCGCGGACCTGCTCGCCGATCCGTCGATCGATATCGTAATCAACTTGACGATCCCAGGCGCTCATGCCGAGGTTAGCCTGGCGGTGTTGGACAGCGGCAAGTCGGTCTACAGCGAAAAGCCGCTCGCCCTCAATACGCGGGACGGCCGGGCCATTCTGGAGCGTGCGCAATTGAAGGGCGTACGCGTGGGCGGCGCGCCGGATACCTTCTTGGGCGCGGGCTTGCAAACCTGCCGTAAGCTGATCGACGACGGCTGGATTGGCGAGCCGGTTGCGGCGACGGCGTATATGACCAATCACGGTCATGAAAGCTGGCACCCCGATCCGGAGTTCTACTACCAAAAGGGCGGCGGCCCGATGTTCGATATGGGGCCGTATTACCTGACGGCGCTTGTATCGATGCTTGGCCCGGTCTCGCGCGTGACCGGCTCGGCGCGCATCACCTTCCCGGAGCGCACGATCACGAGCGAGAAGAAGTACGGCAAGAAGGTCGAGGTTGAAGTACCCACGCATGTGGCCGGCGTGCTCGACTTCGCCAGCGGCGTGATCGGCAACATCATCACGAGCTTCGACGTGTGGGCGGCGCAACTGCCCTTCATCGAAATCTACGGGACCGAAGGGTCGCTTAGCGTGCCGGACCCCAACACCTTCGGCGGGCCGGTGAAAGTGCGCCGTGCCGGCGCGACGGAATGGCAGGAGATCCCGTTGGCCTATCATTACGCGGCGAACAGCCGCGGGCTGGGCGTGGCGGACATGGCCCATGCGTTGCGCAGCGGTCGCAAGCACCGCGCCAATGGCGAGATGGCTTTCCATGTGTTGGAGATCATGGAGGCCGTTCACGTCGCTTCGGCGGAAGACCGGCATGTGAAGCTCAACAGCACGTGCGAGCGACCCGCAGCCTTCCCGCTGGGCCTTATGCCCGGCATCCTCGACGACTGAGCGATAGGAGCGCGTCCGCAAGGCGTCGGAACGGGCTTAGCATGTGATCCTCTTGTAGGAGAGTGCGTTGACCGCGTCTGCGACCCCCATCCGCATCGGCATTTTGGGCGCGGCCCGCATCGTTCCGGCCGCGCTCATCCATCCCGCCCGCGCTGTCGCCGGCGTTGAGGTCGCGACTATTGCAGCGCGCGATCCGGCGCGCGCACAGCGCTTCGCCGCTGCCCACGGCATTCCGCATACGCACGCAACCTATGCGGACGTGATCGCCGACCCGGATGTCGATGCGGTGTACATCCCGCTGCCCAACAGCCTGCACCATCGTTGGACGCTGGCTGCGTTGGCGGCGGGAAAGCATGTGTTGTGCGAGAAGCCGCTGGCGGCTAACGCCGCTGAAGCCGCACAGATGGCCCAGGCCGCGGAGCAGGCGGGCCTTGTGTTGATGGAGGCTTTTCACTACCGCTACCATCCGCTGGCGGCGCGCATGAGGGAGATCGTCGACGGCGGCGAACTAGGCGCCTTGCGGCGCATTGAAACGCGGGTTTGCTTCCCGCTGTTGCGCCGCAACGATATCCGCTTCCGGTATGACCTGGCAGGCGGCGCGGTGATGGACGCAGGCTGCTATGCCATCCACATGGCGCGCTTCCTGGCAGGAGCCGAGCCGGCGGTTGTGTCGGCCCAGGCGCAACAGCGCTCAGAACAGGTGGACCGGCGCGTGGTTGCCGCACTGCGCTTTCCAAATGGCGTCTCCGGGCGGATGGAGTGCTCGCTGTTCTCGCGCAAGCTGCTGGACGTACAGGCCATCGTTACGGGCGAGCGCGGTTCGCTGCGCGTGGTCAATCCCGTCCTGCCTCATCTCTTTCACTGTCTCTATGTGCGCACGACGGAACGCTTCCGCTGGGAGCGGGCGCTAGGCCGGTCGACCTACACGCATCAGTTGGAGGCGTTTGCCGAGGCCGTGCGGGCAGGCGGTGCGCCGGTGACCGGCCCCACAGACGCTCTCGCCAATATGCGCGTTATCGACGATGTGTATGCGGCTGCCGGGCTGCGGCTGCGGGGAACGTAGGCGCAGCCGTGCGATTGGCCTTGTGGCGGTCTTTTTGTCGAGGCGTCAGTCTCTTCTTAGGAATCTGTCTAGAGAACGCCGTTCCTATCACTTAGCGAGGGCAGGGTATGACAGACGAGCAAGCAACAGACCAGCAAGCAAATGACAATGGCGATGAACTGCCGATGCCCTGGCAACAGGTGCAGTCGGCGGTATGGCTGATCGGCCTGGCGATCCTCTTCTGGCAAGGTTGGTTTTGGCCGGGCATTCTCGTCCTGGTTGCTATCAGCGGCTTGGCCCAGGCGGGGCTTCAATTGTATGTGAATCGTCGCCAAGAGCAGGCGACGCTGGAGATTGAACGAGCGGCGCGTTTGCCGGAGACTTGCCCGAACTGCGGCGGGCCGCTTGATGCGTCCTCTGTGCGCTGGACCAGCGCGAACACGGCGGTTTGTCCCTATTGCAATGCCAGCATAAAAACGACTGAGCCTGCTGTCTAGCACGCGTGCGGAGAGGGAGAATGGCATGCAGATCGGTCTAGTCTCGGACACGCACGTGCCGCAGCGTTGCCGCAAGCTGCCTCCGGCGCTGTTCGACGCGCTGGCCGGCGTCGACCTGATTTTGCATGCGGGCGACGTAGGCGAACTGGCGGTGTTGGACGAACTGGGGGCGGTCGCGCCAACTGCGGGCGTGTTCGGGAACGACGACTCCGCTGAGGCGAGGCGCACGCTGCCCTATCAACTGGTCGTCTCGGCAGCAGGACGGCGCGTGCTGTTGTGGCACGGCCATTTCGAGGATCGCGCCGAAGAGGCCGCCTCGCGCAGCGGCGATGCGTTTGGGCCGAAACTGGCGCGGATCGCGGCGCAGGCGCGTGCTGCAGGCGCGCAGGCAGCCGTATTCGGCCATTGGCACATCCCGCTGGTGCGGCGCATGGACGGCGTGCTGTTGGTGAACCCAGGAGCGGTGGCGTCGGGCAACGAGGTCACCCGCCAGTTGCGGCAGACGGTTGCGCTCATGACGGTGACTGAAGCAGCCGGTCTGCAGGTGACGCACATCGATCTCGCCGCTCCTGACCGAGCCTATGACCCGCAGATCGATTGGGATAGCGGCTTTAGGGCGACGCTGGAGCGCTTCTCCGCCTCGATCTTGGCCCCCGATCTAGCGGAGCGCTTGATCTTGGTGCGCCAACGGCTAACCGGCGATGATATCGAACTGCTGCGCGGCCTGATAGCGCCTCTGGCGCATCGCTGCTGGCAGGGCGAACTGCCGGCCATCGACCTGGAATTGGCGCGCAGAGCGGTGGATGCAGACCCTACGCTGCCTGCGGATGCTAAGCGACGTTTCAACCAATTGTTCGACTAAGCACGATTGATCTTCATCAACTGACAGGAGCCTTGACATGGCGAAGAGCGAATGGTTCGTCCACGACCGGCTGGGCATGTTCATCCACTGGGGCATTTACTCGCTGCCCGCCCGCCACGAGTGGATCAAGAATCGCGAGCAGATTTCAGACGAGGATTACCAGAAGTATTTCGACCATTTCGACCCGGACCTATACGATCCGTCGATTTGGGCGCAGGCGGCGCGGCGCGCCGGCATGAAGTATTTCGTGGTCACGACCAAGCATCATGACGGCTTCTGCCTATGGGACAGCGCGCTGACCGACTATAAGGCGACGAATACGCCGGCCAAGCGCGATCTGATCGCGCCGCTGGTGCAGGCCTTCCGCAGCGAGGGGCTGAAGGCGGGCTTCTACCACTCGGTGATCGACTGGCATCACCCCGAATTCCCGGTTGACGGGCTGCATCCCATGCGCGAGAATTTGGCCTTTCGCGAGGCGGCCAAAAATCGGGACATCCGCCAGTATGCCGAATATCTTCACGGGCAGACGCGCGAACTGCTGACGCGCTTCGGCAAGATCGATGTCATGTGGTTCGATTTCTCGTATTCGCAGCGCGACTGGGGGTGGTCGAAGGGCAAGGGCAAGGATGACTGGCAGGCGGAGAAGCTGCTGGCGATGGTGCGCGAGCTGCAGCCGGACATCCTGGTCAACGACCGCGTGGAAATCGGCGCCGACTTTCGCACGCCGGAGCAGTACCAGCCGGTCGGTCGCGTGATGGTGGACGGGAAGCCGGTGATGTGGGAAGCGTGCCAGACGCTCAACGGCAGTTGGGGCTATCACCGCGACAACCTCGACTGGAAATCCAGTGAGATGTTGATCAAGATGCTGATCGACACTGTGTCGAAAGACGGCAACTTGCTGCTCAACGTGGGGCCGAACGCGCGCGGCGAGTTTGAGCCGAGGGCGATTGAGCGTCTAAACGACATCGGCGCGTGGACGCGGCTGCACGGGCGGTCGATCTACGGCTGCGGGCCAAGCGAGTTCACGCCGCCGCCGGACTGCCGCTATACGCAGAACGGCAAGCGGCTCTATTTGCACCTGTTCGACTGGCCGTTCGGCCATGTGCATCTGCCGGGCTTGGCAGGGCGCGTGGAATATGCCCAGTTGCTGAATGACGCGTCGGAAATCCTGATGCGCACCATCGATCCGCGCCAGGCGGCGCAGAACACGACGATGGGCGGCGTCGGGGCTGATGTGCTGACGCTCGATCTGCCGGTACAGAAGCCGGGCGTAACGGTTCCGGTGATCGAACTATTCCTCAAAGATTGATATAGCCGAGGGGTAAGGGACGAGGCCGGCGACGCGTCGCCGGCCTCGTTGTCTTTCTTGAAGTGCGCTATTGCATTTGGCCGGTGACGGACGGATCGCTTTGGGCCGGCAGGGCGGAGCCGGGGCGGGGTGCTGCCAAGGCGCGGTCGCGGATTTCGCCGAACTTGTCGCTGATGGATTCGATGCGGGCTTCCATGGTCGGGTCGGGCGCGAGGCCGCGCGTCGAGCGGTGGTAGGCGGCGACCATGGCGATCATGGCGAAGGAGTCGCCCAACGCCACCTTGACCAGCAACGCCAGAACGACCACGATCACGATAGACAGCGCGCCGAGCGACTGGGAGACGGCGCCAAGCAAGAGGCCGGCCGGCGCGGAAAGCAGTACGACGACCAGAATAAAGGGCACATAGCTCAACAGCATTAGCGCGATGGCATTCATCAGCAGCGGCTTCCAAACCATGCCGTAGAGCACCAGTCCTTCGCGGGCGGATTGCCAGACGCTTTCGTCCTTGCGCCAGAAGGCGCGGGCCAGAACCGCTTCGTCAACGTAGTTTCCGGCGTAGTGTACGATGCGTGTGGTTATGCCGGCGATGGTTCTGCCGATGCCGCCGGGAATCCACGATAAGGCAGCGGTCACCATGCCGCTGAAGCCGCGGATTACGCCGGCGATAAGCGCGTCGACCACAAACATCACGCTGACTTCGCCGAAGCGCTCGACAACCCGATCCTTGCCGAAAGAGAACTGGCTAACGCCTTGGGGCAGATCGCCGGTTTCGAGGATGTGGACGACGACGGCGAGTTGCGCGGCTTTGACCAGATAGAACGCGTAGCGATTGGCAAGCCTGTAAAGCGGGATGAGGGCGATGATGGCGACGACGACGGCGATGGGGCCGGCAGGCGGCCAAACTTGGGACAAGACATAGCCGATTCCGGCGACCAAGGCGAAGTAAACGATCGATGCGACCCAAAACGCCAGGTACAGGCCAAGGCGCAGCAGCATGATCGGCGCAGTCTTGAGCATGATGCGAAATGCGACGCCAAACTGGATTTGTCCTAGTTGCACTGTCAATTCCTCCTTGCTATGTGGGCCGAGGGGGAAAGCCGGCTGTGGGAAGCGAATACTGCTCATTGTGTGGACGTGAAATTCCAGCAACAATGGAGATTGGCTGTTTGACGGGGCGCTGGTTAAGCCAGCAACGTCGCCCCTTTGGGCTGCGCATGACATTCTCTCCTGAGGCCGTATGGTAAGCGTCTGAATTCAGGAGGTACATGGTTGACAGAATTTGGTACACTGGTGTTACAATACGCGCCCGAAGCAGTTACTCTGGAGTGAGGTCATGTGCGAAGCGGTTAACTCCAGTTGCTCGGCAACGCGGTTTTGCACAGTTTTCTCAGAAAGCAAGCAATCCTGAAGGAGGGACCAAATGGCTTTCAGCTACACCAATTCCAAGGGCAAGACATACATCCTGCATCACAAGCAGACGACCCTGAAGAACGGCAGTCAGCAGACGATCTACTTCTTTGCGAAGGAAGCCAAAGAAGGCGCTTTGGATGCTGTCCCCGCGGGCTATGAGGTATCAGAGAGCAAGAATGGGCTGCCGGTCTTGAAGAAGCAGAAATAGCAGGCCTGTTCCTCCGGTTCCATTCTCGTAGACAGGTCTCGATAACGAGGCGACAAAAAGGGGAGATCCTGTGCAACCGGATCCCCCCTTTTTGTCGCGGTATGGACGGTTGAACGCTAGACATCCAGCCGCTGCACATTGGCGGCAGCCGGGCCTTTTTGACCTTCCGTCACCTCGAACTCAACACGTTCCCCTTCTTTGAGAGTCTTGTACCCCTGCCCCAGAATGGCCGAGTGGTGGACAAAGACATCCTTTTCGCCATTGCTGCGCGCAATGAAGCCAAAGCCCTTCTGATCGTTGAACCACTTGACCGTTCCGGTCTCCCGAGCTGCCATCCTTTTTGCCTCCTAATGCGTCTGGAACATACTAAAATGCGGCGCTGCGCTCGTCTCCAGCAAAGCGGCGACCGGTTGACCGCACCGCTATGCTGCCCGGGACGGCAGGGCAAATCGATGAATTTGGAGTGAACGTACAGCGTCTGTGCAGTCGAGTCTACACCGGAATTGCGGCGAGCGTCAAATCAGTTTGAAACCTAGGGGGCGCGACGCCTGCCAAGCGTCGCAGACGCGCCCCCCTTCGTCGTTTAGGCAATATGCGCCGGCGGCCTGCGCTAGCGCTCGTGGTGATCATGTCCGTGATCGTGATCGCCGTGGACGTGGTCGTGCTCCAGCTCTTCGGCCGTAGCCGGGCGCACGTCGACGATCTTCACCCAGATGTGCAGCGTTTCTCCTGCCAACGGGTGATTCAGGTCTACCACTGCATACTCGTCCTGCAACTCGACGATGACGGCTTCGATGGTTTCTTCGGCTTCCTCGTCATACAATTCCACTTCATCGCCCTCGATCAACTCCATGTCGTCCGGGAAGAGATCGAGGGGGATGGCCTCGGTCGCGTCGGGGTCATATTCGCCGAAGGCTTCTTCGGGCGGCAGCACCAGGTCTTTTTCTTCACCGGGCGCGAGGCCGCCGATGGCCGCCTCTATGGCCGGGTAGACATGGCCGCGCCCCTGGATGAACTGCATGGGACCGTCCTCGTCGCTGGCCTCCACTATCTCGCCGTTGTCGAGCGTCACGCGGTATTCCATCGTGACCACCGACTCATCTTGTACGGTCAACCGTTCTGAGTTCGCCATTTATGATGGATTCGCTTTCTGTGGGAGTCGTCTCGCCACGCTATATATGGTCACTGATTGCTGAGGGCCGGAAGACGTCGATTCGGCGTGGTGAATTTGATTAGTCCAGCTTGTAGGCCTTCTTGGCGAGTTCGTAGGCTGCGGCATGCGCCATTTCGACGGCTTCGTCCATGTCGATGACGCTGCGCACCACCAGGTTTGCCAGCCAATTGGCGTCGACGCGGCGCGCCAGATCGTGCCTGGCCGGGATGGAGGCGTAGGCGCGCGTGTCGTCGTTGAAGCCTACTGTGTTGTAGAGGCCTGCGGTCTCGCTTACGGCTTGGCGGTAGCGCGTCATGCCGTTCCAACTGTCGAAGAACCACCACGGCGGCCCAAGCTTGACGGCGGGGTAATGACCTGCCAGCGGGGCAAGCTCGCGCGAGAAGGTGGTTTCGTCTATTGTGAAGAGGATGAGCGTGAAGTTGGGATTGTTGCCAAATAGGTTCAACAACGGCTGCAGGTTGCGCGTGTACTCGGTCGCCAGCGGGATGTCGGCGCCCATATCGGCGCCGAAGCGAGCGTATAGGCTCTCGTTGTGATTGCGCAGTGCGCCGGGATGCAACTGCATGACCAGCCCGTCTTCTGCGCTCATGCGCGCCATTTCGGTCAGCATGTGCGCGGTGAAGCGTGCGGCGTCTTCTGGCGCGGCTTCCCCGCGACGCGCCCGTGCGAAGATGGCTTGCGCCTCGTCTTGGGACAGGTGCAAGGTCTGCGGGCTGGCGGGGCCGTGGTCGGTGGCGGTTGCGCCCATGCGTTTGAAGGCCTGGCGGCGCTGCTCTAGAGCGCGGATGTATCCGGCGTAGTCGCCCGCATCGACGCCGGATACTTCGCTCAGCCGGTCGATGTGGCCGTTCCAGCCTGGGGTATCGATGTGTACGACGGCATCGGGCCGGAAGGTGGGCAGGATGCGCCCCTTCCAACCGGAGTCGCGGATCGCCTGATGGTGTTCCAGCGTTGACGTGGCGGGGTCGGTTGTCGTGAGGGTCTCGATGTTGAAGCGCTCGTACAGCGCACGCGGGCGAAAGGCCGGTTGCGCCAGTTTCTCCTCGATTTCGTCATAGATGGCCTGGGCAGTCTCGGAGGCCAGCTTGTGCTTGATGCCGAACACCGAGGCAAGCTCGTCGTTGAGCCACATGCCGGTTGGCGTACCACGGAAGAGGTAGTAGTGATCGGCGAAGATCTGCCAGATGCGGCGGTGATCGGTCTCTACCGGCGTGCCGTCTTTGGCGGGGACGCCGAGTTGTTCCAGGCGAATGCCCTGCGAGTATAGCATGCGGAACACGTAGTGATCCGGGATGATGAAGAGGTCCGCCGGAGAGCCGAAGGAGTAGTCCGGGTCGGCAAAGACGCGCGGGTCGACATGCCCGTGCGGGCAGATCAGGGGCAGGTTTGCCGTCTGGCGGTAGAGTTCGAGAGCGATCTTCTTTTGCGTCGGCTCCGGGTCGAAGTAACGATCTTCGGGGAGGTTGAGCGGTGCGGGTTGTGCCATCGTCAATGCCTCTTTCGTGGTGAACGGAAACTGGTGCGCGACCGGCTGCTTACAGGAATTCGTGCCGCCGCAAACATTCCGGCAGAGGTGCGAGAGGGGCGTCGCGCCGTGAGGAAAGTCTTGTCACAGTATAGCAGCGGCTCCGCTGCGATTCAAAACCCTGCCGGGCGCGCCGGCGCCGCGGCAGAGGCGTGCGCCATAGACAGACGCTGCACCCTTTGGTAAGCCGTCGTATCCCTTCTGGGGCCGCCCAACGGGCTTGGTAACGTTGGGCTTGTGCGGCTGGTGCGGGTGCGTTTCATCTTTGGGGCGCACAAGTTGTCACCCTGAGCCGCGCGACGGCGAAGGGTCTCCATTTCGACCTGGGGATGCTTCACTACGTTCAGCATGACAATCTGCCCCCAAGTGTGAAATGGATCCGGCTGGTGTGGCGAGGTTGTTATCGTCGCCTTGTTGGTATATGATTAAAGCAGCGCACCACTTACCGTTCTAACTAACAGCGATCAAAACCGCGCCGCAGCTAAGGATTGGAGCTGCGGGCGGCTTCTAGGCACTCTCCGCCGTTTCCTGACGCGAAAGGGACCTGCGTATGGCTATGACTCCACGGCAGCGCATGCTGGCGGCTTTGACGCGCGGCGTTCCGGACCGTTTGCCGGTCACGACCCATCATGTGATGCAGTATTTTCTCGACGCCTATATGAATGGCGTGACGGACCAGGAGTTCTTTGACTTTTTCGAACTGGACGCCTGGCTTTGGGCGACAATCTGCCGTCCGGACGCAGGTCGCGGACAGCGCTTCGATCCGACGGACGTAACGCCCGGATTCCTAAACGGCCGGCGCGTCGTGTCCGACAAGTGGCGCATCTCGGGCGAGGAGATCGAGGACGTCCAGTTCGATACGGTGCGCTATCGGATCGACACGCCCAAGGGCGCGCTGAGCATGGTGGTCCAGTCGAATGAGTATACCTCGTGGGTAGTGGAGTTCTTGGTGAAAGAGAAGCGCGATGTTGAACTGATCGTCGCCTATGCGCCGCATCCGATCTGCGATGGCGCAGCCATTAACCGGCTGGCGGAGGAGTTTGGCGAGCGCGGGCTCATTCGCGGGGTCGTTATCCCTTTCGACATCTACGGCCAGCCTGGGTGCTGGCAGGACGCTTGCTGCCTGGTCGGCACGGAGCGGCTCATTTACGAGACGTTCGACGACCCGGTCTGGGTGCACGAACTGCTTCAGGTTGTCAGAGAGCGAAAGGAAACGTATCTGCGCTCGCTGCAGGGGGTGCGCTTCGACCTGCTTGAACTTGGGGGCGGCGACGCGTCGTCCACGGTCATCTCTCCCGCCATCTTCGACGAGTTCGTGGCTCCTTACGACAGCAAGCTGATTGACCTGGCGCACGAAATGGGGCAGCGCGTCGTCTATCATACATGCGGCGGCATGATGCCGTTTCTAGAGCGAATTGCCGCTCTGAACCCGGATGCGATGGAAACGTTCACGCCTGTGAACATGGGCGGCGACACGCGGCTGGCCGAAGCGAAGGCGCGCATTGGCGACAAGGTCTGCATGATTGGCGGCTTCGACCAGTTCCATTTCTTGCTCGGCTGTGATGAGGCGGATACACGCGCTGAGGTGCGCCGCTGTTTTGAAGAAGCAGGCCCAGGGGGCGGCTACATCCTTAGCCCATCCGACCATTTCTTTGATGCGGATTTGAAGCTAATTTCCGCGTTTGCCGATGAGGCGCGTCGCTGCGCATACATCTAGCGCGCGGCTAGTGGCGTACGGCTAGGGTCTTCGATCATTTGGTTGTCATAATCACTGTGAGAAAGGGGCATGTCGCATGTTGAAGATGATGACGGGTAAGTGGTGGGTTTTGCTCGTGCGCGGCATTGCCGCCATCCTTTTTGGGTTGACGGCTGTGGTGTGGCCGGGTCTTACGATTGGGGTTCTGATCATTATGTTTGGGGCGTTTGCCATCGTCGACGGCGTCGGCGCGCTGTTCGCTGCGTTTGCTCACCGCGGGGAGGCCAAGTATTGGTGGGCGACGGCGCTGGAAGGCGTGGCAGGCATTGTATTGGGCGTACTGATAATGGTCTGGCCGGGGATCTCCGCCATTGCGTTGCTCTTCTGGATCGCGGCGTGGGCTATCGTGACCGGCGTGTTGGAGGTGGTATCCGCCATCCAGTTGCGCAAGGAGATCAGCGGGGAGTTCTGGCTGATCTTAAGCGGGCTGCTCTCTGTCCTTTTTGGCGTTTTCGCATTTTTGCGACCTGGGGCCGGTGCGTTGGCCGTGATCTGGGTGATTGCGGTCTACGCGATTGCCTTTGGCATTACTCTCGTGATGTTGTCGTTTAAGGTGCGCGGTCTCAACAAGGCTCTTGCGTAACAGCATGCCGGGGATGTCGCAAACATAGACGCAACGCGACATCCCCGGCATCTATGGGCTAAGCGATGAGCGTCTCGTAGAGTTCGGCCTGACGCTGCACCGCGGCGCGGTAGACGGCATGGCGCGCCGGGTCAGGCTCGAAGACTCGACCAGTATCGGGCGGCAAGTCGGACGGCTTGTCGATGACGCCGAGTTGTTCTAGGGCGAGGAGCGCAGGCCCGCGGCTGGTAGCTTCCTTCTCGCCAAGGGTGAGCAGCGGCTCGCCTAGCACGTCGGCGAAGACCTGCATCCACGCGGGGGAGCTGAGCAGCCCGCCGCCGCTGGCGATGATCTGGTGTGCGCCGGCGGGCAGGTTGGGCAGGATACGGCCGTAGATGACAGCAAAGCGATAGGCGATGGCTTCTAGACTCGCCTGGACGATGTCCGCGGGCTGGGTGTGCAGGCTTAGCCCGCGGATAACGGCGCGTGCATCTTCGCGCCAGCCGGGGGCGCGTTCGCCGGCGATGAAGGGCAGAACGGTTAGCCCATGTCCGTCCGGCGGCTTCTGCGCCAGCAATTTCTCCAACTCATCGGGCGCAGGCAGCTTGAGGACATCGCGCAGCCAAGCGAAGAGGTTGCCGCCCTCGGTGGTGGCGCCGCCCAACAGCGCGCGCTGCGCGTCGACGCGGTAGAGCCACAGGCCAGGGGGCACGCGCTCTAGGTTAGGGGATACGACCACGCGCATGGCAGCCGTCGAGCCCACGGTGAGCGCGATGCGTTCGGGCGTGTCGCAGCCGCTGCCGACATTGGCGGCAGCGCCGTCGCCGATCGCCGGCAGCCAGGGAACGCGGGCGAGTGCAGGCCAGCGCTCGGTCCATTCGGCGCGCAACCCGCTGAGCGGGCTGTCCAGGTCGCCAAGCGGGGAGAGCCGCCGGCTTTCAGGCGGCAGCCGGTCCAGCCAAGTCTGGTCCCAGGTAAGCGAACGCCGGTTGAGCAGCCCGCTCCACGAGGCCACGCTGTAGCCGGCTTTCCATTCGCCTAGGAAACGGAAGAGCACGTATTCACCGATGCTTGCCCAGCGATCGGCTGCGGCGAGCGTATCGGGCATGGTGCGCGCCAGCCAGCGGAAACGGGCGGGCAGATAGGATGTGTGGATAAGGCATCCGGTCCGGTCATGCGCTGCGGCCATTCCTTCATGGCCTAACTCGCGGCGCAGCGCTTGTGCGTCGGCGGCGTTGCGGGTATCGGCATAGGTGAAGACCGGCGTGATGGGCGCGCCGTTGCGGTCCACGCCCAGGATGTTGCCGACCAGCGTGTCCATGGCGACGGCGCCGATGTGGCGCGCGCGCGGGCCGGCGCTATGCAGAATCTGGTCGATGGTCTCGACGACGTTGGAGAAAAGGGCTTCGGCTTCGAAGACTGCGCCGCCGTCAGCCGTTGTGATCTGGCGGTTGGCGCGCTGAGCGACGCAGCCTTCGACCACGCGCGCGGCGGCGTCGTACAAAATGGCGCGCGTGGAGGACGTGCCGATATCGATGGAGATGACGTATGGTCTCGACGGTTTTCCTGCGCTCAACTCATGCCTCCGGACTAGCGTCTACTGGGCGACCGTGTTCTGTAGCGTATCTGCGTCGATGGTGATGGAGATCACGTCGCCAACTTGCAGAGTGAAGTCATCCGGCGGGACGATGCCTGTGCCGGTCATGAGGTAGGCGCCTTGGGGAAAGCTCAGCTCGCGGCACAGATAGCCCGCCAGTTCCGTGAAGGAGCGTTTCATCTGCGCGGTGGACGTTTCTCCCTCGAAGGCAGTCTGGCCATCGCGTTTAATCTTCAAGCCGATCGTCAGGTCGGCCATCTCGTCCGGCGACATAATGCGGATGCCGGGGCCGAGGGCGCAGGAGCCGTCGTAGGTCTTGGCCTGGGGCAGATAGAGCGGGTTTTGTCCTTCGATATCGCGTGAGGACATGTCGTTGCCCACCGTGTAGCCGACGATCTCGTTGTGGTTGTTGATGACCAGCGTCAGTTCAGGTTCGGGCACGTTCCAGCGCGTGTCTTTGCGGATGCGCACCGGGACGCCAGGCCCGGAGACGCGCCAGCCCGCGGCCTTGAAGAAGATCTCCGGACGTTCCGCTTCGTAGACATTCTGGTAGACGTCGGCTGTGGCGGACTCGGCCTTGCGGGCGTCGCGGCTGCGCAGGTAGGTGACGCCGCTGCCCCACACCTCTGCGCCATGTTCGATGGGGGCGAGCAAAGCGCCCTCGGCGGCGGGACCCAGGGCCTCCAAAGCGAAAAGCAGCGCCGGCAACGTGGACGCCGGCAGGGTTAGCAGCGCGCTGAGTTGGAGGCCGGTGGGCAGAAAGCGTCCGTTAGCCGCCCAGCGCGGGCCGTCTGGCGTGTTGTGTCGGGTCAGGTACATAGCGGCTACCTCCGTGTTGCTTGGGGTTGTTAAGACAAAAAGCGGTTGATGCGCGATGCCGGCCTGGAATGCGGCGGGGCCGCGGGCATCGAGCGTTAGGGAAAGAGACGAACATGACAAGCCCGGCGGCGACTCTTCTACCGGGGCGGGCCAAACGGGCCTCTGTCTTAAGCATTCTACCATTGCGCTTGTGCGGCGGCTAATGGCAGGCGGAAATAGACAGCGGCGAATATAGTCGCACGAGGGAACGCCTTGCGGCGAGTGTGGCGCTGAGCGCTAACGCTTGTCATATATTCCGTCAACTTGGCGCTAATGTTCCGTCAACTTAGCTCTAACGCCGGCATGGTACGCTATGAGTGATGAAGGCAAGGGTTGCCGACTGAACGGATTGCATTGCGGATTCGGTTACGGATTCAATGACGAATAAGGAGAAGCGGATATGTATCGCCGATATTTGCGGCCGTCGCTCTGGCGGGAAATGGAAAGATTGCAGCGCGACATGAACCAGTTGATGGGAGGCATAAATAGCCGCGTGGTTACGCCCCCCAGTTTCCCGGCCATGAATGTGTGGACCGGCGACGACACGGCGGTGATCACGGCTGAAGTTCCGGGCGTTGCTGTGGATGAACTTGATATTTCTGTGGTCGGTGAGACGCTCACCCTGAGCGGCGAGCGCAAGCCGGAAGAGCATGAGGGCGGCGTGCGCTATCACCGCCGCGAACGAGGCTGCGGCAGGTTTAGTCGCTCGATTGAGCTGCCCTTCCGCGTCGACGCGGAGAAGGTCGAAGCCGCTTACGACAAGGGCATTCTCAAGATCACGCTGCCGCGCGCTGAGGCCGATAAGCCGCGCAAGATCGCTGTTCGGGCCGCATAAGCAAGAGCGCCGAATGAATAGGAGGACTGATACCATGGCAAACGAGGTTCCGACGCTGGAAGCGCAAAAAGAGGAAGCCCCGGTTGTGGAAGGGGCGGAGCGCACGCGTGAGCGCCGCGCCTATATCCCCCGGTCGGATATCTACGAGACAGATGATGCGATCTATGTACTGGCGGACATGCCGGGCGTTGACGAGGATTCCGTCGAGATCACGCTGGAAAAGAATGTGCTGACGATCACCGCCTATGCGGAATCGTCGGACCTGGGTGACTACGAGCCGGTCTACGCCGAGTATGAGAGCGGCGACTATACCCGTCGCTTCTCCCTGTCGGATCAGATCGACCAGGCGAAGATCGAAGCCAGCCTGCGCGACGGCGTGTTGAAGCTGGCGCTGCCCAAGGCTGAGCCTGCCAAGGCGCGCACGATCAAGGTGC
>CAZYSJ010000015.1:0-50725 GCA_964649875.1 uncultured Caldilineaceae bacterium
GCGCCCCTTAAGACGCTATGCCTGTCTCCCAGGCACAAGTACTGAGTTTACCACAGCCCCACACAACCGCAAAATTCCACAACCGCTAAAACGCGATACGTTCTGTATTGCTCACAAAGCAAGCGGACGAATCCAACCGGAAATTGCAGTCGGATCCGTCCGCTCGCCGGCACAACTCACCTGTCGCTCAGATGCGCACCAAATCTTCCACCAGACGCGCATAGCTCTCGGCGGTTATCAGCTCAGGGGCGAAATCAGCCGCCTGAGCTAACGTCAACGCCTCCAGCCGAGCCATCTCATCCGACGCAACCTTCTCAGCGCCGAGATGACGCTCCAACACGGCGCGCGCTTCTTCGTCGGTTAGCAGCACGCCGATCTGGCTTTCCTCCGAGAACGCCGGTCTGCGCTTCAGCCACTCTTCATCCAACCGGATAGCAGCGCTCATGAACTTATACGTCCCGGCTTTCACCTCGACGCGCACTCGTCCATCCTCGACCGTCACCCGCTCAATCCCTTCGGCCTGAGCCAGCGGCTTTCCGCCTTCGGTCACCTCGTCCGCCGAGCCGGCAGGCACGTAGACGCTTGCCTGCGTATTCGGGGGCGCCGCAACTGTAATCTCCAGGCCATCTTCCCACACGCGCCAGCCCGCCGCCGCGCGGCCATACATCGTCTCCAGCGACGCCGACGCATGCGTGAATCCGCCGCCCGGCTGCGGACGGACGATTAGATGCTTATAGCCCGACGCCTTCTCATCCGTGTCCAATCCGACCATAACCCGCACCATCCATTCGCCAATCGAACCATAGGCATAATGGTTGAACGAGTTCATCGCCACATCCTGGAACGTCCCGTCCGGGCGAATGCCGTCCCACCTCTCCCAAATGGTAGTTGCGCCTTTGCGCACCGGGTACAGCCACGAAGGGAACGTCTTCTGATTCAACAGGTCATACGCCAAATCCGTTCGCCCGAAGCGGCTGAGAACATGGCAAAGATACGGCGCGCCGACAAAGCCCGTCGTCAGATGGCAGCCGCGCCCCTCGATATCACGCGCCAGTCGATCTACAGCCGGCTTCCGCTGCTCCTCCGGAAGCAGATCAAACATCAACGCCAGCACATATGCCGTCTGCGTATCTGCGTCGATTCGCCCGTTCGGCGTCACATACTCGGCGCAAAACGCCTCGCGGATCTCGTCGAACAACCGTGCATAACGCTTGGCATCCTCCGCCTTGCCCAATGCTTTGGCGGTCTTTTCCATGAGCATGGTCGAATAAGCAAAGAACGCGGTTGCGATCAACGCCGTCGTCGTCTTTGGCGCCGGCACAAGCGGCCGCGCCTCCGGGAAGATCGCCAGCCAGTCGCCGAAGTGGAAGCCGGTATCCCACAGCCTCCGCTCGCCGGCCTTGCTCTCGATGAAAGACACCCAGCCGGCCATGCTCTCATACTGCTCTTCCAAAATGCGCTTATCGCCATAACACAGATACATCGTCCATGGGCAGACCACTGCAGCATCACCCCATGCCGCCGATCCGCTGTGGGTTCGCGCCATAAAGTCCGGCCCGGGATCTCGATCTTGCGAAATTGCATCCGGAACCACAAAGGGCACGCTTCCGTCGTCAGTCTGATCACATGCCAGATCGCGCAGCCACTTGGTAAAGAACCCCGCTACCTCCATGTTAAACGCGGCTGTGCGCACAAATACCTGTGCATCCCCAGTCCACCCGAGCCGTTCGTCGCGCTGCGGGCAGTCGGTCGGCACGTCGACGAAATTCCCCTTCTGCCCCCATACGATATTCTTGTACAACTGGTTGATCAACGGATCCGAACACTCAAACTCGCCCGTAACATCCATGTCGGAATGAATCACGATCCCCGTCAGCTTATCCGGCGTCAACTCGCCCGGATATCCTTCGACCGAAGCATAGCGGAAGCCGTGGAATGTGAAACGCGGCTCATACGTCTCTTCGCCGCCGCCCTTCAGCGTGTAGCGGTCAGTCGCTTGCGCGGTGCGCAGGTTGTCCGTATAGAAGTTGCCGTCCTTGTCCAGCACCTCTGCAAAACGCAGGGTCACGGTCTGGCCCGCCTCGCCTTGGACGCGCATGCGCACCCAGCCCACCATATTCTGGCCAAAATCGACGACGGTCTCGCCCGCAGGCGTCTGGAAGATCGAGATCGGCTTCAGTTCTTCAATGCGGCGCACCGGCGGTCCTAACGGCGCAATCAGCGTCTTCACATCACGCGGCAAGACTTTCGCGCCTTGCCAGCCGGAATCGTCATAGCTCGGCATCGACCAACCCGGCTTCTCTAGCCGAGCGTCATACGTCTCGCCATTATAGATATCGGCGGCAAGCAAAGGTCCCGTCGCCGCACGCCAGGTTTCATCGCTGATCACGTGCTCCGCATGGCCGTCCGCGTATTCAATGCGCAATTGCAGGATTAGACCGAGTTGATCGCCGTACAGGTTGCGACTCCCGCGGAAGCCCAGATATCCCCGATACCAGCCGTCCGCCAGCGTTACGCCTATGGCGTTATCCCCCGATCGCATCGCATCGGTCACATCGTACGTCTGATACTGCAACCGGCAGTCATAGCTCGTCCACCCCGGCGTCAGCAGTTGGTCTCCTACGCGTTCGCCGTTGATTTGGCACTCATAAAGGCCCAAAGCCGATACGTAAAGCCGTGCGCTCGTGACCTGCCCGGCAACCGCGAACTCCTTGCGCAGCATCGGGCTAGGCTGCGAACGGCTGGTGTCTTCCTCAATATCCGGCGTGATCCACTTCGCTATCCAGTCGGCGCTATCCAGCAACCCCATCTCCCACCACGCCGGTTCGCTCCAGCCCGAAGCCTCGCCGTCCGCCGACCAAATCTGCACCTGCCAATAGTAGCGCTTGCCAGACTCGACCGCCGGTCCTCCATAAGCTACGTGAATCGACTGATCCGACTCGACCTTGCCTGTATCCCATAGAATGTCGCTTTCGCTCTCCAGCGCTTCACGTGTCGCCGCCACGCGCACCTGATAGGCGGCCTGCGCCGCGCCTCGTTTGTCGCTCTGCAACTTCCAACTAAGCCGCGGCTGGCGGACATCGATGCCGAGCGGATTCTCCGCGTATTCACAGCGCAGCCCGTAGACCGCTACGCCTTTGCCTGTCATATCCAGATCTCCCTATCGCTTATCGCTCAATTGATGAATAGCTCACTGCATACCCGGTCATTGCTGCTGCGGCAGTCAACAGATGGATGGCGACATTCTGCCCACGCCCGCCATCCATCCTATTGCTCCACATTGAAGCCTTACAGCATAGCCCAAAGACTAGCCTTCAAGCTTCGCCAAATCTTTGACAATAGCCTCGAACTGCGCCGGGGTCATGCCCGCCTCCGGATAATAAGACACCTCGCGCAACGTCATGTACCACGCCTGCGACAACTGCGGATGCTTAGATGCGCCGGGCAAATGCCGTTCAACAACTGCTCGCGCCTGTTCGTTCTCCATCAATTCACGAATGGTCGAGTTCGCGCCGAATGCCATAGCTTGCCTCCTTCATGCAGTGGCGTAAGGGTTCGGATCAATCATTGCGGGCAATCTTGGGGTAGCGGGCGGAGCCGGTCGCACGAATCTGCACGCCTCACTCCGCGCATCATTATTATAGTACTCCGCCAGGCCTCCGCCAAAGCCCGTTCGCTCGCGGTTTAACCGCAGCCCGCGGCCCAGCGGCCCCGGCGCCATAGAGCGAGGCTCGCCCCATTCATTCGATAGCCGTTTAACTGGCCCTCACGAGCCATAGTATGATAGACTTGAATCTTGGCATACTTTCGCCATGAACACCGGCGTTACGCCTTGCCCCTGCGCCGGCAATTTAGCAAGGATCAACCAATCATGGAGCTTGACCGAGCGTCGCTTCGCAACACTATCTACAACCTATATGTCAAAGAGCATGAGGAACTGGGCAAAGACGGCGTCGATCGCTTGCTCGATGAAGGCCGTCGCTGGGACCTTTCGGACACGATCAAAAAGGGCGGCGTCATCGTCTTTCCCCACGCGGGCATAGCCGACTGCGGTCACCAGATCGCCGCAGCGGTCCACGCATGTCTCGACAGTTGCGCCGACCGTGTGATCGTGATCAGCGTGCTGCACGCCTTTACCCAGGAAATGGAAGACGCCCGCGTGCGCGTCGCCCAGGGCGGCGATGTCCGCGCAGAAAAGCTCTGGGGGATTCAGGGAACCGGCATCGAAGGTCCGCGCCAAGAGTGGCGCAATGACCACGCGCTGTACAGTTTTCGCTATCTGTGGGCGGCCGAAACCGCTCGCCGCGGCATCCGCGGCCCCGAAGTGATCGAGCGCTATCCCTATCTCGCCGGCGGCAAGCCCGAAATCCTCCCCGGCATCGATGAACTGGCCAAACTGGCCGAAGACGCCGTCATCGTCTCCACCGCCGACCCCTTCCATCACGGAATCGGCTACAATACGCCCCCCGAAGAAGCGCGCTATCCGCTCGAAGGCGGGCTCGACCTAGCACGCGAGACGATCCAGGAGGGAATTGACATTCTGGCAGCCGGCGACTATTGGGGATATAATCAACACTGCGTGCGAGCCAAAAGCGACGCACGCGATGCCGGACAGGTCTTCCGCTATCTGCGCGGCCCAATGACCGGCAGCATCCTGGATCTGGCCTATACGGACTCGACCGATATGTATCAAGCGCCGCCCCCAACCTGGGTAGCCGGCGCGTTGATCGAGTGGAAGCTCGCCTAGGCACGCTGCGAGCGACTGAGCGGAGCGACCGAGTAGCACGACTCAAAGACGCCTATCACGACGAGCGCCGCAATGAAACGATTGACTATCCTTCGCCATGCCAAAGCTGAACCGCCGGAAACGTACCCCGACGATTCCGTTCGGCCCTTGGCCAAACGCGGCGAAAAGGATGCGGCCCTCATCGCCGATTTCTTGAACCAAATTGACCCGCCTGTCGACTGGATCCTCAGTTCGCCGGCGTTGCGCGCGGAGCAGACCGCTAAGATCGTCGCCAAACGCATCGCCGGCAATAGTCCGGTCATCTACGACGAACAGGTCTATGAGTCAGACGCGGGCTTGCTTCTCGCTTTACTAAAGGCCATCCCGCCCGAACAAGAGCACGCCCTTCTCATCGGTCACAACCCCAGCCTCGAATCGCTCGTCGCCGGACTATGCTCGGGTGCGACCGGCAGCCTGGAGTGCCGCCTGACCACAGCCGGAATGGCCCACCTCCATGTTGAGATCATGCGCTGGGATCAAATCCGTTGGGGAGCCGGCGTACTTCAGTTGTTGGTGCAGCCGCGTGTGCTGCGCAAGCGCTGACGCAACCTGGCCTAACGACGATCGTTTCAGACAAAAACGGGCTGTCGCCGGCGTTTGTACGCTGTAGCGACAGCCCGTTTCGCGTCTCATCTGAGCGTCGAACTTCGTTAACCTCGCGCCATGACCGCGGCCACAGCCTCTATCGCTTCGTCGACGTCGCTACGAGCAATCTCATAGTGAAGCACAGCCCGCAGCGTCCGCTCGCTTGTCGGACTAATCAATACGCCCCGGCCCTTCAGAGCGGCGGATAGATCCGCCGCCGTCATATCCTGCCGCGCGACGTTGAAATAGACCATGTTCGTCGACACGTCGTCTGGATTCACGTCGATGCCGTCGATCGCCGCTAACCCCTGCGCCAACCGTTTGGCATTGGCGTGGTCGTCGACTAGCCGCTCGACCATCTCGCTAAGGGCCACGATTCCAGCCGCGGCGATGAAGCCGGCCTGCCGCATCCCGCCGCCAACGACTTTCCGGTTCCGGCGCGCCTTGCGAATGAACTCGCGGCTCCCCGCCACCACCGAACCGACCGGCGCCGCCAGACCCTTGCTCAAGCAGACCATCACACTATCCGCCGAGCGCACCAAGCGAGCCGGCGACACGTCCAGCGCCACCGCAGCATTCCACAGCCGCGCCCCGTCTACATGCAACTTCAAGCCTTCGCTGTACGCCAATTCGCCCACAGCGTCCATGTATTCTACGGAAAGCGGTCGTCCGCCACAGCGATTGTGCGTGTTTTCCACACACACCAATCGCGTGATCGGAAAATGCTCGTTCTCTGCGCGAATGCTCGCCGCGATTTCGCCCAGATCCAGCGTCCCGTCCGGCTGATTGTGCAGTGTACGCGGCTGTACGCCGCCTAGCGCGGCCGACCCGCCCTGTTCATACAAAAAGATGTGAGCGCCGTCCCCTAAGATCATCTCGTCGCCGCGCTGGCAATGGCTAAGCACCGAGATCAGATTGCCCATCGTACCGCTGGCAACGAAGACAGCAGCCTCCTTGCCCAGCATTTCCGCCGCCAGCGATTCCAGCCGGTTGACCGTCGGATCTTCTCCGTAGACGTCATCGCCCACCTCGGCTGCCAGCATTGCCCGGCGCATCGCCTCGGTCGGTCGCGTGACGGTATCGCTGCGAAGATCGATGGGGTTGCGTGTTGCATTCATCGCGTTGTCTTCTCCTGTTGTCTGCGTTGCGCGGGCATCGACTCTTCGGCGCTGCCTCTGTCGCCCATATGTACAGCCGCATCGCCGGCGCCGAGTCCACGCAGTCGCTCGCCATATTCCCCGGCATCGCAGTCGCTCCGAGATCTACGGCTGAAGCGGATCATATACAAGAATAACGAAGATCAATATAGCCAACAGCGCCAGCCACCCAACAATAAAGACGACCGTACCGCGGCTGGCTCGCTCCTTCTCTGTAAACGTGCGCGGGCGTATCCCCTTGATAAAAAACACGAGTATGCTTGCCAGATTAACGCTCGCCACATTCGCCACCAATAATAGACCGGCCCCGCCTGCCAGGCCATAATATCCCTGTCCGAGCATCAGGCCCAACGTTGCCGCCGGAGGCAACAAGGCGACCGCCACCATGACACCCACCAACACGCTCGAAAGGCCCATCGTCAACGACAACGCCGCCGCAGCCCCGGATGCCAACGCCAAAGCGATCGAGTCAACTTCCGCATAGGTTCGCGCCAGCAGTTCGTCACTGACCAACCTGTCGGGATAGAGCGCGCCGATTGCTACGGAAAGGATCACCGCCAGCAAGACTCCCGCGGCCAGGGTCTTAACCGCCTTGCGGATCAACGCGAATTCACCCAATGCCGTACCCAGGCTCAATGCAAGGTTCGGCCCCAGTAACGGCGCAATCACCATTGCGCCGATCACCACGGCAACATTGTCCTCGATCAGACCGATAGCAGCCACGACGGTCGAGAGGATCACAAGCACCACGTAGTTATCGTCAAGCCGCGCATTTCGCTCAACATCTTCATATAACATCTCGCGCGCGGTTGTCGCCGAATCCTCGTCGTTCTTCTCTTCCTCGGTTTTCGGCAACGACGCCTCAAGGTCCAAAACCAATATGCGGGCCGTCGGTTGCGCCCCAAGAACGTTCTGCAGCGCATCCAGCGTAGACTGCAGGTAGTCCTCGTCCACCACCAGGCGCGTCACCTGCATGCCGTCCTCGCCTACGATCCCCGGACGAACATCCGCAGCCTTAACCTTTTGTGCCAGCGCAGCCAATGTGGCCGCGCTTCCGGCATTAGCAACTACCTCAACATATTTCATCGGCGCCCCCTATCCCGCTAAGCTACACCCGGTGCATCTACGGCTAACCCCGCAGACGTGCTTGTAAGCGCGGCCGGCAGGGAACGATGACTTCGTTTGCGCCGCTAATCCGCGGCATGGGACTTCATAGCTAAGTATTCGTCGATGGCGTCAAACAGCCGGACAAGATCGCTATCGTCCGTCTCGCCCATGTGGGCAATCCGGAAAGCCTTATCGCGATAGGGGCCATAACCGTTGGATATGGCCATGTCGCTCTTCGCCAGATGCGCATTGAGGGCCTTCACATCAATACCGCGCGTGTTAGCCGCATTTGTCACCGTCGGTGAACGGAAACCTTCCTCTGCGGCCAGTTCAAACCCGCGCGTCATCGCCCACTCTTGCGTCGCCGCAGCCAGTCGCGCATGTCGCGCATATCGCTGCTGCAGACCTTCGTCGAAGATATGATCCAGTTGCACGCTGAGCGCCCGCATCAAGGAAATGGCCGGCGTCGCCGGCGTCGTATTACGCAGCAGCGACTTCTCCAAGTTCAGAAAGTCGAAATACCATCCGCGCCCAGGCACGCCCGCCGCCCGTTCAAGCGTCCTATCGCTAACCGCGCAGAACGCCAGCCCCGGCGGCAACGCCAAGGCTTTCTGAGAAGAGGTCAGACACACGTCGAGCCCCCACTCGTCAAACGGAATCTTCACCCCCGCAAAGGATGAAACCGCATCCGCCATGACCAGCGTCTCCGGACTGAGCGAATGCACGGCTTCGGCGATCTCCCCCAATGGACTGATCACGCCTGTGCTCGTCTCGTTATGCACGACGGTAATGGCGTCAATCGGCCCCGATTCGAGCGCCTCATTCAGCGCACGCGCCACGGTCTCCGCCTTCACCGCCGTATTCCACTCCACGTCGACCCGGATGGCGTCCTTGGCGCAGCCTAACGAGACTTGATGCCATCTCTGACCGAACGCGCCGGCCACGAAGTTTAGGACGCGGCCGCGCACACCGTTGCGGATCGCGGCTTCGTGCAGCCCCGTTCCCGTGGCGGCCACAATATAGACGCGGCTATCCGTATAGAACAGCTTCTTAAGTTGGTCCTCGACCTTCGCAAACAGCGCCTCAAACTCGGCGCTGCGATGGCCGATCATCGGTTCCGTCTGCGCCATCATCACTTCAGGCAGCACATCCGTAGGTCCGGGTATAAACAACCGTTGCGGCGGTTTGGCGGTCTCGCGACCAGCAGCGCTCTCTGTCACTGGGTTGATTGCCTCCCAATCACTTACACCTCTCAGATCGTATGCTCATTGTGCCACCGCACAGCAGCAGCGTGCAATTCCGGCAGCGGCTTCCCGCTCCATCCCCCACGGCGCTTGCCCTCTTAGATTTCGACCAAAGGGTCCTGAGCAGTATCATGGGAGAATAGTTGATAAACATTGACCATTTTCCCCAATCACACTAGACCGGGAGACCGCTTATGACCGCCGACTTTCTTCCCGAACTCGAAGACCGCTTCCTGCGCTACGTGCGCGTCGATACGCCTAGCGACGAGAAATCCGGCACGCTGCCCAGCACGAGCTGCCAATGGGATCTTCTGCGCATGTTGCAAGCTGAATTGGCGGATATGGGCGCCGCCGACGTGACCCTAACCGACACAGGCTTCGTCATGGCGACCATCCCCGCGTCGCCAGGCGCAGAAAACGCGCCGACCGTCGCCTTTCTCGCCCACGTCGACACCTCGCCGGCCTTCGCCGCCGAAGGCGTCAACCCAATCGTCCACCGCAACTATGACGGATCCGTGATCCGCTACCCCGATAACCCCAAGCTAACGCTTGACCCGGCGGAGTTTCCCTATCTCGCTAAAAAGACCGGTGACGACATCATCACCGCCGGCGGCGCTACGCTTTTGGGCGCCGACGACAAGGCTGGCGTCGCCGTCATCATGACCATGGCTTCCCACCTGCTGCAACACCCCGATACGCCGCACAGCCGCATCCGCATCTGCTTCACCCCGGACGAAGAAATCGGCTCCGGCATCCGTCATCTCGACCTTGACCTGCTCGACGCAGATGTGGCCTATACGCTCGACGGCGCGGATCTCGGAGACATCACCTACGAATCGTTCTCCGCTGACAAAGCCGTGATCACCATCCAGGGCGTATCCGCCCATCCGGGCACGGCTTTCGGCGTCATGGTCAACGCCCTTCACCTTGCCGCCAAGCTGATCAACGCGCTGCCCATGTACGCCCGCTCACCGGAAACCACCCAGGACAAGCAGGGATTCGTTCATGTCTACGAAATGCGCGGCTCTGCGGCCTCGGTCGAGTTGAGCCTCATCCTGCGCGATTTCGAACTGGACGGCCTCAAAGCGCATGGCGATTTCCTGCGCGCCCTGTGCGACGCCATTCAGCAGTCCGAACCCCGCGCCCAAATTGACCTTTCGATCACGCCGCAGTACCGCAACATGCGCTACTGGCTCGAAAAGGACATGCGCCCCGTAGACATTGCCGTCGAGGCGATCCGCAGCGCCGGCATTGTCCCTGTCTTCAAGCCGATTCGAGGGGGAACCGACGGCTCGCAGTTAACTGAAATGGGCCTGCCCACGCCCAACCTGTTCACCGGCATGCAAAACGTCCACGGACCGCAGGAATGGATCAGCCTGCAGGACATGGCGCAGTCAACAGCGGTCTGCATCCGCCTCGCCGAGTTGATGGCGACGCAGCAATCTGCCGGCTAACGAACCGGCCTATTTGCTCTTCGCACCGCAACTCAGACCGTACCGAGACCGCCGGCCTACGATCCCTGATCATTGGGAACATAGGCCGGCAGTCTATCGTTGCCAATGCGTATGACAAGCGCACGCTTTCTCTTCAAATTCAAACATTACGGCAAGCCGGTTGCCTTCATTGTGGCGGCCATTCTCGTCGCCCTCATCTCGTCGGGAGCCGTTGTCTATGCGACGCTGCTTGCTGACCTGCCGTCTGTCGCCGCAGCCGCCTCGAAAGTCAGGCCCACGTCGCAGATCTTGGACCGCAACGGGCAGCTGCTGTACGAGGTGATCGACCCCAACGCCGGAAGGCAGATCGACCTAGACCTCGACGCCCTCCCAGTTGCCTGCGTCCAGGCAACCCTGGCGACCGAAGACAGTCGCTTCTATCTTCATCCCGGCTTTGACCCGCTCGCCATTCTGCGCGCCGCCTGGCAAAACCTGCGCGCCGACGGCGCCATCGTCAGCGGCGCAAGCACGCTGACCCAGCAACTTGTCCGCATTCTTCTCTTCGAAGAATCGGAACGCTACGAGCCGACCTTGCGTCGCAAGATTCGCGAGGCTTATCTCGCCTGGCGTCTAGAGCAACGATACACCAAGGATGAGCTTCTCGCCCTATACATCAACCAGAGCTATTACGGCAATTTCGCCATCGGCCTCGAAGCCGCCGCGCAGACGTTTTTCGCTAAGCCTGCCGCCCAGCTGAGTCGCGGCGAATGCGCCCTTTTGGCAGGTCTGGTCCAGTCGCCCATCGGCTACAACCCGCTGGTCAACCCCGATGCAGCCAAGGAACGCCAACTGACGGTATTGCGCCTCATGCGCCAAGCCGGCTACCTCTCCGCCGGCGAGCAAGAGCAGATCGCTGCTGAACCGTTGCGCTTCCGCTCCAGTCTCTTCAAAATCAACGCCCCTCACTTTGTGATGTACGTGCAGGATCTGCTGGTCAAAGAACTGGGGCCGGACGCCCTGCGCCGCGGCGGGCTGCGCGTCTACACCTCGCTCGACCTAAACCTTCAACGCCGCGCCGAGGAGCGCATCCGCTACCGGCTCGATTTGCTCAACTGCCGCACACCCGGCCTGTGTACGCCATCCACCAATCCGGGCCGCCGCGTGGACAATGCCGCGGTCGTCGTGTTGGATGCCAACGGCGACATTCTGACCTTGGTCGGCAGCCCGGATTACTTTGATGCAGACATCCGGGGCAACGTGAATACCGCCCTTGCCTTGCGCCAACCCGGCAGCGCCATCAAGCCCCTGACCTACGCCGCAGCCCTCGACCCGCAATGGGCGACGGCAGCCGGCGTAGCGCCGCTCACGCCGGCATCCATCCTGGCCGATCTGCCCGCCACTTTCTATGTCTCAGATGAAAGCGGCGGCAGGGTCCCGTATCAGCCGGTCAACTACGACCGTCGCTATCACGGTCCGGTCAGCGTACGCGCCGCGCTCGCCAACAGCTACAACATTCCCGCAGTGAAGGTGCTGGACAGAATCGGTGTTGACGCCTTGCGCAGCATAGCCGCACAGGCGGGCATCTCCAGCCTGACCCAGGAGTATGGGCTAGCGCTAACCCTAGGCGGCGGCGAGGTCAGCCTGCTCGAACTCACCAGCGCCTTCGGTATTTTTCTGGACGGCACGCGCCTTACCCCGCGCGCCGTTCTCGACGTCCAACAGCGCGACCCGGACGGCGTATGGCGCTCCATACCGCCCTACAAGAGCGTTGGAGCCGGCGCATCACGCGGCGAACAGGTCATCTCGCCTGCCGCCGCCTATCTGATCACCGACATTCTTTCCGACAATACCGCCCGCATCCCTGCCTTCGGTGAAGGCTCAGTTCTTAAGCTGCCCTTCCCCGCAGCGGTTAAGACCGGCACCACGACCGATTGGCGCGACAACTGGACCGTCGGCTATTCCACAGAGCGAGTTGTCGGCGTCTGGGTCGGCAACGCCGACAACTCGCCCATGCTCGATGTCAGCGGCATTGACGGAGCCGGCCCTATCTGGCGGGATATCATGCTCGAAGCGCATGGCGGTTCCAACGCTTCACCCGCGCCTTTCATGCGGCCGGATGACATCGTCGAAGTGAAGGTCTGCGCGCCCAGCGGCATGTTACCCTCGCCCGCCTGTACCAACACGCGTTACGAGCGATTCATCCGCGGCACAGAACCGCAGCAGGTTGATGATCTATTTCAGATCATCGCCGTGGATCGGCGCACCGGCATGCGCGCCGACGACGACACGCCGCCTGAGTTCATCACCAACAACATATACTGGAATCTCCCGCCCGAATACACGGACTGGATGATCGGCCAGGGCATCCCCCTCCCGCCGCCGTCGAGGCAGGATGTCGATCGCCAGATTACGCATAACGCACCCGACGGAGCCGCCCAACCGCTTACAGATACGACAGATACGGACGAACCCGGCCTTGGCGTATCCTTGCGCCTGGAGGAGCCGACTTCGCAGACTGCCTACCAGCTACATCCGGGCGTTCCCGCCTCCAGCCAGCGCATCCGCATCAGCGGCTACGCGCCTGACGGCGGCCTGTGGGCGGAGTTGCACCTGGTCAAAGACGGCGTGACGCTAGCCGCGCAGGAAAACGCGGCGCGCATTTCGATCTGGTGGACGCTGGAAGCCGGCGACCACCGCTTCTGGCTGGAGGGAGAATTAACGCCTGGCAGCCCGGCAGTCCGCTCAGAGTCCTCGTTTGTCCAAGTTCTGCCGTTTGCTGCGCCCGCCGCTCAACTGGCACAAGGCCCGTAAGTCTACTTTATGCGGGGCGGTCGAACAGCGCACCTAGACGCCGGATAACACGGTTTCAATTGAGTTAGAGAACATGATGAATCGCATAGCATTTGAAGCGTCACGTTCATACGCATCAATCGTGCAACGCGTATAATAGACTTACGATCGATCAAATTCTACGCCTTATCCTAACCGGCTATTTGCGGATAAAGATGTAGTCGTTCTGAATGTAAAAACCGCTGTCGGCCAACTATCGCCGGCTCATCTAGCACAACCTGCAATCGGAGGTCTCGCATGACGCCCCGCTCTCATCGCCTCGTTCGCCTCATCTGCTTTTCAGCGCTGCTGCTTGCTGTCGTTGCAAGTTTCGCAGCCTTTCCAATGGTTTTTGAACAGCAGCCGCAGGTATTGCGTGCCGCCGGCGATGTAGATTTCGCTTTCGCACCGGCGTCCCCGCAACTGCTCACGGCGACAGTACACGCACAGGAATTGCCGCCGGTACTGCTCACAAGCGATCCGGCTGACGGCGCGTCATGGGCAGGTCAACCCGTGCAGTTGATCTTCGACCGGACGCTGCCCAACGAATTCGCCGATCAATTCGCCATATCGCCGGCCCTTTCGGGCAGCATTACCGTTGACGGCGCAGCCCTAATCTTCACCCCGGATCACGCGCCGGAACCTGGAACCCGTTACGCCCTGTCCGTCGCCCGTCTAACAGAGGCCGTCGCGCCCCAATCCCTCACGCTCGTTGGGGCCTACCCGCTGGCTGTGACCGCTACCCAGCCTTCTTCGGGTGCAGCGGATGTCTCCGTCGACTCACAGATCGTGGTCATCTTCAACCGTCCCGTCGTTCCCCTCACCGGCGTCGATGACCAGGCAGATCTTCCGCACCCGCTCACCATCGAGCCCGCCGTGCCCGGTACAGGCCAATGGATCAACACGTCCGTCTACGCCTTCCGCGCCGATGACGGGTTGGCCGGAGCCACCGACTACACGGTCACCGTCGCCGGCGTGGAAACTGTCGCCGGCGAATCGCTTGATGAACCCTATGCCTTCACCTTCACCACGACCTCGCCCATCGTCGTCGGCGCCGGCCCGCTCGGCAACCAGGTAACCCCGGATGCCGTCGTTCGCGTGGATTTCAGCCAGCCAATGGACCCGGCCTCGACTGAGCGCGCCTTCAGCCTGCGCAAAATTGAAGACGACGCCTCGCAACCTGTCGCCGGCGAGTTCGGTTGGGAGGCCGCTTCAACCTCGCTGGTCTTCACGCCGACGCAAACGCTGGAGTTCGGCCAAAGCTACGCCATCGAGGTCAGCACGGACGCGCTGCCTGCGAGCGGCAAAGGCCAGCTGCGCGAGGCGTTCACCAGTCGCTTTACCATCGCGCCTTACCCTGCAGTCGCAAACGTCTTCCCTGTCGACGACGCAGTCGGCGTTCCGCCTGAGACCAGCGTCGCCATCCGCTTTAACACAACGGTGAGCCAAACCCTCGCCCTACAACACATCACGGTCTCGCCTGCGCTAACCGCCACCGCCGTCTACAGCTACTACTCTCTCTATGACAACACGGTGGACCTAAGCTGGTTCAAACAGCCGCAAACCCGCTACACCGTCACCGTCGGCTCCGAGATTGCCGACCTCTACGACAACACCTTGGGCCAAGACTACGTCTTTTCGTTCACAACCGGCGATTATGCCGCCTTCACACGGCTCGAGTTGGAGCGCTTCACCCATTTCAGCGCCGATGCTCCGCCGCGCGTCGGAATGCTCTTCCGCAACGTCGACTCAGTCGGCGTAGAGCTATACCGTTTGCCCGAAACGGAATTGCTCAGGTTGACGGGAAGCAACGCTTGGGAGGCGTGGCGCAATTATCAGATCCCTGAACCGGACGAAAACCGCATATGGCGCCGCGAGTATGATACGTCCGGCAATCTCAACGTCACCGTGCGCCAAGTCATCACCATTACCGGCAAGAGCGGTGACATGCTGCCGGCTGGCGCATACCTGTTGCGCGCTGACCAGCCGCCCTCCGCCCAGCCCGACGACTTCAATGATCGCAGCCAGGCTGTTCTTTTCTTAAGCGACGCCACCCTGGCGCTCAAAAAGGGCGAGCAAGGCGACAGTCTCGCTTGGTTAACCGACCTCACCACAGGCGATCCGATTGCGGGAGCGCCCGTGCGCTTCTACCAGGAAGGCGACCTGATTGGCGAAGGCGAGACCGATGCAGACGGCCTGGTGAGGACCCCGCTCGATCTCTTGCCGGAGCGAACGTGGACATCCGTCGTCGCCGTCAGCGGCGAGGCAGGCGCGGACGACTATGCCTTCGTCTCCAGCGAGTGGTCGGATGGCATCGCACCCTGGAACTTCGATATCAGCGGCGGCTGGGGCGCCAGTCCCGTACAGGGTTACTTCTACACGGATCGCCCGATCTATCGCCCCGGGCACACGGTCTATTGGAAAGGCATCGTCCGCGAACTGGTCGAGGACGATTACCGGATGCCGCCCTCCGACATGCCCGTCAACATTATCATCCGCGATGACATGGGCAATCCGATTTTGGAGGAGCAAGTAAACCTTGGGCCATTCGGAACCGTACACGGCGAGCTGCGCCTTTCGCCGGAAGCGCGCACAGGCTACTACTATCTGGAGGCGTCTCGCCTAGACGAAAACGGCGTCCAGCAGTACATGTCCGGGTACGGCTTCCAGGTGGCCGCCTATCGTACGCCGGAGTTCGAAATCACCGTCGAGCCGCTCCAGGAAGAGTACCTTCAGAGTGACACGGTGCAAATTCGCGCCCAAGCTCGCTACTTCAGCGGCGGCCCCCTCGCCGGCGCGCCGGTCAACTGGTACCTCATCAGCGAGCCCTACTACTTCAACTGGTCGGACCCGGATCAGGATCGCTACTACAGCTTCCTGCCCTTCGACCCCGAACAGGAGGAGTACGACCCATACCGCGGCAGCTTCGCTCTCGGCCTCATCCAAGAAGGGACCGGCGTCACCGACGCCAACGGCGAGTTCGTCATCGAAGTGCCGGCGGACATCAGCCGCTCGCTGCAAAGCCAAAACTGGACCTTCGACGTCACCATACAGAGTCCTAGCAGCCAGTTCGTCTCAGGCCGCACCTCCGTGCCGGTCCATCGCGCCGGATACTACATCGGCCTAGCGCCGCGCACCTATCTTGCCGGCGCCGGCGAGCCGGCCGAAGTCGACCTGATCGCCGTAACGACCGAGAAAACGCCTTATTCCGGCGCGGTGATCGACGTTGTCGTCTACGAATTCAACTGGAACAGCGTCTACACGCTAGCCGCCGACGGATCCTATCGCTGGTCAACCAGCGTCGAGCGCACGCCTGTCTACTCGACGACGCTCACCACCGACAGACAGGGCGCGGCGACGATCGCCTGGACGGCGCCTAAGGGCGGCCAATATCAGATCACCGCACGCGGCGAAGATGACGCCGGCAACCCAACCAGCAGCAGCGCCTTTGTGTGGGTCAGCGCGGTGACGGATGACGAGTTCGTCGCCTGGCCGCGTGATAACAACGACCGCATCGAACTCGTCGCCGACAAGCAGTCTTATGCGCCGGGCGAGACCGCCAAAATTCTGGTGCCTAGCCCGTTCACCGCACCGGTCCAAGCGCTCGTCACCGTCGAGCGCGGCGGCGTCCTCGAAGCCGAGGTCATCACCCTTACCGGTAACAGCGAGACGCTGGAAATCCCCATTACCGGCCAGCATATTCCCAACATCTACGTCGGCGTCGTGCTGATCAAGGGTGTCGACGAAACCAACCCGACGCCCGCCATGCGCGTCGGCTACGTCAAGCTGCCGGTCGACGCCGCTGAACGTGAGTTGGACATCGCCATCGAGCCGTCCGCCGAGACCGTCCGTCCCGGCGACACCGTGACCTACACGCTCTCCGTGCGCGACAGCGCCGGCGCAGTCGTATCCGAATCAGAGGTAAGCGTCGCCGTCGTCGACAAGGCCGTGCTCTCCCTGGCGTTCGGCGGGGAGCAGCCTATCATGGATGCCTTCTATTACGAACGGCCTCTCGGCGTGACGACCGGCATCCTGCTTGTGATCAACCAGGACCGCGTTAGCCGGCAACTCTCCGAAGGCGCCAAGGGCGGCGGCGGGGGCGGCGGCGATGGCCTGGAGGTGCGCCAGGACTTCGCCGACGTCGCCTACTGGCGGGCTGATTTCGTCACCGATGAGAATGGCGAAATCCGCTTCAGCGTCCAATTGCCCGACAACCTGACCACATGGCGGTTGGCCGCCAAAGCGGTAACAAATGACACTCTGGTAGGCGAAGCCGTTGCCGACGTAACCGCTACGAAGGAGCTTCAAATCAGGCCAATCGCCCCGCGCTTCTTCACAGCCGGCGACCGCGCCTATATCGGCGCCGCCCTCGTCAACAGCTCGTCTGAACCCATTGTCGACGGGAACATCAGTTTCGCGGTGTCAGGCGCAGAACTGATCGGCTCCGCGCCGGCCGAGGTCAACTTCACCCTAGAACCGGGCGGACAGGACGTCTTTACCTGGCCCGTAGAGGTCTCTCCGCTCGCCTCCGAGATCACGCTGACCCTAGAGGCGAGCGGCCTCTCGCCGGATCGCGCCACGCTGGCCGACGCCGTTCGGCTAACCGTTCCGGTGCAGCGCTACGAGTCGCCGGAAACGGTCGCCACATCCGGCAGCGTGCCGCCCGAAGGCGCAACCGAAGTCATCTACCTGCCCGCGGCCGCTACCGATTCCGGCGAGCTTGCTGTGACGGTCGAACCGAGCCTGGCGAGCGGCCTGCTCGAAGGGTTAACCTATCTGGCCCATTACCCCTATGAATGCAACGAACAGACGGTCAGTCGCTTCCTGCCGAATTTGATGACGCTGCGCGCTTTCCAAGAGCTGGGCATCTCTGATCCGGAACTGGAAAACCAGCTTGCCTACCAGCTAGGCATTGCCGTCCAACGTCTCGTCAGCCGCCAGAACCCGGATGGCGGGTGGGGCTACTGGCCCGGCGGCGACAGCGCGCCCTTCATCTCGGCCTACGTGCTTTGGGGTCTCTCTACAGCCGATGCCATGCAATACACGGTCCCTGACACGGCGTTGAGCAACGCCGTCTCCTATCTCGAAGGCCGCTTCCGGGCCCCGGCGGATGTCGAAGCCTCGTGGCAACTAAACGAGATGGCCTTCATGCACTTTGTCCTTTCATCTATGGACCAGGGCGATCCCGGCCGCGCCAGCACGCTCTACGATGTACGCGAACGCCTCGACCTCTACGGAAAAGCCCTGCTGGCAATGGCTCTTGCCAACATGGAGCCGTCCGGCGGCGCCGCCCCGCGCGTCCGCACCTTGCTGGACGACATCGCCGGCCTTGCCGAACTCAGCGCGACCGGCGCCTCCTGGCAAGAAGCATCGCTCGATTATCGCACCCTCAACACCAACACGCGCACCACCAGCATCGTATTGGCAGCGTTCTCTCGCCTGAAGCCGGACCACCCGCTGCTGCCGCAGGTCGTGCGCTGGCTTATGCTCACCCGCGAGGCCGGACGCTGGGCCACCACCCAGGAAAACGCCTGGGCCATCATCGCTCTCACCGACTGGCTGGCAGCCAGCGGCGAACTCGAAGGCGACTATGCATGGGAGACCACGCTCAATAATACTAGCCTCGGTCAGAGCGAAGTCACGCCCCAGGACTTAGGCGAACCGGTGCAAATGCGCGTCGCCGTGACGGACCTGCTGCGCGACCAGGCAAACGTTCTCAACTTTAGCCGTTCGAGTGATCGCGGCCAACTGTACTACACAGCCGGCCTGCGCTACTACCTCGACGCCACCGCCGTCGATAGCCGCGACCGCGGCATCGTCGTCGACCGACGCTTCGCTCTGCTCGGCGGCGATCCGTCCGAGCCTGTCAGTTCCGCTAAGGTCGGCGACGTGATCAGCGTCACGGTCACTATCGTCGCCCCCACAGATCTGCACCACGTGCTCGTCGAAGCGCCTATCCCGGCCGGCCTGGAACCGATCGACCCGCGGCTGGCGACTACGAGCGGCCAATTCGACATGCCGGCCATGACCGATACAGAGCAAACTGAGGGCGTCCCCTGGTGGTGGAGTCGCTGGATCCCCTCATACACCGATATTCGCGACGACAAGGTCGCGCTCTTCGCCACCTTCCTGCCTGCGGGGGCCTACCAGTACACCTTCAACGCCCGCGCCGGCATTCCGGGCGAATACCGCGTGCTGCCCGCCTACGCCGAAATGATGTACTTCAATGACGTCTGGGGCCGCAGTTCCGGCGACCTCTTCACCGTCACCGAATAGCCCAACGGGGGCGAGGAGCAGCAGGCGCAACCGCAAGCCTCCTCCTCGCCCCTGCTTCCTCTCCTACCGAGTTGACGCACATCGTCCCTCTGCGCTACCATAGTGCCGCGGAACAGCCCGCCACGTCGTCAACATAAGGATTCCACTATATGCCTGCGGACAGCGATCGCCCGAAAGCGCAGAATAACTGCCCTGCCGAGCTTCAACAGATCATCGACGAGTTTCAACTGGCCGACCCGCGCGAGCGCCTCGAATACCTTTTAGAATACTCGAACGACTTGCCTGAGCTTCCGGAACGGCTGCACGATCTGCGCGATTCGATGGAGCAGGTTCATGAGTGCCAATCGCCCGTCTTCCTGCATACCGAATTGCACGATGGGCGCGTCCGGTTCCACTTCGACATCCCCCCGGAATCGCCCACGGTGCGCGGTTACGCCGCCATCCTTGCAGCCGGACTCAACGGCGTCTCACCCGACGAGATCCTCGCCGCACCCGATGACGTCTACATCCTCCTCGGCTTGCATGAAGCCCTCACGCCCCAGCGTTTGCGCGGGCTTCATGCCCTCATGGGCTACATGAAACGACAGGTCCGCAACCTCCGGTAGCCGCTCGTATCCGAATCCCGCCTTGCTTCTCACCGCCTGAGCCGTCATCAACCAGCTCCGTCGGCGTCACACGGATGGCCGTCGCCTTTGTTATTGTCGCCTCATAACTCTGGTATAATTCAGGCCGACGCGTACGGAGCGCTTTGCGGTCATCATGTCGCGGTTGCAGCGCCGCAACCTTTTCCAATTCCGGGCGTCTTTGCTTATAGAGGCATCCATCATCGGACAAATTCTGATGCCGACTTAAGGATTCGCTAAGTGGGGCCAATAACTGCACCAACAGTCAAATGGAAGCCGCCGCATCCCGCCTTCGCCAACCTGCTTTCGTCGCTCGTACGCGAGGTTTCGCCGGTCTACGTAGTGGGCGGCGCCGTCCGAGACCATATCTTGGGCCGCGGTCAGGATTTGAACGATCTCGACATCGTCATCGACGGACCCGCTGTCTCCGTGGCTCGCCGCCTAGCCGACCGTCTCGGCTGGGCCTTCTACGTCATGGATGCCGCACGCGACATAGGCCGCCTCGTCTTTACGGCTAGTCGCTCAGGCCCGCTGGTCTGTGACATCTCGCGCATGCGCGACGGCTTAATCGAGCATGACCTCATGGCACGCGACTTCACCGTCAATGCCATGGCGTTGAAAATAGCTTCCACCGGCCCCACACGACTGCTCGACTATTTTCACGGCCAAGACGACCTTGCCTCCGGCATCCTGCGCCGCGTCACCGCCGTCTCGCTGGCAGATGACCCGGTGCGGCTGTTGCGCGCCGTCCGTCTTATGGTGCAGTTCGGGCTGACGATCGAAGGCGACACGCAGTCCCAACTCGAACGGCTGACGGGAACGCTGCGCAGTTGCTCACCGGAACGGGCGCGCGATGAGCTGTGGAAAATGCTCGCCACCGATCGCCCCGACGACGCCATCCGCCTAATGCACCAGTTCGGGTTGCTCAACCAGGTCCTGCCCGAAATCGCCGCAACCGTTGGCGTCGCCCAGTCAGCCCCGCACAGCCGCGACGTATACGAACACACCCTGCAAGTCGTCCACCATGCAAGCGATCTACGCGACTGGCTTTCAGGCCATCGGCTCAACGCTCGCATGCCCGGCGGCGATGCGCTGGCAGCCGCGCTTGACCCTCACCTCTTTGCCCTCAGGCGTCACTTCGCACAAGAAACGGCTGTGGGTCATACACGCGCCGCATGGCTCGTATGGCACGCCTTATTTCACGATGCCGGCAAGCCTTCAACAGCATCCCTCGAAACGCGCAAATCGCCCGCTGATGGAAACGGCGACCCGCACGATGCTGTCCGAATTCGCTTCTTCGGCCACGAAGCCGTCAGCGCAACGCTGACCGAGCAGCGCCTCGACGACCTGCGCTTTAGCCGACACGAGATTGCCTTAGCGCAGGCAGCGCTTGCCAACCACATGCGGCTTCACCATCTGCACGACAGCTTCAAAAACGCGGAGATCAGTCGTCGCGCCCGCTTCCGCTTCTTCCGTGACGTAGGAGGTCGCCAGTTCCAGTATCGCGCCGGATTCGATGTCATCATTCTCTCTCTGGCCGACTATCTAGGCACATACGCTGCTCTGCCCCCGGATTGGCGCGCGTACCTGCAACATGCAACCGAACTCCTCGACTACGCACACTCATCAGCCGATCCGCTCAGCGAACAGGTCGCCCCTCTTGTCGACGGGCGTCAACTCATGAATCGCCTGGGGCTTAGTCCAGGCCCGCACATCGGCGAACTGCTGGATCAGGTGCTAGAGGCGCAGGCAGCCGGCGAGATCACAACGCCAGAGCAAGCGCTCGAACTCGCATACCGCCTAGCGGCGGCAGAAGGAATTGTTCGCTGACATTTATGTCTAATGTCTAACTCGGCGGGAACTCCACAGAATACTGTCTGCCCGTTTCTCGGCATCCTCGACGAAGCGGGCAAGCCCGCGCCCTATGTCGAATACCCCAGTTTCGAGAATCGCTGCTTCGTGACCGCCGAACCGGAAGCGGTCATGCTCACGGATCAGGCCACCTTCTGTCTCTCCAGCGGCTATCGCCACTGCCCTCGCCTGGCCGCAGCGCATGGAAAAGGAACGCCCGCCACCCGCCGCGCTACCGGTAAGCCTGCCGTTTCCGGCGCAAATGCTGACCGCTCGCCCGCGACTAGTGCAGACCCCTTGCAGCGCGACATCGAAGAGATGGAAGCCGAACTCCAGGCCGCCTATGTGTCCCGCACAAAAAGCCGCAGGCGTTGGGGCTGGTTCGGCGCAGCGATGATCTTTATGTCTACGCTGCTTTGTGTGGGCCTCTTCGCCGCCTACATCGGCTGGCAGATGGTCAATAGCGATCTCTTTGCCGTCGACCCCGGTACGGTGGACACGCTCGCCAGCGCGCCGACTCCGCCGCAGCCCCAAGTCTACCTAATCGTCACAGCCACCAGCGCGGCCATGCCGCCCGAACGGCAGCAGCCGTCGCAATCCATGCCCGAGACCGGCGGTCAGGCGCCGCAGGCCTTTCCGCCGGCCGTCACCGCCACGCCCGCCCCAGATGCGCTTGCAGCATCCGCGCCGGCAGGCCAAAGCGGGCCGATCGTGCTTGCCACGCCGCCAATCAACATGCAACTTGAGATCCCAACGCGCCGGCCTACGCCCTTGCTCGATCTTGCCGTAAACCCCGTTGTGTCCACCCCAGAGCCGTCGCCCACGGTTCCCCCCACGCCTTCACCCGTCTTGGGCACGCCGGTCGTCGTCTTCGCCGCCGCAGATGCGGCCCTAGAGTCCGGCGAATGTACCACCGTCACCTGGCACGTAGAGAATGTGAGCGCCGTTTACTACGAAAACATCGGCGTCGACGGCCACGGAGAACACGAAGAGTGCCTGCGCGACAAGCCCGGCGACTACGTCTTGACCGTCGTCCTCCCCAATGGCGCCACCCGATATTACACAGCCACCGTCGACCTGATCGGCCCCACCGAAACGCCGACGCCGACGCGCACCTTCGCCCCGGAAGTCGTCCCCACGGCCACATGGACGCCTGACATTCCCACCGACACGCCCACGCCTGACCTCCAATACGGCGTGTTGCTCACCACGGATGGCGGCCGCAAGCGCACTTGCAGCCCCGGTGATTCCTGTCGCATCAGCTTGCTGCTTACGAACACAAGCATTGCCATCGATAACCTCTCCATCTCGATCCTAGAGTCAGGCGCATGGAAGGCGCAGATCTGCCGCCTGGACGGAGTTTGCTCCGGTTCCAAACTGACCATTGCCAGCGTCGGTCCGGGCAACACCGCGCTGGTCCACTTCAGCGCGCGCATCCCCGAAGACGCATCAGCCCAAACGCAATCATACATCGTACAGGCCGTCAGCGAAGGGTCTCAAGGAAAGGCGACGTCGAAAGCCCTCAACTTAGAAATTACCGTCGAGTGAGCGCAAGGCCGTGCAAAGTGACCGGCTTGCCGATCCTTTGCGCCCGCGGCGCTTTTCTGCGAAAATGCCACAGAGGGTTCCGTTTTGGAAGGATTCGGCAAGGAGTGATGAATGGCCCGCGACTTCCTCGCTAATCAACTGCGCGATGCGTTGCTGCGCCTCGATCAATTGCCTGAGCGTGCCGGCGAACCGCTCGCCGCGCCGGAACCGGATATCCGCGAATCGGTCCGGCGCTTATCGCGGGCGCGCATCGCCCTGTTGCTCCGCCAAATCCGCGCCGCCAAAGCGCTGACCTATTCCCAAGTCCAAACCGACACCGGCCTTTCGCAGCAACTCCTATTTGATGTCGAATTCAAGGACCGCCGTCTGACGCTCGACGAACTGCGCCTATTGGCGGAATGCTACGACGTCTCTGTTAACGACATTCTCGGCATCGACATCGACTGATCGTGCAATCCAAACCGCCCATCGATTCCCGCATGACCGCCTTTCCGACCCCATCCCGAGCGCTAGAAGTCCAACTCGCCGCCGCCAAAATCGGCAAATATGCCAGCAGCGAAAGCGGCGACACTGTAGAGATCATCGAACGACCGCATGGCGGCATCAGCGTAGTCGTAGCAGACGGTCAACGCAGCGGCCGCAGCGCCAAGGTGATCAGCAATCTTGTCGTACAAAAGGCAATCAGCTTGCTTGCAGAAGGCGTTCGCGATGGCGCCGTCGCCCGCGCCACCCACGACTATCTGCTCACCCACCGCGGGGGCAAGGTCAGCGCCGAAATGGAGATTATCAGCGTAGACCTCATCTCCAACACGCTCGTCGTCAGCCGCAACGCACGTTGCCCGGTCCTAATTCGTCGCGGCCAAGAGGTGTCCTGGCTCGACGATGCGGCGGATGCCATCGGCATTTACCGCAACACAAAACCCTCCATGAGCGAGATTGCCCTTGAGGAAGGTTTGACCGTCCTCGCCTTCACCGACGGGGTATGGGGGGCCGGCTTCCCGGCAAGCGCCCGCATCGATCTGCCGGCGGTTCTGCTGCGCCACGATCCCGGCCTTGTCACGCCTGCCGATCGGATCGCCGATGCTGTTCTTACCGAAGCTCTCGCCCTTGACCACGGTCGCGCACGTGATGACGCAACGGTCATCGTCGTCAAACTCTGTCGCCAACAGGTCCCCGATCAAATCCGCCGTCTCATGATGCGCTTCCCCATTTGAGCGACGGAGAGGAGCGGTCTCGCGCATGGCAGTTAGTGTGAGCGCCACCAAGAAAGATAACCGGCTCCCGCTTATCAAGGTTGTCGGCACAAGCGGCAGCGGCAAATCCACATTGGTTGCCGGACTGCGCAAGCTGGGTTTCAACGCCCGCCCGGTCAGCCAAGAGCACAGCGACGTTCCGGACCTATGGCAGCAATTCGACCGCCCGTTCATTTTGATCTATCTTCACGCCGACCTGGCCGCCCAACAAGCGCGCAGACCCGGCAGCGCCGCCGCCGAGGAGTCGTTCCGCCAAGAACGCCGCCGCCTAGCCCATGCGCGTCGCGCCGCCGATCTGCGCATCGACACATCGGCCTTGACCGCGAAGGATGTCCTCGAACTTGCCGTCATCTTTCTAGATCACGTCCGCGTAACGCACGCAGATCATCCGCTCGGCCCCATTCCGCTTACCGGATCAGCCACTCGGTCCGCGCCAGAAGCAGAATAGGGCTAGCTATCATGGATTCAACCCAAACCGGCGTCTCCATGAACCCCAGACTTACGCCGGCATGAACGCCGATACACCTTTGCGTCCCACCCAGGGCAGGCCGGCACGCACCGCCTTAGCCCCTAGAATGCAGGTCTGCCGTGAACCAATTCGTTGTCCTCACCATCACCGGTGCGCTCGTCTTTGCCGCCGTCGGCCTAAGTTCGCCGATGATGTCGCTCTACCTGGAAAGCCTCGGCGCCAGCTACGCCTTCATCTCCATCATCCTCACAAGCTATACGGCCACCGCGCTCGTCTTCAACTACGCCTGGGGACGCATCTCGGATGTGGCGGGCAGGCGCAAAGCTTTCCTAGTGCTAGGCCTGGGGGGTATGGCCGTTGCCAACCTCTTGCTCGGCATCGTCCCCAATGTCGAATCGGCCTGGCTCGTCCGTTTCCTGGAGGGGGCGTCGATGGCCGCATACGGCACGATCAGCCTTGCCCTCATGGGCGACCTGCTTGAGCAGGAAAGCGCGGGCATGCGCGGACGCAAAGGCAGACGCATGGGACTCTATCGCGGATTGGCCTCGCTCGCCTTCGCCGGCGCCGCCATATTTAGCGGACGGCTTGCCGACGCTTTCGGCCTCCGCCTCGTCTTTTCCGCCTGCGCGGCGATCTACCTAATCGCCGGCCTGACAGCGCTCATCGCCATCAAGGAGCCGCCCTTGCGCACGCCACAACTTGCATCGCCTATGCCGGCTGTAAAGAACGCCCGCGCCGGCCTGGGGCAACTCCCAATCCTCTTCCTGCTCGGCGTCCTTCTGTGGAACATGACCCATAACGCCTCGACCTCCATGTGGCCGAACTATATGGCTTCCCTCGGCTACTCCAAATCCGCGCTCAGTACGCTCTGGGGCTTCGCCGCCTTCATCGAGACGCCGTCGATGTTTCTGGTCGGCGCGCTCTCCGATATAACCGGCCGCGCAGCCATGCTCGCCGCGGGGGCCGCGGGCATCAGTTTCGTCAACTTCGGCTACCTTACGCTCGCCGCCTACCTGCCCGCCCTGCTCGGCATCCAAGTGCTGCGCGGCTTCGGTTTCGGCAGCTACACGGCCAGCGCCATGGTCTTCGCAGCCGAATCAAGCGATGCGCGCACACGCGGCAAGGCTAGCGGCGTCTTCTACGCAGCCGGCAGCGCCGGTCAGTTGCTCGGCACCTTCATGGGCGGCAATTTAGTCCAATTGTTTGGCTTCTCTGCGCTCTACCTCACCTGCGGCCTGCTCGGACTCGTTGCCGCCCTCTGTTTCGTCGTACTTGCCATTCGCCAACGCGCCGGGCAGGTCAGCGCCTAGCCCCAGAATCGTCCATTTCGCCGCATCCCCCGGATCATGGCACAATGAAGATCGATCCACAGGCTGCCGTCGCCGGCCGCCCTATACCTTTCATTGCAGCCCGCCCTGACACCAACTAGCACATACTCGCCCATGCCCAAGAAGACAGTCATCCACGACCGGCAACCGATTACCCCGCCCGCACAACTCCCCCGTAACGGCGCGGAATTAGCCGGGCTAACCGCCCAACTGGCGCCGATTTACGGTGAACAAGCCGCCGTCCAGGCCGAGCGTTATGCCAATGCGCTGGCCCGCTTCCGCGCTTTCGCTGGGCCTGGCCCCGCCTGGCTATTCCGTGCGCCGGGCCGCGTCAACCTGATCGGCGAACACACCGACTACAACCGCGGCTTCGTCATGCCCATCGCCCTCGACCGCGACGTCCTTCTCGTTGTCCGCCCGCGCACAGACCGCACTGTGCGTCTGGCCAATATCGAGCCGGAATTCGAGCCGTCCTCCTTCACCGCAGCCGAAAACGTCCCCCATGCACAGCCCGGCCATTGGAGCAACTACGTACGCGGCGCAGCGCAGATGATCGCCCGTCTTGCGCCGGATTCCTTTGCGGGCATCGACTGCCTGGCCGTTGGCGCCGCCCCCCTTGGCCTGGCACGCGGGTCCGGCCTCAGCTCGTCTTCAGCGCTCACCGTCGCCGCCACCCTTGCCTTCGCCCATTTCGCCGGCCTTGCACTTCCGCCTGAGCAGTTCGTCCAGGTCTGTTCCGATGCCGAGTGGTACGTCGGCACGCGTGGCGGCATCATGGATCAATTCATCTCGCTCCTCGCTCGGCGCGACCACGCCCTCTTTCTCGACTGTAGGCCAGATGCCAACGGGCGATACGCCACCCGGCATGTGCCCCTGCCCGCCGATTACCGGATATTAATTGCCGACAGCGGTGTTCACCACAGCAATGTGCGCGGCGAGTACAACAAGCGCGTCGCCTCCTGCCGCATCGGCGTGGCGTTGCTCCGCGCCCAGCATCCCGGCATCACTCATCTGCGCGACGTTCACAACATTCCGTGGACCGAATTGGTCTCAGCCTTGCCTGAACGGATCAGCGCGACGGAGGCTGCGGCCTCCGGTCTGCTCGATGCAGACATCCCCGGCATCGAGCCGGAGGATATACTGCATGTGCGCGCATGCTGCCGCCATGTCTGGCACGAAAACCATCGCGTCGAGCAAGCGCTCGCTTCCCTGCAATCCGGCGATCTCGCCGCCCTAGGCGCGCTGCTCCAGGATGCCCACGCCAGCGCCCGCGACGACTACGCCATCAGCACGCCTGAACTAGAAACCCTGGTCGATGCCGCCGGCGCAGCCCCAGGCGTCGTAGGCGCCCGCCTGACCGGCGCAGGTTGGGGCGGATGCGTCCTCGTCCTTGTCCGTCAAGAGCAAGCTGCGCACGCCGCAGAATCCATCCAAGACAGCTTCCGCCGCACACATGGTCGCGTCCCGGCTATCTTTCCGTGCCGCACCGGAGCCGCCGCCGGACTCGTCGCAACCATCGACGCATAAGCTGAGCCTAAGCCAATTCACCGGGAGATAACATCGTGAAACAGCCCATAGACCTTGTCCTGATCGGCGCCGGACAGCGCGGCGCTCTTGCCTATGGCAGTTATGCCCTCGCCCGTCCCGAAGACGCTCGCATCGTCGCCGTCGCCGAGCCGGACCCGGAGCGGCGCAAGCGTGTCGCCGACCAGCACGACATCGACGACGACATGTGCTTCGCCGATTGGCGTGAACTGACGAGCCGCAGCCAACTCGCCGGCGCAGCCATCATCGCCACCCAGGATCAAGACCATGTGCCGCCTGCAGTCGCCGCAATGCAGGCAGGTTACGACGTCCTGCTAGAGAAGCCGATGGCCCATACTCTCGCCGGTTGCGTGCAGTTAGTGCAGACTGCCGAGCGCACCGGCAGGATCCTCCAGGTCTGTCACGTCTTGCGCTATTCTCCCTTCTGGCGAGCGCTGCACGAAGTTCTGGAATCCGGCAGACTCGGCGACATCATCACCGTCGAGCACCGCGAAAACGTCGCCTTCTGGCACATGGCGCACAGCTTCGTGCGCGGCAACTGGCGCAACGCTGCGCTCTCCAGCCCCATGATCCTCGCCAAGTGCTGCCACGACCTCGACATCCTAGTCTGGAACCTGACCTCTCCGGTTCGTCGCCTTACTTCGTTCGGCTCCCTGCGCCACTTCCGCCCCGAAAACGCCGGCCCGGAAATCCCCGAACGCTGTACCGACGGCTGCCCTATCGAGAAGACCTGCCCATTCTCCGCCATCGGCATCTATCTCGACTTTCGCATTCTGCCGCAGGAAACAGCCCTTCAAGCTGCACAGGATATGGCCGCCGGCAATCCGCCCTCATGGCCTCTCTCGGTTCTCTCCGCCGAAAACACGTATGCCGCCCGTCTCGCCGAGCTGCAAACCGGCCCCTACGGCCGCTGCGTCTATCGCTGTGACAACGACGTAGTCGATCACCAGACGGTCAGCATGGAACTGGAAAACGGCAGCTCAGTTGTTCTCGTCATGCACGGCCACTCCAACGAGGAGCATCGCTCCATGCGCTACGACGGTACGCGCGCCACCCTGCGCGCCCGCTTCGGCCATCGCTCGGAGATCACCGTTCACGACCACGGCACGAATCGCGTCGAACAAATCCCGCTCGACCCGGCAACCAGCGGACACGGAGGCGGCGACCACGGCATCATGGCCGATTTCATCCGCGCTGTACGCGGCGAGATCGCTCCGCTTACCAACGCACGCACTTCACTGGAAAGCCACCTGCTCGCCTTCGCCGCCGAGGAAGCCCGTACACAGGGGACCATCGTCAACATGCCGGCCTTCCGCACCCATGCCGACGAAATCGCGCAGGCGCAGCCCTGACGGGTAAGTGTGATGTCATGAATTCTTGGGGAGGCTGTCAGCCTGAACGAAGCGAAGGGTCTCGACGTCAATCCCTAGGAACTAGCGGATTTGTACTTTACTGGTTTGTTCGCTCTATCACTGTCATTCTGAAGCGAGCGTTCGCGAGCTGAAGAATCTCGTTGTATCCGTGGTGAAGATGCTTCGCCGCGCTTAGCGCGACAGGGCGCCTCGTTGGCGAATGAACCTCCACCTAAGACTGCCCAAAGAACAGGAGCGGACGCACATGACAACAGTCGCCTCCGCACTGGCGGACACACTGAAAAACGCAGGCATCGACACCGTCTTCGGCCTTCCCGGCGGCGAGACCGTAGAGTTACTCGACGCCATTCGCCGCCGCGGCATCCGCTTCGTACTGACCCATCACGAGACCGCAGCCGTATTCATGGCGGACGCCTGGTCGCGCGTCACCGGACGGCCCGGCGTCTGCTTGACGACCCTCGGCCCTGGCGCCGCCAATGCCGTCGCAGGCGTATCCCACGCCTATCTCGACCGCTCGCCCATACTCATCATCACAGCACAGAAGCCGGACGCGCTGCTCCCCGCCTACACACACCAGGTACTGGACCTGCATGCGCTCTATCGGCCCATCACCAAAGCGTCGATCAAACTGGACGCAAGCAACGTATCGGCCGTATTGCCGCAGGCGATGCGCCTGACGCAGTCCGGACGGCCTGGACCGGTGCATCTCCAACTGAGCAACGAAGACGCCGGCGAGCCGGTCGCAGAAAATCCAACGCCCGCGGTTAAGCTTCCACAGTCAACCGCATCAACCACGACGGCAGCGGCGATTGATCGCGCCCGCTCGCTCCTTGCACAAGCCCGCCGTCCGCTCATCCTCGCCGGCCTCGGCCTGGAGCCGGAACGTCCCTACGTCGCATTGCGCGCGCTCGCCGAAGCGGCGCAGGCGCCGGTCGTCGTCACGCCTAAAGCTAAAGGCGCCCTGCCCGATGACCATGCGCTTGCCGCCGGGACTATCGGCCTCACCCGCACAGATCCGGTCTACGCGCTTGTCGACGAAGCGGACTGCTTGATCGCCGTCGGTTACGACGTCGTCGAACTCGTCAAGCCGTGGCAGCATCCCGCGCCGCTGATCTGGGCGGCAACTTGGCAGAATCGCGATCCGGTCATCCCCGCCGCTGTGGAGGTTGTCGGCAGCCTGCAGAATATGCTCACTGCGCTCGCCCAGGGACCGTTTGACGCCGCGCCGCATTGGGGTTCGACGCGTGTAGCGAGCTTTCACGCTGCAACGCACACACAGCCGCCGACCGAACCGACGCCGGGAAGAATGCTTCCCCAAGCGGTGCTAGCCGCCCTGCGCCGGCACGCCCCGGCAGACGCTTTCCTCACTGTCGACGTAGGCTCTCACAAAATCCATAGTTCGCTGCAATGGCCCGCCCTCATGCCCAACCGCTTCTTGGTCTCGAACGGCCTCTCCTGCATGGGATACGCCTTGCCTGCGGCAATCGGCGCCGCCCTGGCCGCGCCCGGAACGCATGCGCTGTGTCTCACTGGCGACGCCGGCTTAGCGATGACGCTGGGCGAACTCGGCGTCCTTTCCCGTTGCGACGCACCCGTCACCGTCGTCGTCCTAAACGACGGGGCCATCGACCTCATTCGTTCACACCAAAAGCGCGCCGGCAAACCGGTATTTGCTACCGAATTCGCACCGCTCGATTTCACACAAGCCGCCCAGGCTTTCGCTCTGCCCGCGCAGCGCGTTTCGGACGAAGCGCAACTCGACGCGGCGCTCCAAGATCAATTGAACCGCGCCCGCCCCGCCCTCATCGAAGTCATGCTTGACCCGGCGAGCTATCCGACAACGCCACGGTAACGCGTCCTTTCGTTCGTCTTTATCTATGACCGCTCCTGATTTGGAATGGAGGTATGCAATGCGACTAGAAGGCAAGGTAGCGCTTGTCACCGGCGGCGGAAGCGGCATCGGGCGCGCCATCGCCATCGCCCTCGCCACCGCCGGCGCGCAGGTCGTCATATCTGGCCGGCGTCAGGAACCGCTCGAAGAGACGGCGGCGGCCGTCAGGACCGATCCGCCCATCCGTTACTTCGTGGCCGACGTGATCGACCGTGTTCAAGTCAACAAGCTGATCGCCTGGACGCGCAGCCAATGCGGGCCGATTGACATTCTCGTCAATAACGCCGGCATCAACATCCCCGGACGCAGCCTGGCGACCCTCACGCCGGAAGACTGGGACCGCGTTATGCAGGTAAATGCCGGCGGCGCCTTCTATCTTGTGCATGCGGCGCTCCCGGCCATGCGCGCCCGCCGTAACGGGTTGATCATCAACATCTCTTCGATGGCGGGCGTGCGCGCTAGCGTCGTCAGCGGCGCGGCCTATACTGCGGCCAAGCATGCCCTGTGTGCATTGAGTCGCGTCATCTCCCTAGAGGAGAAGGATAACGGCATTCGCGCTACCAATATCTGCCCCGGCGAAGTTGACACGCCGATCCTCGACGAACGCCCGGAACCGGTCAGCGATGAACACCGCGCACAGATCTTGCAGCCGGAGGACGTCGCCGCCGCCGTCCTTTTCGTCGCCTCGCTTCCGCCCAGGGCGCACGTGCCGGAATTGTACATCAAGCCCGCAGCCCACCCCTTTTCATAGATGCAAAACCTGCGCCATTCGGGCAGCGGCAGATGCTGCCCGAATGGCGCAAGGGCGACTGGCCGCCTGGCATCGGCAGCGTCTTTGCGGCCCGAATCCAATCGATGCAGAAGCGGAAGTTGACACGTCTCCCGGCGCGCCGCTATACTTGCTGCCAGTCTAATATGCGCATCGACAGTGCACCGGAGGAGTACCTGCGCACCGCTGACAGAGAGTCTAGGTCATCGGCTGCAAGCCTGGGCGAGCCAAGGCGCAGGGAACGTAGCCGGGAAGGTCGGCGAGGGGAACGGCTGCACGTTCCGGCCTTGTACTCTCGCCCGGGCAGGCCCGTTACAGCCGCGAGAGAGAAGTAGGCGCAGCCTGCTTAATCAAGGTGGTACCGCGGAGTCGCTTCGTCCTTGAGAGGCGGCTTTTTTGTATGCAATTTTCGCCGGCGCGCGCTTTAGTTCGCCAGGTTTGCAGTCCAACAACCTAAACGCAGGACAAGGGTAGATATGACCGACAACAGCATGCCTAAAGCATACGACCACCGCATCGTGGAGGAACCGCTCTACGACTGGTGGGAGCAGCACGGCTATTTCACGCCGGAAACACAGGCCGAATTGGGACAGTCCGACCCGGATGCCGAACCGTTCGTCATTTCCATGCCACCCCCAAACGTAACCGGCGCACTGCACCTGGGACACGCCATCACCAACAGCGTCGAAGACATGCTGATCCGCTACAACCGCATGCTTGGCAAACCTACCCTGTGGGTCCCCGGCACGGACCACGCCGGCATTGCCACGCAGAACGTGGTCGAACGCAAGCTCGACGAACAGGGCCTCACGCGCCACGACCTCGGACGCGAAAACTTCGTCCGCGAAGTCTGGGACTGGAAAGACGAATACCACGGTCGCATCTCCGCCCAACAAAAGCGCATGGGCATCTCGTGCGACTGGCAGCGCGAGCGCTTCACGCTGGACGACGGCCTCAGCGACGCCGTGCTCGACACCTTCATCCGCCTCTACGAAGAAGGCCTGATCTACCGCGCCAACTACCTGGTCAACTGGTGCCCGCGCTGCACCAGCGCCATTAGCGACCTGGAAGTAGAGTACGAGGAAGTCCACGGCAACTTCTACACCTTCCGCTACCCGCTCAAGGAAGGCGGCTTCCTCGAAGTCAGCACCACGCGCCCCGAAACAATCCTGGGCGACACCGCTGTCGCCGTGCATCCCGACGACGACCGCTACCGCGATGTCGTCGGCAAAACCGCCATCGTGCCCATTCTTGGCCGGGAAATTCCCGTCATCGCCGACGAGTACGTCGACCCTGCCTTCGGCACCGGCGCGCTCAAGGTGACCCCTGGTCACGACCCCAACGACTACGAGATCGGCAAACGGCATCACCTGCCCATGATCAACATCATGAACCAGGACGCCACCCTTAACGAAGAGGCCGGACCTTACGCCGGCCTCGACCGCTACGCAGCGCGCGAAAAGATGTGGCAGGACATGGAAGAGGCCGGTCTGACCGTGCGCGTCGAGGAGCGCGCCCACCAGGTCGGTCACTGCCAGCGCTGCAATACCGTCGTCGAGCCTCTGCTCAGCGTCCAGTGGTGGGTGCGCACCCCGCCCCTCGCCGAACCCGCTATTGAAGCCGTGCGCAGCGGCGCCATCCAGATCGTGCCCCAGCGTTTCGAGAAGGTCTACTTCCACTGGATGGAAAACATCCGCGACTGGTGCATCAGCCGCCAACTATGGTGGGGTCATCGCATCCCCATCTGGTATGGCCCCGACGGCCACGCCTTCGCCGCGCGCAGCGAAAGCCACGCCCAGGAGCTGGCTATCGCCCACTACGGCGAAGCCGTTCACCTAGAGCAAGACCCCGACGTGCTCGACACATGGTTTTCCAGCGGATTGTGGCCGTTCAGCACCCTGGGCTGGCCCCAAGAAACAGAGGACCTAGAACTGTACTATCCGACCACCGTCCTCGAGACAGGCTACGACATTATCTTTTTCTGGGTTGCCCGCATGATCATGCTGGGGCTGAAATGCACGGGCGAGGTCCCGTTCCGCTATGTCTACCTACATGGGCTTGTGCGCGACGAACAAGGCCGCAAAATGAGCAAGAGCCTCGGCAACGCGCTCGATCCGCTCGACATCATCGCCGATTACGGCAGCGATGCCCTGCGCTTCTCCCTGCTCACAGGCGGAACGCCCGGCAACGACATGAAACTCAGCATCACCCGCATCGAGTCCAATCGCAACTTCGCCAACAAAATCTGGAACGCGGCCCGCTTCGTCATCATGAACATTGAAGATGACCAGTTGGACGTCGCCGCAGATTCGGACCCGTTCAACGCCAGCTACGCGCTGCCCGCGCCCGAGCTGCGCTCTCTCGCAGACCGTTGGATCCTGAGCCGCCTGCAGAGCACACAGGACGAGGTCACCCGCCTGATCGACAACTGGCAATTGGGTGAAGCGGGCCGCCAGCTCTACGATTTCCTCTGGAGCGAATACTGCGACTGGTACATCGAAGCGGCTAAGACGCGCCTCTACGGCGGGTCGCCTGCCGAAGCCCATGCTACGCGACAGACGCTCGCCTTCGTGCTCGAACACAGCATGCGCTTGCTCCATCCCTTCATGCCCTTCGTCACCGAAGCCATCTGGCAGAACTTGCCCGAACTGGCGGGAGACGGTCGCGCCCTCATTGTCTCGCGTTGGCCGCACCTCGCCGGCCTCAGCGATGAACGCGCCGATGAGGAATTCAGCCGTCTGCAAGACGCGGTGCGCGCTGTCCGTAACGCGCGCAGCGAATACGACGTGGAGCCGGTCAAGCGGATCGCCGCCCAGTTCAGCGCCGGAGAGCAGCTAACTCTGGTCGAAGAGAACCTGGCGCTGCTGATCAGCCTGGCCCGCCTCGACCCGAACCAGACTGCCTGCGCCGCCGCTCTCCCCGCCCCCGACAAGGCGGTTACGCTCGCCACCGGCGGCATGACAATCTATTTGCCCCTTGCCGGCATGGTCGATCTGCAAGCCGAGCGCGCCCGCCTAGAGAAAGAAATGGCGCAGCTAGAGCAGCAGATCCAGCGCAGCAGCGACTTGCTCGCCAATCCCGGCTTCATCAATAAAGCGCCCGAACAGGTCATCGAAAGGGAACGCGCCAAACAGGCCGAATTAGGCGAGCGGAAAAACCAACTGGCGATGCGTCTTAACGAGCTTTAGGGACAGATTCCCACAGCGGTGAGTCGCCTGCAAATCAAGGAGGCTGAATCAGTCCGGAAATTCGTTATGTTTTTGACAAGCCTAGGGCCGTATGCTATAGTCCCTATCCGTCTGTCGCCTAGCAGACAGAGGCGGCGATAACTTAGAGCAGTTCCAATCAACGTCCCATCTGGGTCGCTGTATTGTCTTTTTGCTTTTCCCAGGACGTCGGCGCAAGCGTCTAGGCGACCCGAGCGTGATCGGCAGGAGGCCAGTCTCACATGGCGGAAAAGATTTCCGACTTGTCCGGTGCGGAACGCGAAAAGCGTATCGCCGAGCTGAAGAAGAAGATGCAGGATGCGGCCAAGCGCGCTCAGGCTCAGCACAAGGGGGAAGCGCAACCTGCCGCTGCGTCGCGTCCGAAACCGCCGGCTGAAGAAGCAGCGCCCGCCGTGGAGACGCCGGCTGCGGAACCGGCCTCAGAGGCGACGGCAGTAGCGGAAGAAACAGCGCCCGCCCCCAAGCCGAAGCCCGCACGCATCGAGAAAAAAGCGGCTCCTGCAGGCAATGGCGCCGCGCCCAAACCAGCCCCTGAGCGCAAGAAGCCCGCGCCCGCCGCAGCTCCTAAGGCGAACACGGAGCCGCAAGGTCCGTCCCAGCCGGAGATGAACCGCCGTGAGTTCCTCACCTACGCTTGGGGCGGCGCCCTTGGCCTGCTCGGACTCCAAGCCGCAGTGGGCAGTTTCCTCTACATGTATCCCCGCTTCCGCGCAGGCGAGTTTGGCGGCAAGTTTTTCATCGGCCCCGAATCCGCCCTTCCCGACGCTTCGGCAGCGCCCCAGCCTGACACCACAGGCAAATTCTGGCTCGTCACAACCGAAGAAGGCGACCCGCGTGCGCTTTACATGGTCTGTACGCATCTTGGCTGCCTCTACAAATGGGAAGCTTCCAACGGCCGCTTCGAGTGTCCTTGCCACGGCTCCAAATTTACGCACGATGGCCACTACATCGAAGGCCCGGCCCCCCGTTCCCTCGACTATTTCGAGATCACCTATGAAGAGGGACAGGTCGTCGTTGATACGGGCAAAAAGAACCTTGGCGCTCCAGCCGGACAGTCGCCGGCACGGGTCGAGTCGGCGTAATCGCCGGCGCCAGTTGCCGATTCAGTCTAGCCTACGGGTCGAGTCCACCATCGAATCTGCTGTTTGAAACGGAGTCCAAATGGCTGTACAACCTGAGGTTCAGAAGAAAGGCTTTCTGAAAACCGCGCTCGACGTGGCCGACGACACCTTTACGCGCATCACTGCCGGCATCAGCGCCGGAGAGATGCGGCGTATGTTGCGCGGCGAGGCGCCCGGACGCCCAAACCCTCGCCTGAAGCCTCACTCGGAGGCATTTCTACTCCACATCAAACCGACGTACTATCACGAGAGCGTAACGCGCTTCACTCATACCTTCCGGCTAGGTCTCCTCTCCACCTATCTCTTTCTGGTCGAGACCATCACCGGCATCTTCCTGATGATCTGGTATGCGCCCTCGCCCGACCGCGCCTATTCGGACATGATCCGGCTGCTGAGCAACGTACCGTTTGGGCAGTTTATGCGCGATGTGCACCGGCTTGGGGCGGAAATGATGGTGGCTGTCGTCACCCTCCACATGGTGCGCACCTACCTGACCGGCAGCTACAAGGCGCCGCGCCAGTTCACCTGGTTCACCGGCGTCATCCTGCTCGTCATCACGCTCTTCTTGAGCTTCTCCGGCTACCTCTTGCCCTGGGACCAGTTGGCCTTCTGGGCCGTGACCATCGGCACGTCGATGGCCGAGGCCGTCCCGCCCGCCATCGTCGGAGAGACGGTCAATCTCCTGGCGCGCGGCGCGCCCGACATCGGCGCCAACGGCCTCTTGCGCTTCTACTTGCTGCACGTCTTCTTCCTGCCGATCCTGCTCATCCTCTTCTTCTTTGTGCACTACTACAAAGTCGTGCACTTCGGCATCAGCCTGCCCGCTTCTGAAGAAGAGGTCGGCCAAGACACCGCCAACAAAGTGCCGGCAGACCGTCGCGTCTATTTCCTGCCCGATGTGCTCATCGACGAAGCCGTTTTCCTTCTCGGCTTTACCACCTTGATGGTCGTCGTCGTCGCCTTTTTCTTCCAGGCGCCGCTTGAGTCCATCGCCAATCCGCAGTCAACGCCGCTGCATACCGTGGCGCCCTGGTATTTCTATTGGCTGCAAGGCTTGCTCAAGATCGCAGACAAAACCATCGCCGGCGTCATCCTGCCCGGCGTCCTGCTTGTTCTGCTCATCGCCATTCCCTACCTGGACCCGAACCCGAGCCGTCGCGCCAAAGACCGCCGCATCGCCATCATCAGCGGCGTTGTCGCCGGCGTCGTCATGATCATTCTCAGTTGGATGGGCACGCCTCAATACGCCGTTCAGGGCGCTCCTTCCGTCGAGATTGTCCAGGAGTTGATGCCGGAAGAAGGCGCCGGCCACATTCGCGAGATCGGCTACGCACACTTGCCCATCGGCATCTATGACACGCGCCAGGAGTTGCACAGCGACGACCCTGAATTCGCCGAAGTGTTGGAAGAATTCCAAGCATCCATCCTGCACTTCGAAGAGGCGGACCCGGACTTCAACAATGCCTACGGCATCCTCGAAATCAGCCAGAACCAGCCTTCCCTCAAGAAACTGCACTGGGAAGTCCATTGGCTGAGCGCCGACGGCGTTGAGGAAGTCTTCCTTCGCGACTTCTACCTCCATGAGAACTCCCTGTATTGGGAACAATACGGCCTCAGGGACTTCGGCTTCCTCCGGCCTGCCGCACAAGGGGGAGAATAATCCGGATGCGCAAGCCCTGGTACGCATACCTTTACGTCAAGTCGCCAATCCTCAAGATCATTCTCGGCATCCTGGCCGTCATGCTCGCCGTCGCCGTCTTGCTCTTCGTTGGTTTGGTCGACGGCCCGCGCATGGAAGCGCAAACAGCAAACTGGGATGGCCGCTCCATCGAAAAAGGCGCCGAAATTTACGCCAATAACTGCGCGTCGTGTCACGGCCCTGAAGGCAAGGGGAACCCCGGCCCAGCGCTCAACAGCCGTTACTTCTTTACCCAGCGCCTGAACGACGTCGGCTTCACCGGCTCTCTCTACGATTACGTTGAGCTAACCGTAGCCGCCGGGCGGCCAAGCAAGGCAAATGGTCAGTGGGGCGTTATGATGGCAACCTGGGGCGCTGAATACGGCGGCCCCCTGCGCGCCGACCAAGTCGCCAACGTTGCCGCCTATGTCATAAACTGGGAAGCCGACGCGCTCCAGCAGACAGCGGAAACTGACCCCTGGATACCCTTCCAGGATACGCCCTCCAGAGGGTCGCCCTACGAGGGGGCTGAACAGGCCGCCGTCGAACCCGCAGAGCCGCGCGCACCGGCCGAGCTGTTCGTGAGCATGGCCTGCTCCGGCTGCCATGTGCTCGATCAGCCTCAGACCGATGCAAACCGCGGCCTCGTTGGCCCCAATATGGGCAACCTGCGCGAGAACGCCGAACAACGCGTCGAAGGCCAGACCGCGGAAGAATATGTCCACAACAGCATTGTCAACACCAATGCTTTCATTGTGGACGGCTACATGCCCAACATCATGCCCCAAGATTTCTCCCAGCGCATGAGCGAAGAGGAGATCAACGGGCTGGTCGAGTGGCTCCTCGACCCCAACCGTCAGCCGTAGTCGTGTTTTCCCGCGCCGTGCGCATAGTATGCGCACGGCGTCCGACACACCAACCGGCGACGCAAGGCGCACCATGCAACGAACCTATCAGCTGAGTGCCGACCCTCTCTACTACGTGATGGGGGCCTTCTTTTCCGTGCTCACGACCGCATTCCCCGCGATCATGGGCCAGCCGCGCTTTCTGCATCTCTCGCAAACGGTCGCCCTCGCCCTCTTTCTTGCCGTCCCGCTGCGCCGCGGCGCCCTGCGCCATGCCGCTGCTGTCTTGGCCCTTTGGTTGTTCGTGCAGATCGCCCTCGTGGCCGCGCTTGTCTGGCTGCTGCCCGGCCGCGTCGGGCAAGCGATCCCCGGCGGTTTCGAGTTGCGCGCCGCCCTCCTCGCATGGATCTTCGCCGCCGGTCCTCTGCCGCAGCAAATCGCGCCGCCCGTCCTCGCACAACTAGGAGAAGCGGCAGCCGTCGCGCTTGGCAGTCTGATCACCGGCGGCCTTATCGGCGTCTGGTTCATCGTGCGGACCGCCAACCTAGCCGGCTTCGCCGCCGGCAGCCTGGCCCCTGCCCTGGGCGGCGGACTGGGCCTGCTCATTTCACTGCCGCTTTGGACTCTGGCCCGTCTCGCCGCTTATGCCGGACTTACTCTGCTCCTTGCAGAGCCGCTCCTTCGCAGCCAATGGAACGCTCGCCGCTTCTGGTCGATGCGGCGCAACCTCATCCTCGTATGCATCGCCTTGATCGCACTTGCATTACTGCTGCAATACGTCGTTCCGCCTTTATGGCAGCATGCGGCGGAAACGCTGGAAACGGTCTTGTAATTCGTCATGCTCATCAAGCGCGTCGTCATCCAGGGCTTCAAAACCTTCGCCAAGAAGACCGAATTCGTCTTTGACCCAGGCGTTACGGCAATTGTGGGCCCCAATGGCAGCGGCAAAAGCAACGTATCCGACGCGATTCGCTGGTGTCTGGGCGAACAGAGTTTTAGCCTGCTCCGCTCCAAGAAGACGAGCGACATCATCTTCTCCGGCAGCGACCAAAAATCGCGGCTCGGCATGGCGCAGGTGACGGTTACGCTCGACAACAGCAACGGCGAAATGCCCATCGACTTTGCCGAAGTCGAGATCACGCGGCGCGCCTACCGCGATGGGGACAACGAATACTTGCTCAACGGGCAGCGAGTGCGCCTGCAGGATATCACCGAGTTGCTCTCCCCCTCCGGCCTGGGCAAGCGCACCTACGCCCTCATCGGCCAGGGGCTGATCGACCGCATGCTCAGCATGTCGCCCGAAGAGTTGCGCACGCTCTTTGAAGAGGCCGCCGGCATCACCGCCTACCAGATGAAGCGCGCCTCAGCGCTCCGCCGCCTCGAAGCTTCTGAGCAAAACTTGACACGCGTCCAGGACATCATCGCCGAGATTAGCCCCAGGCTCGGCTACCTGCGTCGCCAAGCGGAACGCGCCCGCGAACGGGATCAGATCGCCGGCGACCTGCGCGATCTCTTGCGCGACTGGTATGGCTACCACTGGCACGCAACCCTGCGCCAATACGAAGCAGACTCCGCCCAGGCCGACGCCTTGCGCTCTCGCGTCGAGACCCATCGCCAGGAACTCACCGCAATCTCCGCGAAGATCGAACGCAGCCGCCAACGCCAGGCCGGGCTGCGCGTTCAGCTTGGCGAGCTTCACCGTCTCAGCAGCGGCCTCCACAGCCAAGCCGAGCAAACCGGTCGCCAACTCGCCGTCTCGCAGGAACGACTTCGTCAGGTCTCGGCGCGCGCCGAGGAGGCGAACCAAGAAGCGGCAGCCTTACGCCGCCAACACGACGCCTTAGCCGAGCGCATCGATCGCGCGAAGGAAGAAACCTCAGAGTACGTCGCTGCGGTTCGAGAGCGCCAGGCGCAGGTGGAAAGCCTGCAAGCGTCCCTCGCCGGTCGCCAACAGGCGCGCGAACGCCTCCAGCAAGCTGTCGCCGCCGCGCGTCGTAGCCTTGTCGAAGCCCAATCTCGACGCGACCAACTCGAAAGTCGCCGCCAACAAATTGCCGAGCGATCTGCCCGGCTCCTCGAAGAGGAAGCTGCCCAGCATTCCGGAAGAAAGAACGCGGCCGTCCAAGTCTCCGAGCTATCCGCTGAACTCGACGCGACAGAAATGCGCCTCGCCGCCGTCGAAGAGCAGATATCCGAGACGACGCAAGCGTTACGCGCCGCCGAGGCCGAAACCGCGCAACTCCGGCTTGCGCTGGAAGAAGCGCAGAACCGCAGCCGGCAAGCCGAACGCGAGTCCGACCGCCTCCAGACCCGGCACGATCTCCTTAGCCGTCTGCGCGAAGAAGGCGCGGGCTATGCCAGCGGCGTACGCGAAGTCTTGCAGGCGGCCCAAGAGCAGACGCGCCAGGGCGCTCACATGCAGGCCAAGCTCTCCGGCGTCGTCGGCACGATTGCGTCCGTCCTACACGTTCCCGCCAACCTCGACAAGGCCATCGAGACCGCGCTCGGCGGCGCCTATCAAAACGTCGTCACCCGTTCCTGGGATGACGCCCAACAGGCCATCGAATATCTCAAGAGCGGACGCCGCGGTCGCGCCACCTTCTTGCCCCTCGACCGGCTTGACGTTCTGCCGCCCATCGCGCCGCCCGCCATGCCCGGCGTGCTCGGCAATGCCGCCGACCTCGTCGGCTACGATGCAGCCGTAGCCCCGGCGGTCCAACAGATGCTCAATCGCGTCTGGATAGTCGACACCCTCACCACAGCCCGCCGCGCCCTCGATGCCACGCGCCGCGGGCCGCGCCCCACCGTCGTCACGCTTGACGGCGAGATCGTTCGCCCCGGCGGCGCAGTCAGCGGCGGCAGTGACGCCCAACGCCGCGACGATTCGATCCTTGCCCGTGAACGCGAACTCCGCGAGTTGCCGGCCCGCTTGCAACAAGCCAACGCCTTGCGCCAAGAACGCGCCGCCGAATGCGAAGAAATTGCCGCCCGAATTGAACAGATCCACATCAGTCTAGGCCCGCTTCAGGAGAAGTTAGCCGAGCTAACGCAGCTGGAACGCGCCGCCCGAGACCACGGCGCGGATCTGCGCCGGCGCCTCGACCGGGCGGGCCAGGCTGAACGTTGGCACACGGACCGCCTAGAGGCGCTTCAAGCCGAGAGGACGGCCGGAGAACGTCAGGCGGCGACTATTGCCGGCGAGCTTTCCGAGGCGGTAAGCCAACACGCTGCCTGCGCCGAAGCATTGCGTCGCGCCGAACAGGAAGCCGAAGCCGCCGGGGCCGGCGAACTGCTCCAACAGCTTGCCGACCTGCGCGCCGCTGCCGCTGAAGCGCAAGGCAAGCTCCAGAGTCACGAAGCCGTCATCCACAACCAAGAACGCAGCCTGGCTCTAATTGCCGACCAGATCGCCGCCAAAGAACGGCAAATTACCTCCCTGCAAGCCGATGCCGCAGACCTCTCCGACAAGATTGCGGAGCTAACTCGCCAGGAAGAGGAACTCAGCCAGCAGATCGCTGAGTACCAAAGCAAGATCGAGCCGCTGGAAGCAGCGCTCGCCCAGGCGGAAGCCGAACAATCCAACCACGAAGCGCAAGAACGCAGCATGCAAGAGGGCCTGCGCTCAGACGAAAGCGCCTGGAATACCGCGCAGCTTAAGCAGCAACGCACCGACGACGCCCTGCGCCAATTGCGTCACGACATTGAACAGGACCTCGGCTTGGTCTTTCTCGAAGAAAGCGCCGATGTCGCCTACCAGCCGCTCTTGCCGTGGGAAACGATTGTCGAGCAGTTAGAGCCGCTTTCTGCGCTGCCTGACGGCTTGGAAGACGACGTGAGCGAAATGCGCGCCAGGCTAAGCCGCGTTCGCAACGTCAACCCCGACGCCCCGCGTGAATACGAGGAAGCCGCCGCCCGCTGCAGCTACCTCGAATCACAGTCCGCAGATCTATCTGCCGCGATCGCCGATCTGCGCAAGGTGATTGCCGAATTGGACACGCTCATGCAGGCCGAGTTGACCGTCACTTTCAACGCCGTGGCCGAACAGTTCGTACATTTCTTCAACGCGCTCTTCAACGGCGGCGCAGCCAAGCTCGTCCTATTGGATCCCGATAACATCACGGCTTCCGGCATCGAGATTGTCGCCCGCCCGCCAGGCAAACGCCCCCAGAGCCTGGCGCTCCTTTCCGGCGGCGAAAGGTCGCTGACAGCCTGCGCCTTGCTCTTTGCCATTCTGCGCGTCAGCCCCACCCCGTTCTGCGTGCTGGACGAGGTGGACGCAGCGCTAGACGAGGCCAACGTCGACCGCTTCCGCATCACGCTCGATGAACTGAGCCGCGACACCCAGTTCATCATCATCACCCACAACCGGCGCACGCTCGAAAACACCAACGCCATCTATGGCGTCACTATGGCAAGCGACGGGGCCAGCCGCGTCATCAGTTTGCGTCTTGAGGGGGAGCGAATTGTACGTGGGGAAAACGGCGACGACGAGCCGCCGGCAGATGACGATGACGGGCTAGCCGTCATCGAAGACACAGTTAAGATGTAGAACGAGCTTCTAGCCTGGCGGCGTCCTGAAGCTTGGTCAGTAATTCTTCGGACGGCGGCGCCCCTTCGGCAACTCTTTCCGAGTCCCCGTCTGAGTCCCCATCCGGCCGCGCACTCAAAGCCAAATTGGCCAATGCATGCGCCGCAGCCAACGTCGACGCCTGCTGCTTACTCCGCCCATGTCCGACGCCGCAGCGCACGCCCAGGATTGTCACCTCCGTCGTGAACTCCTTAGCGTGGTCAGGGCCGCTCGCATCGATGACGCGATAGCGCGGGGCTGCGCTAAACGCACTCTGCGACCACTCCTGCAGGCGGCTCTTGGCGTCCTGGTGCAACGCACCGCGCTGCACTGCCTCCAACTGCTGCGCAATCATCGGCAGCAGCGCCGCACGCACGGCCTCCAACCCTTGATCGAGATACAGCGCCCCCGTCACCGCCTCGAAGGTAGCGCAAAGCGTGGCCGGTCGTCGCCGCCCCCCGCTTTCATCCTCGCCGCGGCCTAACAGCAGATATTCGCCCAGCCGCAACTGCCGGGCCAGCCGGGCCAAGGCCTCTCGCCGCACCAATGCAGCCCGCAACGTGGTGAGCTCCCCTTCCTTCATCTCCGGGAAGCGCGCATACAAATACTCGCTCACCACAAATTCCAGCACCGCGTCGCCCAAGAACTCCAGCCGCTCGTTGTCGCTGATCTCGCCGTCCTCATCGGACGCCTCATTGCCATAACTGCTGTGTACAAATGCCGTACGCAACAGCTCCTTATCTCGAAAGCAGAGTCCGTTTTCCGCTTCAAATTGAGAGAGTGGCAATGCGCCCATGTTCGTCATGCGCCCCTATTCTTCCATCAACGGCGGATTTTTCAGGCCGTGTCCGGTGATCGCAGCGACAATGACATCGCCGGGACGGAACAGCTTACGCGACTTTTCCAGCGCAGCCGCCACTGTCGCGCTCGTCGGCTCGACGAACAAACCCTGGGCGGCCATTCGCTTATGGCAGTCGTCTACCTCGCTTTCACTCACAGCCGCCGCCGTACCATGCGATCGGTAGAGTGCGTCGAGCAAAGCGCGCGCCCGCACCGGCGCGCTAATGGCAATGCCGTCCGCACGGATATGCGCCATGCGCGGCGTCGGCGTGATCATATCCTGGCCGCGGTGGAAGGCGTCGTACACCGGCGTGTAGGGTTCAGCCTGTACAGCCAGCAGCTTAGGCAGTCGATCCGTCACGCCTGAATCGAATAAGTGCTGGAAACCGCGCCACGTACCGAGCAGCGAGCCGCCATGCCCCACCGGAGCGACGAACCAGTCCGGCACGCGGCGGCCAAGTTGCTCCCAGATCTCCCAGGCGGTCGTCATCTGTCCCAATAAAAACGCCGGATGCCAGGCGTGCGAGGCGTATTTTATCGACTTGACCATGCGGCTTGCCGCCGCCGCGGCCTTAGTCGCAGCATCGCGCGGGCCGGGCACCTCCACCAACTCGGCCCCATAGGTGGCGATCTGCGCCTTCTTCGGCGCCGGCGCGCTGGCCGGTACATAGATACACGCCTGTAGACCTGCACGTGCGGCATAGCAGGCAAGACTCGCGCCGGCGTTGCCGCTCGAATCGTCGACTACCGTCAGAGCGCCCAAGCCGAACAGCCAGTTCACCATCACACTAACGCCCCTGTCCTTGTAGCTGCCCGTCGGCATCAGCGCGTCGAACTTCCAGCATACATCCAAACCCGACCACGCATCGGCCAGCAGAGGCGTCCACCCCTCGCCCAGCGTAATCCGCCGCTGCTCCGGCGCGACCACAGGCAGCATCGCCGCATAACGCCATAAGCCGATCTGTGAGGCGTCGACGAGATCAGGATCGAACCGCGGCAGTTCGGCGTACTCCAACGGTTCAGAAGAGACCGGACAGCGCAGCGGACTGAGTTCCGCAGGCGCACGAAACTTACTTGTCGGACAATACGTGATCAATGACGAGCCTTTCCGTTGCGTACAATGTGCATAGCTCAGTTTCCCGCAAAGCGCGGCCCTTGTCAAAGCGGACCCTCAGGCTGCTCACACGGCGTCCGCCCTGACGGATCGTTCTCTTCGCATCGGCTGGATCCGGCCGTAGGTAAGCGTGCGCCACAGCCATTCCACCGGGCCAAAACGATAGCGTCCCAGCCACCAGTGGCTGACGGCATAATTGACCAAATAGATGGCAATCGTGATCAAAACGCCGGCGGCGATCCCCGTCTGCCCAAACAGCCCCAGCCCATACCCGTAGAAGATCGTCGTCGCGATCAGCGATTGCAGCAGATAATTGGTGAGCGCCATGCGTCCCAACGGCGCCAGCCCCCGCAACCGCGCCTGCCATCTCGACAGCCGCCAGAGCAAAGCCAGCCCGCTCATATAGCCCAAGGCAAGCAGCGGCGCACCCACGGCTTGCGCAAAGACAGCGATTACCAGCGGCCAAGACGGCTCTGTACGCACCAACGAGCCAATCAGCGACGCATAGACCGCATTGAGCGGCAGACCAAGCCCAAGCCCCCAGATGCACAACCGGGCAAGCAGCGTACGATGACCGTCAAGATCGGCTAGAACGCCGCATTTGCCAATACAAGCCCCAACCAGAAACATGGCAAAGATGTTGGGCAAGATGAAAACCGTCGTTAGCCACATCTCGACCAGTTCTTTGGCGCGTTGCGCCGTAATCTCTGCGAAACTGCCCGTCGTATAGATCGCGGACGCTCGTTCGATTTCCGCTCGGGCGGCGGCGCTAGACTCCGCAAACATAGCTTCGATTTGCGTCGCGGCAGCCGGGTCCTGCCGCGCGAACGCCAACAGCAGATTGGCGCCGATCATAAACAGCGAAGGCAGAAGCAGCATTACCACAGCCCAGATCAAGAGATTGCGCGGGCGCATATGCCGAAACAGCAGAAGCAGCACGCCCAACACCGCGTAGATGGCGAGAATATCCCCCACCCACAACAACACGCCGTGCAATACGCCGATAACCAGCAGCGTCAGGCTGCGCCGCAGATAAACCGGCACAAAACGCCGCCCCTTCGCCTCGGCGCGCATCATCTGCAGCGTGAAACCCAGGCCAAAGAGCAGCGAAAACAGCGAATAGAATTTCCCTTCGGCCAGCCAACGGATCACCCATCCGGCGGCGCGATCCAGTGCAGTGTCATAATCGAGGGGAAGCGTCGCCGCAGCCATCATCACATGGCCGAACGCGATCATGTTGACCAGCAGTATCCCAAACAGCGCAAAACCGCGCAGCACATCCAGAACTTCAATTCGTTCGCTCGCGCTGGTGGGTGAAAGCGCAGCTTCTTGGACAGCTAAAGCAGCCACAGTTTACCCCTTCATCTTCTCGCATCGCGCAGGACCCGGACGCCTGTCCTTAGTGTATCCTGATGCTTGCCGCTGTCACAACTTGGCAAAGAGCCTTCCGCACACAACTGTTTTGCCGGCGCCCCCGGACATCGCCGCAGCGCGCCTCTCCGCCAATTGACAGCGCTCCCCGTCGGTGCTATTCTGCCCCCAGGAATTGAGCCGGACGCACGCCTAGCGCCGGCCCGTATGCAATGGATGAAAATGATCGGTACAGAAGTGGTAGTCGAGGCTGACGCTCAGCCCGACCCAGACAGTACGGCGCCCTTACGCAGCCCCTTCGTACAGCACGCACTTGACGTGCCCGGTATCGAAGGGACTGACTGTGGGCGTCAACTGGCCAAGAAACAGAGCGGCATCTGCTGCTCTCATATTGCCCAAAACAGGAAAGCGCTGGGGCTGCATGGCCGGCCCGTTGTGTCGAGCAGTGCTATGCCTGGGAAATGCCGAACCCGGCAGGGCCTGGGTCGCGAATTCTAACCGGTTTTCGCTCCAGGACCCTCCCTGGAGCTTGGTCGTCTTGACCGCATTCTCCCTACACTAGCCTCTCGAACAAAGTCCCTGCAAATGGATCGGTCTCGCCTTGCCGGATCGTCCCTTCCCCGGCGCACTCCGCCCGTACTGCGTATGCACGCGTCTGGCGCTGTCGCCGCGCGTCGCCGCCGGATCAAGTTGCGCCCTGTGCGCTAGAGGGGGCTTGTTATGGTCGATCCCGTCAAGATGCAAGATGCCATCGAGCAGATGGATGCACTTCTCGCTGCCGGCAACCCGGATGCCGCCGCCGAGTATTTGCGCGGCCTGCACTCCGCCGACGCAGCCGAAATCCTCGCTCAACTCGAGCCGGAGTCTCAAGCTCTGCTCGCGCCGCTCTTCGAGCCGAACGAGTTGGCCGACTTCTTTGAGCAGATGGATGAAGCCGACGCCGTGGACGTCGCCAGCCACCTGGACCTCGATGCCGTAGCCGATGTCCTCGATGAGATGGAACCGGATATGGCCGCCGACCTGCTAGCCGAACTGGAGCCGGACGAGGCCACACGCGTGCTGGAGCAGATGGACGAGGCCGACGCCGTAGCCCCTCTAATGGCCTATCCGGAAGATTCGGCGGGCGGCATCATGAACCTGCCGCCGCCATCTCTGCGCCGCCAGATGACCGTAGAAGAGGCCTACCGCTTCATCAAGGAGCATTACCACGACGCCAACGAAATCTTCTACCTCTATGTGCTCGACCGCTACGGCCGGCTGATCGGCGTCGTCAATCTGCGCGCCCTCATCCTGGCGGACCAGCGCCAAACAATCGAAGAAATCATGCAGCGCGATGTCCTCAGTGTGCGCGTAGACACAGACCAGGAGCAAGTCGCCAGCATCTTCGCCCGCTACGATCTTCTCGCCATCCCTGTCGTGGACATGGACAACCGGCTGGTCGGCATCGTCACCATCGACGACGTGGTCGACGTTCTCGAAGAAGAGGCGACTGAGGACATCTACCGTCTGGCGCAGATCAGTGAAGACGCCGAAATTTTTAGCCCTTTGACGCGGGCGCTGCGCAATCGCCTGCCCTGGCTTTATGTCAACTCACTCACGGCCTTGCTAGCCGCCGCAGTCGTCTCCATGTACGAGGAGACCATCGCCGCGTTCGCGCTGCTCGCCGTCTTCATGCCCGTCGTCGCCGGTATGGGCGGCAACGCCGGCAATCAGACCATGACCATCGTCGTACGCTCACTGGCGCTAGGCGAAATCACCATCCGGGATGTTTGGCACGTCTTGTGGCACGAACTGCCCCTCGGTCTGCTAAAGGGCATCTTCCTCGGCTTAACCATGTGCATCGTCGCTTGGCTGTGGACAGACAATGCCATGTTGGGCGTCGTCTTTGGCCTAGCCATGCTGATCAACATGGTCGTCGCCACCTCAGCCGGCGTTCTCGTGCCGATTCTGCTTAAGCGGATTGGCGTCGACCCGGCCCTTGCATCCAGCGTCTTCGTGACGACCGCTACCGACGTCGCCGGGTTCGCCGCATTCCTTGGCTTGGCCACTCTCTTTCTGCGCTTTCTGGCATAGCGCACCGATGATCGTCGCGATAAATTCGCCAAAAGCTCTGGGACTTGCCCGTCCCTACAAGCCGCATTTGACACGGGCTATGAACTATGCGATACTCATGCCAGCTAGGGGATGCCGCACATCTGTTCGAGACCATAACAGTCTCACAACGTATCGCCCAGCCTAAAACCGCTATCCTATAATAAGGAGGTGGTGCTAATGGATAACAGTTGTAGTACGCGTATCCGTCCGGTAGCATCACCTCAGGAGATTCTCCTGTAAGGAGCGCTACCGGACGGCAGGGGCGCCTTCGCTTCGGCGGAGGCGCTTCTGTTTACCCCCACTGCGCCCGATTAACGCGCCCTACTTTCAGTCACGGCAATCCAACGCGTAAAACAAAAAAGTCCCAATATCGTATTGGGACTCAACACGCCATATTGGGCTGACCAGCGCCTCAGCAGGCTACATCTTGCAGAGAGGGGCGCCTGATGGGATTCGAACCCACAACATCTGGAACCACAATCCAGTGCTCTGCCATTGAGCTACAGGCGCCGCATAGAGCGGCATTGATTGTCACGACACAACGGCCATCCTACAACGCTTGCTCCGCACCGGGGTCATCACCCCGGCTATAGCTGGGGGACAGGGATTCGAACCCCGATTGACGGATCCAAAGTCCGTAGTCCTGCCATTAGACGATCCCCCATCAACGACCTGCCGCCAGGCCGGTGGGCGCTGCGAGTGCCGAGGCCCAGACTTGAACTGGGGACACCAGCATTTTCAGTGCTGTGCTCTACCAACTGAGCTACCTCGGCAAAAGGGCCAGCCTACTGGCCGGCCCCCAGAGCGGGCGATGAGATTCGAACTCACGACCTTCTCCTTGGCAAGGAGACGTTCTACCACTGAACTACGCCCGCATGCTCTGCATTTTTGACGCGTATCCTACCGGCTCTGTGGCCCTGGGAAGTGGACCCGGTCGGATTCGAACCGACGATCTTCTCCGTGCAAGGGAGACGCCTTCCCGCTAGGCCACGGGCCCATGTCCGCCCAGATGCCGACGAGAGGACTCGAACCTCCACACCCCTTCGGGCAATAGATCCTAAATCTATCGCGTCTGCCAATTCCGCCACGTCGGCGCACGCCTCTCTGTAGGCTTCACCATTGTAGGCGAATTCGGCTTTTGCTGCAAATCCTGGCGGATTCGTACCCCCGATTCTGTCAGGCCTCTGCGCAGCATCGCCGCACACAACCCTGTACCGTCATCTGTCTCGCCGCCGAAGCGACCGGCAGGCCGTAGCTTGCTGGGCGTTACCCAGCTTCGCCCGCACCCGCTGCGACGAGATCGCACCGTTCAGCGCGACCCTCTCGCCTTGCTCCCAGTTGCACGCTCGCCTAGCCGGATGCATTGCTGCACCCGCTGGTGGGCTCTTACCCCGCCCTTTCACCCCTTACCAAGCTGCTGCGCAGCCGGCGGGAATGCTCTCTGTTGCGGTTGTAGTCGATTGACCGTTGCCGGTCAACCGCCCTCACTTGCTGTTTCGTGAGGCAACCTTTCGACCCTTCGCAGGATCGAGCGGGAGTCGGGAAGTTCCTCTGCCGACCTAGAGATCGGCAGCGACGGTTGCTTTCCGCCAGTATCATCTTGTTAATCTGCCGCCCGTGGAGTCACAGGATCGCCCTTGCCGGACGTTTGCATAGTCTATCACCACAGCGGATGCTTGTCAAATTTCGCCGCGTTGCCAAGACGCTAAAACATGTCCGAAAACGCCCCGAATTCGCTGCCGTTGCCGGGGAAACCTCATTGCCCCGCAGCGCACTTCACCCCTATTCCCCCGGCGCACGC
>CAZYSJ010000016.1:0-15797 GCA_964649875.1 uncultured Caldilineaceae bacterium
CGCGCCAGCTTTCGCTGTAGTGGAAGTCAAACGGGGTGGGATGGCGCCAGGGGTGCAGGTCGCCGTGGAGTAGGAGGCTGACTTCGACGGGATAGGGCTGCTGCGAAACGTCGGGTAGGAACGCAGCCAGCCGGCGCCTGGCGTCGGCGCCGAGGGCGGCATGCGTGACGGCGAGGATGTCCAGGTCGCTGCGCAGAGGGTTGAAGCAGCCCAGGGCGAGCGAACCGTGCAGGTAGACGCCGAGCAGGTTATCGCCTGCGATCGCGCGGAAGCCGCTAACCAGGCGGGCGATCTGGTCGCGGACGGCAGCGGGGCAGTTGTCCCAGGCGAATTGGCTCATGGCGCATCTTATCTTCGCGGGTCGCCGGCGCGATCCCGCCGAACGCAGCCCGCCTCACTCCGCCAAGAAAGCTCGGACCACGCTCATGAATTCGTCCGGCTCTTCCAGATAGGACATGTGGGCGGAGTTCTCGAAGACGTGCAGCCGCGAACCTGGGATCTGTTGCTGATAGAGCGCCAGGGTTTCGGGGCGGGCTTCGTCATGTCGCCCGCACAGCCAGAGCGTCGGCGCGGCGATTTCGGCCAGCCGCTCGAAACGCTCGTAGTCGCGCAGCGTGCCCGTGCAGGTGAACTCGCTCGGCCCCCACATGTGGTTATAGACCTGTTCGCCGAGGCCGGCGACGCTTTCCTCGTAGGCTGCGGGCAGGGGCCGGAGGCGGCAGACATGGCGGGCGTAGAAGACTTCGCACGCCTGCACATAGGCTTCGCTCGCATAGTCGCCCTCGCGCTCGCAGCGGTCGATAGTCGCCCGGACGTCCGCCGGCAGCGCGGCTTTGAGAATGGCGGCGTCTTCCAGCCAACGCCGGGTGCTGACCAGCGGGCTGACGAGGATCAGCTTTTCGACGCCGGCGGGTTTGCTGAGCATGTAGTCGATGGCGAGCGCGCCGCCCCACGAGTGGCCGAGCAGGTTGATGCGCGTGAGGCCGAGATGGCGGCGCAGTGCGTCCACCTCCTCGACGGCGCGCTCGATGCGCCACAGGGACGGGTCGTCGGGCCGGTCGGATTGGCCGCAGCCGAGTTGGTCATAGAAGACGACGGCGCGTTCATCGCCTAGTTGGGCGAGCGGGGCGAAGGCGTTGTGGGGGAAGCCTGGGCCGCCGTGCAGCGTGAGCAGCGGCGCGGCCTCTCCGCCGCCGATCACGCGATAGAACACATTGCCGCCGGGGACCGGCGCATAGCCGCCGGCTTCTTGCGAGAGCGTTTTCATGGCGATATTCCGTGGCAGATGGCAGTTTTCGGATGTCGAAGCGGCATCAAGGCATCAAGGCGATGCTAGGTTCAAGATAGCCTAAGGTTCGCCAAAGGGCAAGCTTCCGGGCGATCTGACCGGCAACGCTCCTAGCCGGGCGACTAGTGCTCTGGTAACTATGTTTCTGTCATTCTGACGACCGGCGGGAGGAAGAATCTGCTCGTCCGTCACACGGGGATTCTTCGCCTTCGGCTCAGAATGACAACTGCACAAAATATGTTAACAGAGCACTAGGCAATAACCCGCCCTGATGGCGGTTGCAGCCGCGGGCATATAGAGGCACAATAAGAGGTGCGACCCCCATGGCGCGCTTTTTAGGCGCGCTTATCAAAAGGAGGGTGACAAATGTTCCGCCGTTTCCCCGCAGACGACAGGCGTGACGAAGACATTTCTCCTGCCGAGATGCCGCCGTTGTCGGACGAAGACAAGCGCACGCTTTTGCACATCGCCCGCCAAACGCTGGAGACATTTCTGACGCAGGGCAAGCGTCCCGAAATTTCTGCCGGTTCACCGGCTTTGAGCCAGGTGCGGGCGGCTTTCGTGACTTTGTGGCGCCGCGACACCGGCGATCTGCGCGGCTGCCGCGGGGAGTGCATCCCGCGGCGCCCGTTGGCCGAGGCGGTGGCGCGCATGACGATCGCCTCGGCGCTGGATGACCCGCGTTTCCAGTCGGTCACCGTACAGGAAGTCCCGCTGCTGCGCATCGATATCAACGCGCTGACGCCGCTGCGGCCCATCCATCCGGACGAGGTGGAGGTGGGCCGCCACGGGCTGATGATCGTGCGCGCACCCCATGCCGGCCTGCTCCTGCCGGATGTCCCGGTTCGGCTGGGCTGGGACCGCCTCCAGTTCTTGGCCGCCGTGTGCGAGAAGGCTGGGTTGCCGCACAGCGCCTGGCGCGACGCACAGACGGATTTGTACGGCTTCGAGTCGGAGGAATGGGGCGAGGAGGAGTAGCGATATAGAATTGAGAAGTGCGGCGGCGCGAGAGTCGCCGCAGATTAGCCTTGCGTGCCGTGACCCACCCACAGAGGAGGCTTGCCATGCTTACATCCCGAGAACGCGTGCAGCGCACGCTCAACCACCAGGAGCCTGACCTCGTGCCGCTGGACCTGGGCGGCTCTGTGCTGACCGGCATGCATGTGGACGCGGTTTACCGGCTGCGCCAAGCGCTGGGCCTGGATGAGCCGGGCACGCCGGTCAAGGTGATCGACCCGTATCAGATGCTGGGCGAGATCAAGCTCGATCTGGCGGATAGGCTGGGCGCGGATATCGTGCGTCTGGGCAACCCGCGCACGATGTTCGGCTTCCGCAATGAGAACTGGAAGCCGTGGACGACCTTCGCCGGCACGCCGGTGCTCGTGCCCGGCGGGTTCAATACCGAGCTGGAGCCGAACGGGGATTTGCTGCTCTACCCGGAAGGCGACAAATCCGCGCCGCCCAGCGGCATCATGCCCGCAAGCGGCTTCTACTTCGACGCCATCGTTCGCCAGCCGCCCATCGACGACGCCAACCTCAACGTCGAAGACAACGTGGAGGAGTTCCGGCCCATCTCCGCGGCGGACCTTGAATACTATGCGGCGGAGGCGGAGCGGCTCTACACGCAGACCGACAAGGCCATCCTGGGCGACTTCGGCGGCACAGCTTTCGGCGATATCGCCATGGTGCCCGCGGCGTGGCTCAAGCATCCGCGCGGCATCCGCGATGTGGCGGAGTGGTACATGAGCGCCATCACGCGCCGCGACTACGTGTACGCCATCTTCGAGCGCCAATGCGAGATCGGGCTGGAGAATCTCGCCAAGATCTACGAGGTCGTGGGCGAGAAGGTGATGGTGCTGCAGGTGACGGGCACGGATTTCGGTACGCAGAATGCGCCCTTCATTTCGCCCCAGACCTATTGCGATCTGTATCAGCCGTTCCACAAGCGGGTGAACGACTGGATTCACGCGCATACGGGGTGGAAGACCTTCATACATACCGACGGCGCGCTGATGCCCCTGATGCCGCACTTCGTTGCAGCCGGGTTCGACATCCTCAATCCGGTGCAGTTCACTGCCAAGGGCATGGAGCCGGAGACGGTGAAAGCCAAGTTCGGGGAGAGCCTGGTCGTGTGGGGCGCGGGCGTGGATACGCAGAAGGTGCTGCCCTTCGGCACGCCCGACGAGGTGCGGGCGCAGGTGCGGGAGAATATCCGCGTCTTTGCGCCGGGCGGCGGCTTTGTCTTCGGCACGGTGCACAACGTGCAGCCGCCCACGCCGGTGGAGAACTTGCTGGCGATGTATGAGACGGTAGCGGAGATGCGCGCCTACCCGATCCGGTAAGGTGCCGGCAGGCTGTCGTTTACGTACGCATAAGTGCGATATGAGGTCAATGACAAAATCGTCCAGGCAGCGCGTGCCGCCTGGACGATTTTCATTTCGCAGCGGCATCCCTGCCGCCCGCCCTTCCGGAAAGCTTTGCCAGTTTCCTGGAAGGGTGCGGTTTTAGCCCATGCCGGCGGCGAAGAGTTCGGCGGATTCCTCGACGATCTTCTGGCCGACGGCGGCGGCGTCGGCGGCGCCGCTCCACAACAGGTCCATGTTCGGGGAGTAGATGCGCTGTGTGATTTCGGGCCAGTTGATGTTGACCGGATCGCGCACGACGAACTCCTGGGCCTGGGCAAAGGCCGCCGAATGGGCCGGCGGCAGATCCGGGCTGAGGAAGGCGTCGGACGTGACGACGGAGATGCGGGACGGGGTGGTGGCCCCAGCCGCAACCTCATCCAACTGCGCCTGCGCGCTGCAGATGTGCTGCATAAAGGCCCAGGCTTCGTCGGGGTGCTTGGTAGCTGCGCCCGTGGCCCAGCCGGTGCCGCCGCCGCCGGTGCCGCGGCGTTCGGCCTTGCCCAGCGGGATCGTGCCGACGTCCCAGGTGAAGGCCTCGATGACGCGGAAGCGGTTAACGTCCGAGGGATTGGTGAGCATGATGGCGACGCGGCCGGTGGCGAACAACTCCACGCCGCCCAGCTCCGACTCCAGGTCGGGCCGCGGGGAGACCTCGTACTTGTACATGAGGTCTTGCAAGAACTGCATAGCCTCGACGGTGGCGGGATCGGCCATCGCCGATTCGGTGGCGACGCCCTGTTCGTTCTTATGCACCAGCCCGCCGCCGTTGGAGTAGAGCCACGATGCATAGGGGCGCTGGCCGCGGTTTACCAGGAAGCCCCATTGCGTGGTGCGGTCGCCTTCCTTTTTGGTCAGGCGCTGCACCATATCGAGGAAGACCTCGAAGGTGAAGTCGGTGTCGTTCCAGTCGGGCGGCGGGGGTTCGAGGCCCTCGGCTTCGAGGAGGTCGACGTTGTAGTAGAGGTTCTGGTTGCCGTAGTCGCGCGGCAGGGCATAGGTCTTGCCGTTCCAGCGGTATAGCTCGATGGCGTCGGGCCGGAAGTCGGACAGGTCATAGGCGTCGCGCGCGATGTAGTCGTCGAGCTGCATGTGCATCTGCTTGGCATCGACGGTGATGATGGGCGTGTTCTCCTGAAGGTAGCGGTACATGTCGGGCGGCGTGCCCGCGGCGAAGAGGGTCTGGATCTTGGTAGTGTAGTCGGGGCCGGCGGGAACAGGCTGGTGCTCGACGACGATGCCGGGGTTGGCCTCCGAGAATTCTGTCGCCCATTTGTCGCGGGCTTTGACATGGCCTTCGTTGATGGTGTCGCAGACGAAGATTAAGGTCGCGGCTTCGGCGGCGGGGGCTTCTCCGCTTTCTCCGCTGGGCGCTACCTGGGCGGGCGCACAGGCCGCCAGACCGAGCGCGGCTGCAGCGGCTGCGCTGCTGCGCAGAAAGGCGCGGCGGGTGAGCTTCTCTTGTTGCATGAGTCCTCCTTGTGGTTATCGAGTCTTCTCAATCTGCTGTGGTTGTGCATTCCAACACGGGCAAACCTGACATGAATTACGCTAAGCGGCGCGTGGGGCGAGCGGGGCTTTACGCCTTGACGCCGGTGAACACGATTCCCTGGATGAAATGTCGCTGTGAGAAGAAGAACAGGATGATGACAGGCAACATGGTGAGGAGCGACGCGGCCATCAACAGATTCCAACTGGTGCTGGATTCGCCCTGGAACATGCGCAGGCCAAGGGCGAGGGTGAAGTTTTCGGGGCTTTGCAGGAAGACGAGGGGCAGCAGGAACTCGTTCCAGGTGCCGTTGAAGACGTAGATGATGACGATGAGGATGGCGGGCTTAGCCATGGGCATGATGATGCGCGAGTAGACGCCGAAGCTGGAGCAGCCGTCGATGCGCGCGGCGTCGTCCAATTCGCGCGGCAGCGTCATGAAATACTGGCGCACGAGGAAGGTGAGCCACGGCCCGCCGAAGAAGGTGGGCACGATCAGCGGCCAGAAGGTGTCGATCCAGCCCCAGTACTTGAAGAGAATAAACTGCGGAATCAGGGTGATGTGCGGCGGCAGCATCATGGTGGAGAGCATGAGCAGAAAGACGGCGTCGCGGCCCCGCCAGTTGAGGCGCGCAAAAGAGAAGGCGACCAACGTGATCGAGATCACCTTGCCGGCGATGCTGACCAGCGTGATGTAGCTGGTGTTCCACAGATAGCGAAAGAAGGGGATGGCCGTGACCGCTTTGGCGTAGTTGCTCCACAGAATTTCTTGGGGAATCCACGTCGGCGGGAAGAGATAGACTTCGCCCGGTGATTTGAGCGACGTGGAGAGCGTCCACGCCAGCGGAATGAACATGACGACCACGCCTGCGATTAGAAAAAGGTGGATGAGGGTGTGGCGCAGGGCGGTGCGCTGCCGGAAAGTCAGCCGCGAGTCGCTCTTGGCAACGCTGGGAAGCGGTTGTTCGATAGTCGCCATCGTCTATGCCTTTTTCTCCTCGCCTTCGTAATAGACCCAGTAGCCGGATGAGCGATAGAGAATGAGCGTGAGCACCAGGATGAAGACGAACAACACCCAGGCCAACGCGCTGGCGTAGCCCATGCGGAAGTACTGGAAGGCGTTGCGATAGAGATACAACAAGTAAAATAGGGTGGCGTTGTTCGGCCCGCCGGAGGTCATGATGAAGGCTTGGGTAAAGACCTGAAGGGCGAAGATGATGCCGGTGACCAGTTGGAAGAAGAGCACAGGCGTCATCATGGGCACGGTGATGCTCCAGAACTGCCGCCAGCCGTTGGCCCCGTCCACTTCGGCGGCTTCGTACAGGTCAGTGGGAATGCCCTGGAGGCCGGCTAGGTAGATGATGGTGCCCGCGCCGACGCCCCACAGACTCATAAGCACCAGCGAGGGCAAGGCCCATTTCGGGTCTCCCAGCCAGCTTGGCCCCGTGATGCCCGCATAGGAGAGCAGGACGTTGAACAGGCCAAACTCGGTGGAGAAAAGCCAGCGCCAAAGCAGAGCAACCGCCACGCCGGACAGCACCGAAGGCAGGTAGAAAGCGGTGCGGTAGAAGCGCTGTCCGCGGATGTTGGCGTTGAGCATGAGGGCCAGCGTCATGCCGAAGGCGATGTGCAACGGTACGCTGGTGACCGCATAGATGAGCGTAACCTTGAGCGACTGCCAGGTGAGGCTGTCATTCGCCAGCGTTCGGAAGTTGTCCAGGCCGACATATTGGGGCGCGGTGATTAAGTCCCACTCGGTAAAGGCGATAACTAATGACGCCACCATGGGGCCGAGCGTCCACAGGAAAAAGCCGATGATCCAGGGCGAGGCGAAAAGCCAGCCTTCCAGGTTGCGCTGGAGGGCGCGGCGGTTGGCGCTGCGACGCGCTGTCGTCGGGCCGGGGGAGGCTGTATGTACCGCAGAAGTCACTGGCGTCCTCCTGTGGCCTGCTTGAGAAGGTTCAGCTCGATACAATCCGCTCAGAATTTGCTAAGGATCAACAGCCTGCGGTCCATTGCTGCTAGTTCATCACGGTGCGGGAAGGGCGGGAAGCGTAGGGAGCGCGATAACGTGATGGGACGACAGTCGGCGCAGCATGGATGGCCGTAGGGTTACGGAGAATATATCACGGGCGGCGAAGGAGCGTCAAACAAGGCAAGACAACTCCGTCAGCCCTACGCCTCCCCTATGTCTCGATGCGCCCCAGAACAATCAACACTCGAACCAGAAACATGATGGAGTTTTGGGTGTAGTCCATCTGGTTGAATGTTCCGGAGATGACGGCGTCGTATTCCGGCGCCCAATAGAGGAATGAGCCCGTCGACCCCGACGCGCCGTAGAGGTTCGGATATCCTCGCAGCAGGAAAAACAGGCCGCCCGGACGAATGCGCCACAGGCTGTAGCCGTAGTCGAGTCCGGGAGCGACGGCGTTTTCGGTCCACTCTGCCTGGAAAGCCTCTAGGGCGACGGGCTTGCCGGCTGCCAACGAGCGCAGCAGCGTTTGCAGGTCCGCGGTCGTGGTCGCCAATCCGCCGCCCGCCCAGTCTAGGCTGAGGATCGGCGTGCGTGCGCCGTTGAAGTCGCTGAACCAGACATCGGCATATGGCGCCAGATCGGGTTGCGGCGGATCCGTGCGCGAATAGTACCAGGTGTCGCGCAGGCCAAGCGGCTGAAGCACCTTGGCTTCGACGACCGCATGGAAAGGCTGCCCCGTAGCCGCCTCGACGATCAGGCCCAGCAGATCGTAGTTGGTGTCGGAATAGGTGAAGACCTCGCCCGGCGCGCCGGCGGGTGCGAAATGCTCCTTGGTGTAGTCCAGCAGTTCTAGCGGCGTCCAGACGCGGTCCGGTTCGAGCGTGAGCGATTCTTGGAGGTTGGGCGATCCGTCTGCGGTTTTGCCCTCAAAGTAGTCGGGCAGGCCGGAACGTTGGCTCAACAGCCTGCGGATGGTCACCTCTGTCAGGGCCGCGTCGCCGCCCGCCACCGGCAGGCCGGCATACACTTCCGGCTCCAGCCACATGGTCACGTTATCGTCCAGGGAAAGAACGCCCTCTTCTGCCAGCGCCAGCACTGTCGCTGCAGTGAACAGCTTGCCGATGCTGGCGGAGAGGAACGGCGTGTTTTCCGTCATCGCCGCGCCGCTGCGTTCGTCCGCCACGCCGGCGGCCCAAGCGCCGGACACGCCGAGCGCCGGCGCTTCTACGCGCAACACGCCGTTGCGCACTGCCTTGTTGTTTGCAACGACGTCGCGCAACATGGCTTCCAACTTCGCTTCGGCTTCCGCCGGCTTCAGCGGCCCGCCGAAGCCGCCCAAAGCGGCGTAGATCCCTGCGCTGCCGACAATGGGAATGGCGAGAAGGGCCGCCGCCGCCGCGGTGAGCCAGCGTTTTCTGTTCACGAATTCACTCCTCAGATCGCATTATGGTTCGTCGAGAACCTTGCGCCAGTTGTAGGTCATGGCGTAGTCGGTGAAGCCGAGCGCTTCGTAGAGCCGGTTGGCGGGGACCATGTCGCCCGTGCCGACGTAGACCGTATCCACGTCCAGCGGCTTGAGCCGGTGCAGCCCCTCGACCATGAGGGCCTCGGCCAGATGCTTGCGCCGGTGGTTCGGGTGCGTGCCGACCGGCTCGAAGATGGCGGCGCGGTTCGCCGCGTCTACGGTGAGGGAGGCGAAGGCGGCGAACGTCTCATCTTCGGCTTCGGCCACCAGGTGCAGGTCGCTGCGATAGGAAGGCGAGGTTGCGAATCGGGCGACCACTTCCGGCGTCGAGCAGGAGCGCGGAAAGACGGTGTTGACGATCGCGGCGTAGCGCACGGCGTCATCATCTGTGTTTGCATTCATGGCGCGCAGAACGTAGCCGGGCGTCGGCGGCGCGGCGGGAATGGGCTTGGCGACGGTGCGCCAACGCAGGTAACCGTAGCCGCCGGTCTTGGCGTACCCGCGCCGCGCCAGAAGCTCCTGGCGTGGGAGGTCGTAGTCATACACTTCTATTTCAAGTTGGGGCTTGCCCTCTGCGTTGCGCAGGGCGAGGTGCGATTCGGCCCAGGCCAGCATTTCCTCTTCGAGATGGCGAAAGTCCGGGTGAATCTGCAACACGGCGCTGCCCGGCCAATCGGCGTGGACCGCTCCGGCGATCTCGCCCTGGTCCGTCTCCCAGATGCGCAGGCCGGCGGCCCATTTCAGGCTGTCGGCGAGGTCGCCCCAGAACCACTGCCCTTCCCAGCGGCGGATTTCCCAGTTGTGGTAGAAGCCGTTGAGGCGATACGTGTCGATCAGGAATTGGCGGATGCGCAGAAAGTCGTCGAAGTCCCGATAGGGACGGGCGACCGTCTGCGGCAGGGCTGTTGGCATGATAGATAGTCTCCGCATTACGACGCGATGATCGGCGCCGCAGCCGGCTGGGCGCCCGTCCATTCGCGCCAGGCCAGGGTCCACACCGTGGAGAAGTAGGCGGCGATGGCGCCCTGAATCAGCAGAAGTAGCGGCCAGAGCACGCAGCATAACGTCATGATGATTGTGGGGAAAAGCAGGACAATGCCCAAGCCCACGCCGATCACCAGCGCCAGCAGGGCGATGAGCACAACCTGTCCGAGGTTGTCGCGCAGCACTTGCCAGCCGCGCCGGTAGGAAGCCCACACGCCGGCCTGTTCGAGCATACACGCCCGATAGGCGAGGGTGCTCAAGAGGCCAATCACCAAGAGGACGGGCAGGGTTATACAGAGGAGGGCCAGGACGACGGCAACAACGCCTCCGTTCGCCAGGGACGGGTCGAAGCCTCGGCCAAACGCTGCGCCAAGCCCGAGGAGCAGCACCCCGCCGGCTAACACTGCGCCGGCTACGAACAGCGTCGGGATGAGCGGGACGAGGCCGATGCCGATCAGCGTCCAGCCTCTGCGCCAGCCGGCCTGCCAGGCGATGCCCAGCGATGAGTCGCGGCCGGTCTCAATCATATCCACGCCGGCAATGAGCGCGCCTTGCGCGATCTGTGACAGCGCCCATATGACCAAAAAAACGATCAGCAGGACGCCGATAATCACCGCAATGATCGCAAGTTCCGCCGCGCCAATGCTGGACGAGAGTCGGGATAGGTCCGGCTGCGGCAGAAAATCCGGCAGATTCTGGAAGTCTTCTTCGGATACGTTATATTGGAAGCCGGACGAGGAAGATCCGCCGTTACCTAACGCGGCCAAAACGCCCAACGCTACCAGGTGCTTGTGCGTCCACACGATGGTCCAAGCTCGTTTCAGCAGGTTGCCGTAATCCATATCGAATACTCCTTGGTCGTGGAAGCCGGTGCAGGAACGGCGTACAGGGGAAATCTACAGGCAGCAATTTCCGCCCTTGGCAGCGAAGTCGTATGCGATGAGGGAGCGGCCCCGTCGGATATGGGCCTGTCTGCGATGAGGAGAGAAGACGTCGCCGACTATAGCCTACAAGTATAGTATAGCGCTCATTCCGATAATATTCACTTTTTGGCAAAGTCCTTCTGCAGCGGGCTAGGCGAGGACGCGGCGATAGACGTCGAGGGCGGTTTGGGCGGCGGCGCGCCAGGTGAAGTGTGCGGCTTGGGCCGGGCCGCGGCGGCGCAGGTCGGCGCGCAGTTCCGGCTGGCTTGCCAGGAGCGCCAGGCCCGCTGCCCAGGCGTCGACATCGCGCGGGGGCGTCAGCAGTGCGGCGTCGCCGGCTACCTCGCGCAGGCTGGGGATGTCGCTGCACAGGACCGGCGCGCCGCAGGCCAGCGCTTCCAGAACGGGCAGGCCGAAGCCCTCGAATACGCTGGGCAGGGCGAAGCCCAGCGCGGCGCGGTACCAGTCCGGCAGCTCCTCGTCCGGCACGTAGCCGGGGAAGATCACGGCGTCTTGCAGGCCGAGGGCCGCAGTTTGGGCAAAGATGGCGTCGTAGAACCAGCCCTTGCCGCCGGCGATGACAAGGCGGATGTCCTGATCTGCGGGCGCGGCCTGGGCGCGCCAACGCGCATAGGCGTGCAGGAGCGTCTCCAGGTTTTTGCGCGGCTCCAGCGTGCTCAGAAAGAGGAAATAGCGCTCCGGCAGGCCTTTGGCGGCGCGGAAGGCGGCGCTGTGGGCTGCGTCGGCGGGCGTGAAGCGCTCGTCGACGCCGTTGTAGGCGACGGCGACCTTGTCCGGCGCGGCGCCGAAACAGCGCATCACATCGCCCGCGGTCTGCCGGCTGACTGCGATCACCGCGGCGGCCTTGCGCACGCTGGCTCGGCACAGCGCGCTGAGGTAGAGCCGTTTGGCCGCGGGGAAGAGATGGCGGAAGTGCAGGAAACTGAGGTCGTGGACCGTCACCACGCCGGGGATCGAGGTCGCCAGGGGCAGAACGTTGACCAGCCCGTGGACCAGGTCCGCGTCGAGTTGGCGCAACAGCCGCGGCAGGACAAGCTGCTCCCAGGCGATGCGCGCCGCGGGCCGCTCTAGGAGGCCGGGCGCGACGTGGGCGGCGAGGCCTGCGACCTCGAATCCCGGCGTATGGATGAGCGCGGTGAGCCGCCACGCCGGGTCGCCGGCGACGAGGGGGCCGAGCGCGGCGAGCAGGCTGCGGGTGTAGTTGCTCATGCCCGCGCTGCGATAGCCGGCTTGGTCGCTGAGAAGTTGGGCGTTGAGGACGACGTGCATGGGAACAGGCTCAAGGACGTAAGAGGACCGGAACATCCGGGTACAGTGTACACCAGCGCCGTAAAAACGGCCTGTCGAGAAGAACGCACACAACGCTTACTCCTCGACAGGCCGAAAGGCTCTCGGCAGTGAAAAGGCCGCCTCCAGGCGCTATTCTAGCGGCTCGAAGGTCATGATGCCCGTGTCGGCAAAGAGCGCCAGATAGAGGTTGCCGTCCTGGATGACGTAGCTCGCCACGGCCTCTAGGTTCTGGGCGAACTCAGCGGCCTGAGAGTCTTGCGGGCAGGCCATGCGCGTGCCGGCGAGCGGACCGATCGTCAACATGGGGCTGTCTTCGGTGAAATTGCCCATGCCGCGATTGCAGTCCAACAATGCGGCGAGCGAGCCGTCCTCGTTGAAGGTGAGGGTATAGCGGGCAGGGTCTGCCGCCTCGGTTACGCTGTCATCGCCGTACTCGGTTTTGATCCACTGCCAGGACGTGCCCGCCAGCAGGGAGCCGCCATCCCCTTCACCGGCGGCGGCGAGGGGGTCGAGGCCGCTGATCGCCGCTACCTCGACCTGGGCGTCGTCCAGCATTTTCCAGCCGTCGTCGGCGCTGCCCGCCTCGGCCAAGTGCGCGTGCCAGACGCCTTCGCCTACGTTGGCCGGCTGCCCCAGGAGCACAAGGAAGCCGCCGTGGGCCGGGCCGGTTGCGTCCGCCGTGGCCGGTTCGCAGGTGTAGTTAACGCGCTCGTCGTCGAAGCCGAAGGTGGCCCCGAAGCCGGCGTGCAGGCAGGTCACGTCGCCGGCTAGGTCAATCTGCCAGGCGGTGAACTGGATGACCTCGGAAGAATCGAGCGTGAAGCCTTCGCTGCCGGGGCTGATGACGGCGACCTCGACTTGCCACTCGGTGAGGCCGGTTTCCGGTTGTACGGGATCATCTAGGATGGCGACGATTTTGCCTTCGGGGGCCACGTCGCAGGTGTAGTTGACGCGCTTGCCGTCAAAGGCCATGGTGGCGCCGGTGCCGGCGAAGAGGCAGCGGTTGCCGTCGGGCAGGATGAAGGCGGCTTGTAGGCTGGGCTGGACCTCTTCGGGCTGGGCCGGAGTCGCTTGGGCATCTGCCGGGGCGGGCGGGGCAGCGTCCATCTCCGGCTGTACGGTGAAGGTGCAGGCGCTGAGCATGAGCAGAGCAGCTAGACCGGCGACGAACAGGCTTTTAGGCGGCATGGCGGTTGTTCCTTTCGATAGCGGACCTATGGGTGCGTTTGCGAAAAACATTTGGTCGATCAAGTTCTAGAGGTTCGCGCGATGATATACTGATCACAGCGCCCGGCCAAGTTTTGGAAGCCGCTACAGTGACGACGGCAGGATGGCGCAAGTTCCGGCCGCCGGAATTTTGACAGGAAAGGGGCTGTGCGTCTTTGCTGTCTCATGTGTGGAGGAGGAAGCGCTGTGGATGCGAGCAGACCTAAGCGACCTGCGGCGTTGATCACGCTGGCGTTTTGCCTGTTGCTGCTGGCGCTGGGCGGATTTGCCGGCGCCTACGGCATGTTGATGGACCCAAGCGGCGCGGGCATGGGGCTTCCCCTAAGCCTGTTGGAGAACACGCCGGTGAGGGACTATACGTTGCCGGGGCTGTTCTTGCTGGTCGTGTACGGCATTGCGCCGTTGGCGACTGTCTACGGGCTGTGGATGTTGCCCGCCTGGCCGGGGCTGCAGGCGCTGAACCCTGCGCGCCGGGCGCATTGGGCGTGGAGCGCGGCGGCCGCGCTGGGCATCATCCTGATCCTGTGGATCGCGCTGGAGTTTTTGCTCTGGGGTTACATCTTTGTGCTGCAGCCGATCTTCGGCGTGCTGGGCGTGGTGATCCTGGCGCTGTGCTACGCGCCTGCGGTGCAGGCATACGCGGCCATGCGCGGCATGACGGAAATATGAATTCGCCACGGATTGTACGAATGAGACGAAATAGGCCTGGATTGTTTCGTGTGAATTCGTGTAATTCGTGGCAAAAATCTGTTCGCAAGACTTCGTGTCCAGCGCAGTTTAGCGCGCCGGTTCCGCCTGGACGGGCCGGCGCAGTCCGGCGACCTCCCCTTCGGTCACGCGTCCGTTGGCGCGGAACTGGCTGGTGTAGAGGTCATAGTAGAACCCGCGCCGCGCCAGAAGCTCGGCGTGCTTGCCTCGCTCTATGATCTCCCCGTTGTTGACGACCAATATCTGATCGGCGTCGCGGATTGTGCTCAGCCGGTGTGCAATGACGAAGCTCGTGCGTCCCTGCATCAGCCGCAGCATAGCCTCTTGGATCTGCTTCTCTGTGCGCGTGTCGACGCTGCTGGTGGCCTCGTCCAGAATCAAAATGCTGGGGTTGGCGAGGATGGCGCGGGCGATGGCGAGCAACTGGCGCTGGCCCTGGCTGAGGTTGCCGGCGCGCTCCGATAGGTGCGTATCGTAGCCGTGGGGCAGGCGATGGATGAACTGGTCGGCGTTCGCCATCTTGGCCGCGGCGATCACTTCATCGTCGCCGGCGTCCAACTGCCCGTAGCGGATGTTGTCCATCACCGAGCCGGAGAAGAGGAAGGTGTCTTGCAGCACGATGCCCAACTGGCGGCGCAGGTCGTCTTTCTTGACATGGCGGATATCGTGGCCGTCGACGAGGATGCGGCCGCTGTCGATGTCGTAGAAGCGCGTCAGTACGTTGACGATGGTGGTCTTGCCGGCGCCGGTTGGCCCGACCAGGGCGACGATCTCGCCGGGCTTGGCGTGCAGGCTGACGTGTTTGAGCACGGGCACGCCCTGGGTGTAGGAGAAGGTAACGTCCTCCATCACCACGTCGCCGCGCATGTCGTCCAGCGATACGGCGTCGGGCGCGTCAAACACCTCCGGCTTCTCGTCGATGGTCTCGAAGATGCGTTCGGCGCCTGCCACCGCGGCCTGGATCTGGTTGTAGAGGTTGGCCATCTCGTTGAGGGGGCGGCCGAACTGGCGCGTGTAGTTGATGAAGCTGGCGATAGCGCCGACCGTCGCCAGCCCGTTTATGGCCATCCAGCCGCCCGCTCCGGCCACGATCGCCAGCCCGCTGTTGTTGATGAAATTCATGGTCGGCCCCATCAAGCCGGCGTAGATCTGGGCGCGGATGGCGGCCTGGCGCAATTGCCGGTTAGTCGTGTTGAACTCGTTCAGCGCCGCCTCTTCGCGCACATAGGCTTTGATAACGCGCTGGCCGGTGACGGTCTCTTCGATCAGCCCGTTGAGCGAGCCCAGCGAGGACTGCTGCTCGCGGAAGCCTTTGCGCGTGCGTTTGCCTACCCAGCGCGTGAAGGTCAGCATCATCAGTGGGACGGTGATCAGGCTGACCGCGGCCAGATAGGGGTTAAGCCAGAGCATGACTGCTGCGACGCCGACCAGCATCATGACGCCGGAGATCAGCCGGGTCACACTGTCGGTCAGCACCATGTTGATGGTTTCCATGTCGTTGGTCAGGCGGCTCATCAAGTCGCCGTGGGCATGGGCGTCGAAGTAGCGCAGCGAGAGGGTTTGTAGTTTGGTGAAGAGATCGTTGCGCAGGTCGCGCAACATGCGCTGGGCTGCGCCGGCCATGACATACATCACGAGCCAGGTGAGCAAGGCGTGCAGCCAGTAGAATAAGAGCATAAGGAGGGCGATGCGCAACAGACCGGGCAGATCGCCGGGGAGGATGTAGTTGTCGATGGCGACGCCCAGAAGGTACGGTCCGGCCAGTTGCGTGGCCGTCGTCGCCACAGTCATGAATACCACGGTGATCAGCGCCCATTTTTGCCGGCGCAGATAGGTCCAGAGGCGGAGAACCGTGCCGCGCACGTCTTCGGCGCGCTCGACCGGGCCCATGTGACCATGTCCTGGGCCGCGTCTTACAGGCGGGGCGGGGGCGGGCTTGTCTTGGCGGTTGCGCGGGTTAGTTTGCGACATGGCTTGCTGCTCCGTCGTGCGTTTGTCCGTCGTGCATTTGCCCGTCGTCCATTTG
>CAZYSJ010000016.1:15897-49641 GCA_964649875.1 uncultured Caldilineaceae bacterium
CATTTGCCCGTCGTCCATTTGAGAGGCATAGATTTCACGGTAGATCGGGCTGGCGGCGAGCAGTTCGGCGTGCGCGCCCTGGGCGACGATGCGGCCGTCGTCCAGCACCAGAATCTTGTCGGCGGCAAGCACGGTGCTGATGCGCTGCGCGACGACGAAGGTCGTGCGCTGCGCGTTTTCCGCCTCCAGCGCCGCTTGGATGCGGCCCTCCGTTTCCACATCGACGGCGCTGGTGCTGTCGTCCAGGATGAGGATCGCCGGCTGGACGAGCAGGGCGCGGGCGATGGCGATGCGCTGCTTCTGCCCGCCGGAAAGGTTGACGCCGCGCTGGCCGACCTCGGCGTCATAGCCGCCGGGCAGCGCCATGATAAAGTCGTGGGCTTGGGCCATTTTGGCCGCGGCGATTACTTCCTCGTCGCCGGCGTCGGGCCGGCCGTAGCGGATGTTGTCGCGGATTGTGCCGGAGAAGAGCACGGACTCCTGCAACGCCGTGCCGATCCGGCGGCGCAGCGTGTCTTCGTCGATATCGCGCACGTCGCGGCCGTCGATGGTGACGCGGCCGCCGGTTACGTCGTAGAAGCGGGGGATGAGGTGGACCAGGCTCGACTTGCCGGAACCGGTGGCGCCCAAGAGAGCTACGGTCTGCCCCGGCTCGGCCACGAAGTTGATATGGCTGAGGACCGGGTCGTCGCCGTTGCCGCGGTAGCTGAAACTGACATCCTCGAAGGCGACGCGCCCGCGGGGAACGAAGCCTGTCAGTGCGCCCGGCTTGTTGCGGACCTTCGGTTCGCTGCCGAAAACTTCTTGGATGCGCACGGCGGAAGCTTCGGAGCGGGAGATGCGCATGAGCAACATGCTCACCATCATCAGCGACATGAGCGTTTGCATCAGGTAGTTGATGAAGGCGATGATCTGGCCGACCTGCATGCCGCCGGCGCTGACCTGGACGCCGCCTAACCAGAGCGCAGCCACAACGCCGCTGTCGAGGACGATCATCATGAAGGGCATGGTCACGGCGACGGTGCGCACGGCGGAAATGCTCTGGTCCATCAGGCTGTCATTGGCTTTGCCGAAGCGCAGAATTTCGTGGGCCTCGCGCACGAAGGCCTTGACCACGCGCACGCCGGCCAGGCTTTCCTGCATCACCGTGTTGAGCGCGTCGAGCCGCGCCTGCACTTGGCTGAAGAGCGGGAAGGCGCGTCTGATAATGAGGACCAGGCCGATAATGACGAGCGGGATGAGCACGACGAAAAGCCACGCCAGTTGCGGCGCGGTGATGATGGCCATGACCAGACTGCCGGCCATCATCATGGGCGCGCGCACCATGATGCGCAAGAGCATGAGAACGACATCCTGCACCTGGGTGACGTCGTTGGTGAGGCGCGTGATCAGCTTGCCGGTCTCCAGTTCGTCGATGTTGGCGAAGGAGAGCATCTGCACGCGTCCATAGAGCGCGCTGCGCAGGTCTGCGCCGAAACTCTGGGAGGCGAGGACGGCGAAGAAGGTGCAGCCGACGCCGCCGATGACGCCCGCAAAGGCCGCGCCGACCATCCAGAGGCCGGTCTGAAGGATGACAGCCAAGTTCGAGTTGGCGATGCCCACGTCGATGATGCGCTCGAGCAGGCGCGGCTGCATGAGGTCCATCGCCACTTCCAGCATCATGAGCAAGGGGGCGAGGGTCGCCCATACCCAGTAGGGCTTGAGGAATGAGAACAGTTTAAGGGTTGCCCGCACGCGAGGTTTCCTCTCTAATTACTTTGCCGGCTTAGGATGGCGGCGGCGCATGGCATTCGGCGTGATCAGCGTTGCGGCTTGTCTTCGCCGGCTGCTGCGGCCAGATTGGCGCGTGTTTGCAGCAGAAAGCGGCGGAAGAGCAGGCGTTCCTCCGCGGTGAAGCCGGCGAAGGCCTCTTCGTCAAGACGGCGCAGCGTCGCATCCATTTCAGCGCGGACGGCGCGGCCGGCATCGGTCAAGTAGGCGCGTGAAACGCGCTGGTCGGCGACGTCGGGGCGGCGAATCACCCAGCCGGCTTTTTCCATACGCCTCAGCATCTTGGTGACGGTGGCGGGCGTCACGTTCAGGCGCGCGGCCAGGGCGCTGTGCGTCAGGCCGTCCTCCTCGTGTAGGATGTGCAGCACGGGCGGCTGACCGCGATAGAGGCCGAGCGCCTCCAGCATAGCCTGCGCCCGCGTATGGTGCAGCCGGCATACCTGGGCCAGCAGAAAGCCGGGAGATTCGTCGGGTGAGAGAGGAGGCATGATCGCTTTCTGCGTCAAGACATCACGAAAATACCGAACGAAAATACTTAGACGGCTAAATAACTTCGTGCATTTTACAAGCCCGTGCACGGCGTGTCAAATATAGGGCGTGGTTGCGCGGGGCGCTCCGCGGGAACCTGGCGTGTTTGCGTCGTCTCTGTAGGCGCGTTTTCTAAGTGCATGCCGCCGGCATGAATGGCTCCGCTACTTCTGCGCCAGCAGCGTATAACACATAGGCAGCATTTGATACTTTTCCAGGAAGGCGAAGGTGGCGGAGATGTCGTGGCCGTATTCGGCGAATTGCCGCAGGGCCAGCCCGCTGTTGAGCAGCGCCGTCAGAACTGCGGAGATGGTGTGCGGAAAGGAATAGGCCGGCTTGGCCTCGTACTGCGTGTTGCCCACGTAGTCCAGCCCATTGGTCTCCACGAACGGGTCCGACTTGAAGTAGGAATAGACAATGCGCAGCTCCTGCTCCGGGTCATAGGCGTCTTCTCCCGGCAGGGCCAGCATGTCTAGAAACGGGTGCATCTCGTAGATGAACAGATGCCCGCCCGGACGCAGGATGCGGTTGACCACGGCAAAGAAGCGGTCGAGATCGTGGAACCAACCTAACGAGCCGATGGTGATGTAGACGATGTCGAAGCGACCGGAGTATGCCTCGCCGATATCGTAGACATGCGTTCTGACAAATTCGCAGCGCGTGTGCGACAATGAGCCGAGGAGCGCCGCTTCCTTGATCATCTCGTCAGAGATATCGAAGCCGGTTCCGCTTTCGGCGCCCAGCTTCAGCACGGAGATGAGCTCTCGTCCGTTGTTGCAACACAACTGGGCGACGGTCTTGTCCTGCACCGAGAGTTGGGCGAAGACTTCCCGTTCTATATCGCTGAGCACGGAGAACGAGTCGGACTGCACGGCCTGGCGCAGGTCTATCTTCCCGTGTTGCCGGTGGATCGGCGCCACCTCGTTCCAGGCTTCCCGATTTTGTTCGGCGTAATCCGGGTACTCTGGCAAGTCCATCGTGTTTCGCTCCTGGGTTGATGTGCGGTTCCCGCTGTCTAACATGCAGCACTTATTTTCCACCGAATGCAACGAAAGGCCTAGTTCGTATGACGCCTCCCAACTCTGCGCCTTCCCGCATGCCGGAAGGAACGACTGTGCGGCGCGATCTGCCCTACGTGAGCGGCGGGCACGCGCGCCAGAAGCTCGATCTCTATTTGCCTCCTGCGGGGGGCGCAACCCCGCTCATCATTTGGATTCACGGCGGCGCGTTCAAGATCGGCGATAAGGGAGACCCGCTCCCGCTGGAGTATTTGGCGCAGGGGTATGCGCTGGCGTCGATTAACTACCGGCTGAGCCAACACGCGCTCTTTCCCGCCCAGATCGAGGACTGCAAGGCGGCGGTGCGCTGGCTGCGCGGCCACGCGCAGGAGTTCGGTTTGGACCCGCAGCGCTTCGCGGCATGGGGGCCGTCCGCCGGCGGGCACCTGGCCGCCCTGCTCGGCGTAACGGGCGGCGTCTCGGCGTTTGAGACGGGCGAATACCTGGAAGCATCGAGCCGCGTGCAAGCCGTCATCGACTATTACGGGCCGACCGACTTTCTGCAGATGGACGCACACCGCACGCCGGACGGCATGCTTCACGACCCGGCTGATTCGCCCGAATCGCTGTTGATCGGCGGCCCCATCCAGGAGAACCCCGACAAGGTTGCCCGCGCCAACCCGGTTACGTATGTGTCGGCGGGCGCGCCGCCTTTTCTGATCGTGCATGGGGACGCGGACCCGCTTGTGCCGCATCACCAGAGTGTGCTGCTGGAAGCGGCATTGCGTGCAGCGGGCGTGCCGGCGACGTTTTACACGGTCGAGGGCGGCGGGCACGGCCATTTTAGCGACCCCGCTGTACCGCGACTGACGCGGGAGTTTCTGGCGCGGCATCTGCGGCCTGCGGCGCGCTAAGCCGCGATTTCGATCAAGCGGATGTGATAGGCGGCAAGCGCGTACGCGGCAACGGCCGCAGCATACACTGCGACCGTCGCGGACAAGTGTCCCTACCCTACCGGAGATCCGTCCTGTCTAGCTGCTAGTATACGCTTCCTCGGCGGAACTGCTAGCGACCGTTGACAGACGCAACCGGCCAGATCCGGCATGCGCTATTTGTCCCATACACTCGCTCGACGGCTCGATCCTGCTCCCTGTTTTGGGCGGGGGTGCGCAGGGGGTCTGCATGGATAGGTCGCTAGGCGAGCGCTCTTTCCACCGCGGCCTGGGCGTGGATGGCGGTTGTGTCGAAGAGGGGCGCGGTCGTGTGCTTCTGCTTCACCAGCATGCCGATTTCGGTGCAGCCTTCGATCACGCCCTGCGCACCGCGGGCGGCCAAGCCGTCGATGATGCGCAGGTACTCGGCGCGCGAGGCCGGGTTGACCTTGCCCAGTACCAGTTCTTCGTAGATCACGCGGTGGACTATCCGCCGATCCGCCTCCGGCGGGATCAGAACCTCCAGCCCGTGTTGCGCCAGCCTTCCCCGGTAGAAATCCTGCTCCATCGTGAACGCCGTTCCCAGCAGCCCGACCGTGTGCAGGCCTTCGGCGCGGATGCGCTGCGCCGTGGCGTCGGCCAGATGAAGGAAGGGGATGTCGATGGCCGCTTCGATCTGGGGGGCGACCTTGTGCATGGTGTTGGTGCAGAGCAAGAGGAAGTCCGCGCCCGCGGCCTGGACCTGGCGGGCTGCCTCGGCCAGCGCTGCGCCCGCCTGTTCCCAATCGCCGGCGTGTTGTAACACCTCGATCTCCTGGAAGTCCACGCTTACCAGGGCGATGCGTGCGGAGTGCAGGCCGCCTAGCTGCGCCTTGATGCCCTGGTTGATCAGGCGATAGTACAACTCTGTACTTTCCCAACTCATGCCGCCGAGCAAGCCGATTGTTTGCATGGCTGCGTCTCCTTGTACATGAATCTGTACTGATTGATATTTGGACAGACTGCCGGAAGACCCTATGCAGGGGGGCTGCGCATGCCGTCGTGTCAGGCGCCCTTCTGGGGCTGCTCTATGGGGCGCAACCGCAGCTTTAGTCGCCGGCCTCCGGCGTGTAGGCGGACGCCCACAGCACGAAGCGTCTCACCTCCGGCACAATGGAGAGATCGACCGTATCGTCTTCGCGCCACGCCTGCGAGCGTGAAACAGACGACCGCCACGGCTCCGGCAGCGTGTGCAGCGCCCAGGTTACGGCGGCGGGTTTGCTGACCAGCGCGCCGCAGACAAGCGCATAGACAGCGCGGCACATGGTCTCCACGACATATGCCTTGTGCCGCCTGGGTAGCAGCCAGTCGGGGTCATCCTCCTGGAGCGCCCATTCCGCCCAGTCGCCCAGGCGGTCGCGCACGGCGTCGCCCAACTCGCTATGCGAAACCGGGTCGATCAGCGTGCGCGGGTCCGGGCCAAGTAGTGTGATGCCGTGTTCGCGCACAGCCCAGCGCTCCAGTATCCAATTGGCATAGTGCTCGCTCCAAGCCAGCGTCTCGCCCTGACCGAGCGTCGGGTGGCGCAGACCGGGGCGAAAACGCCGCAGCGCCGCGCGGTCGATGTAGGCGATCTCCAGACGGTTGGCGTAGGGGTTGAGCAGCGCGGCGATTTCTGCGTGCAAGGCGGAGAGGCGCGCGTACTCAACTTCGTTGACCGGGCGTTCGGTTGCCGCCAGCACGTCTACGTCACTCGTTTCCGGGATGAAATCCCCCAACGCTAACGATCCGCGCAGATAGACGCCGCAGAGGTTGTCGCCCAGGCTGCGGCGGATGCCGGCGATAAAGATATCGAGCAACTCCTGTACATCTTTGGGCAGATTCATGCTCTTCATTCTACCGCGAAAGCGGCGATAGGCGGGGATTGGGAGGCGCGTGAATTCCTCCCCCTTGATGCAGCAGAACATATGTGCTATTTTGGAAATAAGAAAAGGCAGTTCACCTGCGGACGCACGACGTCTGTTTCGCGCGCTTCCGGCGTACTACGTCCCCTTGGCTTATGATGATTACCAAAGAGTATGTTCGCATCCGTCTGCACGCCGCTCCTGAAGCCGTTATTGCATGGCTAGGCGCGATGGCGGAGACTGCGGCCGCAGCGACCAGGAACCCGTACAGCGTCGCGCCGTTAGGCGTGGAGGGGCAAAAAGGCGGGCTGCTGGACGAACTGCTGCGCTATGGTCTGTACCCGGCTCGTGACAGCTCCGTTCCGCCCGCGCCGATCTTGACGGCGACCGTATGGCGCGAGGGCGTTGCGTCCGTCGTGGTCGAGCTGCGTTGCAGCGCGGCGTTTCCGCTATCTGCGGCTGAATTGATGGACGATCTGGCGGAGCGCTTTTCGATTCGCTCGGCATTGGCGCTGACCGCACCGCAACACACGGACGCGGGCGCGCCGCCGCTGGCCTGCAATGTGTGGCTGGAGGAAGAACTGCGCCGGCTGCCCGATCCTGAGCGACAGGCGCATGCGCTATACGAAGGTTGGCTGGAGCGCTATATCGCCCTGCGCGGCGCAGCTCCGGCGGAACCGCGCCGCAGCTTCCGTTCGGCGGTGCGCAGCCGCTTGAACCACATCCGGGGCGAGAATTCCCGACGTGAGGGATGAGCGGACATCGAAGGCGGGTTTGCCGGCATGTCCGGGCATGGGGCATGATATGAGTGCGGTCGATTGCCCTAGCTAACCGCGGATGACCGGTGACGGGCTTGCCGATAGGCCGAATCCCAGGCAGTTCGCTTATGCCATGAGTTCGTTGAGCTTTTCGTTGGCGTTCTATTCACAGCGGAGAAGCATATGACCCGCCGACTATTCTCGTCCTTGCCCAGCAGCCTGACCCCCGCCGAGCCGGCTACAACCCTGACCGACCTGTTGCTGTCCGCGCAGACTTTCTCCTATGCGGCGCGGCTGCGCAAAGGCCCGGCCTGGGCGCATAAGTCCGGGCGACTGTGGGCGCTGGCCTTTGTCGCCGCGGGGATCGCCGCGCTGGCCGGGCTGTGGTCCACGCCCTGACCGAGGAGCGCACGCCCAGGCTGCGCGGCGCCTTGTGGAAGATCGTGGGGTTGGCGACCAGCGCGGCCAGCGCGGCCATGCTGGCCGCGGGCGCCCTTGCCGCGCTGCGGCGGCCCTATCGCGGCGTGTTGTTGGCCTTCGCCGCGGCCAAGTTCGTGATCTCCAGCGTCGCCACTTGGCGGCTGGGCGACTTCCTCTATATCATCGTCGATTACGCCGCGTCGATGGTCATCCTGCTGGCGCTGCAAGTGCGTGAGCGGCGGCGCAGCCCGGCGGCGTCCTGGCTGACGGGCGGGGTGCTCGTGTCGTTTTTGGCCGCGGGCATTCAACAAAGCGGGCTGACGCTGCACAGGCATTTTAACTACAACGACCTGTATCACGTGGTGCAGATGGCGGGCTTCCACCTGCTCTACGCCGGGGCGAAACGGGTTAGCGACCGCGAGGGGTAAGCATTTTTACGGCCAAAATGTGAAGATCTGTGCAGGGGGCCTGCGCACCCTCTGCACAGATCTTCGCAATGGCTCGGTCTGTATGCCTCTAGATGTCCCACTCCAGATGGGGGGCGGGCAGACGCAACGTTCGATCCAGCGCGGCCAGCAGATCGCCCGGGCCGCGTAGGTCGTCGGTGATGGCCAGGCCGCCGGCGGGGCGCACGCCCAGCCACAGCCGCGTGAATGCGCCGACTGAGGCTCTCAGCGTGGGCAGCCCCGCATTCGACCCCGGTTGCGCGGCGGACTCCGGCCCCAGCGTTATCACGTACTCGCCGGCGACGCCTTGCCAGGGGGCATCGGCGTCGAGATAGTGCGTGATCGGGTCGCTGAGGACGAGGTTGAAGCGCAGCGGCGCGCCCGGCAGGCGTGTAGCCGCCAGACAGGTCTGCAGGTCGCAGATGCGCACCTGCCAGTAGGCCGTCGCATCGTTGCCCGTGGCAAAATCCGACTTCTGGCTGACGATGCGGCTGCGGAACGGGTGGCGGAGCAGGTCTTGCATTTGGATATAGGCGGGCTCGCGCATGCGCACCATGCGCACCTGGTCGCCAAAGCTTTTGATGACGCCCATCAATTCCAAGAACTGCTCGCGATTGCCGTAGGCTATGTAGTTGACGCGGTAGGGGCCATGTTCGCCTTTGGCATTGAACCATATGAAATGGCTTAGCGCGCCGGCCTCGCCGTCGAAGTAGCCGAGGCCGAAGTCGCTTTTGTCCCAGATCAGTTCGGATTCCAGATAGCTTGGCGAGTACAGGTTAATCGCGCCGTGGCCGCGGGCGCGCTGTTGCAGCGCGTCGAACATTTGGCGGGCGTGTTCGCGAGTCAGCCGTTTGGGCGGGCGCGCCGGATTGGCGACCTGCAGCGCGGCGGGGTCGAACCGGATCCAGTGCTCGTAGCTGCCGTTGCCGAAGCCCAACCGGTTGTAGAAGCCTTGCTCAAAGATGCCTAGGGCGCTGACGGCGGCGCCGTCGGCGACGTCGAGGGCGATGGCCTGGGCGGTCAGTTGCCCGGCAAGGCCCTGTTTGCGCGCCACGCGGCTGGTCGTCACCGCCATGACTGCGGCGAACGGGACAGCCGCGTCGAGATAGCGCATCTCGCCCGGCACGGTGAGCGTCAGACATTCGGCTTCGCCGTCGATGTCGGCCACCAGGGTGCGCCCGCTGCGCAGTACGAGCTCTTGCCCTGGTTCCGGTGCGTCGCTGGTGAGCCAACCCGTCTCGCGCCAAATGCGATGGGCGGCTACAACGTCTTTCTCCGGGTCATACACACGGTATTGCATACGTGTCGTTTCCCTCGCCTTCTGATGGATGTGCGGGCGGGTTCGGTTGCGGGTTGCTCAATGCCCGGCTGAGGACGCCTGTATGGCGTCTGGGCCGGAATTGCGGTCGCGTCAGGTAGCGAGGCGGGCGAACGATGGGGGCGCAACCAACAGGGTCAACGCGGCCATGATACAATAGCCGCAGACGTCCCTTCAAAATCAGCGGGGGATGTGCAAACGCAGTGCGTCAAAGAACCGGCGTCCGTTTCATCTGTCGTCCCATTCGTTATGGCTCCATCCGTGCTGATCGTTACGCACTTGTCACCCAGCGCACTTGTTTTTTCTCGTCCATGTATGCAAAGGAGAATCTTCCGTGACTATTGCGCCAGGACCGTTTTTGCCCGCTTGGGAATCGCTCATGCAATACCGCGCGCCGGAGTGGTACCAAGACGCCAAGTTCGGCATCTTCATCCATTGGGGCGTCTATGCCGTGCCCGCCTTTGGCAACGAATGGTACCCGCGCAATATGTATTTGCCGGGGAGCCCCGAATACAAACATCACCTGGAAACCTACGGCCCCCCCACCGAGTTCGGCTACAAGGACTTCATCCCGCAGTTCAAGGCCGAGCGCTATGACCCCGCCGCATGGGCCAAGCTCTTCAAGGCGGCGGGCGCGCGCTATGTCGTGCCGGTAGCCGAGCACCACGACGGCTTCGCCATGTATGATACTGCGCTTTCGGAGTGGTGCGCGGCCAAGATGGGGCCGCACCGCGACCTCATCGGCGAATTGGCCGACGCCGTCCGCCAGGAGGGGATGGTCTTCGGCGTCTCCAGTCACCGCGCCGAGCACTGGTGGTTTATGAACGGCGGCATGACCTTTCCGTCAGACGTGCAGGACCCGCGTTACCGCGACTTCTACGGCCCCGCCATGCCCGGCCCGCAGCACCGCACGCCCGAATGGCGCAGTTTGGACTGGCAGCCCCGGCCCGACGCCCGCTTCCTGGACGACTGGCTGGCGCGCCTCGTCGAGCTGGTCGATAAATACCAGCCGCAGCTTGTCTGGTTCGACTGGTGGATCGAGCAGATCGTCTTTGCGCCGTACCTGCAGAAGTTCGCCGCGCACTATTATAACCGCGGCGTCGAGTGGGGGCTGGGCACGGCGATCAACTTCAAGAACGAAGCCTTTCCGCCGGGGACGGCGGTCTACGATATCGAGCGCGGCCAGCTCAGCGGCGCGGCGCGCTTCCTCTGGCAGAACGACACCTCCGTCTCGAAGAACTCGTGGGGCTATGTGCGCGACCAGCAGTACAAAGCGCCGGGCGACCTGATCCAAGACCTGATCGACGTGGTGAGCAAGAACGGCGCCCTTCTGCTCAACGTCGGCCCTCGGCCCGACGGCGTGATCCCGGAGCCGGAACAGGAGATTCTGCTCGCTATCGGGCGCTGGCTGGCGATCAACGGCGAGGCGATCTATGCGACGCGGCCCTGGCGCACCTTCGGCGAAGGCCCGACGCCTGTGCCCGAAGGCTCTTTCACCGACACGGAGCGCACCCCCTTTACCGGGCGGGACTTCCGCTTCACCGCCAAAGGCGACACGCTTTACGCTATCGCTCTGGCCTGGCCGGGCGAGGAAGCGGTTATCGCCTCGTTGGCGCAAGGCGCGACGCTGTGTCCGGAGCGCGTAGCCGCGGTACAGATGTTGGGGACGCCAGGGGCCTTGTCCTGCCGGCGCGAGACGGACGGGTTGCACGTACAACTGCCGGCGCAGCCGCCCTGCGACCACGCCTATGTTCTGAAGATCACGCTGGAGCCGTAGCTTTTTGTGGTGATATTGATGCGCTTAACCTCATGCAGACGCTGTGCGTCTGTCCGGCTGGGGTTAAGCGCCATTTTGTTGGGCTTCCGAACAAACCGGCGGCGCGGATATAGGGCGAGGCGTCGGCGGTTATGGCGGAAATTGTTTTGTTGGGGAACGCAACAAATTGGCGCGAAAGGAGCGGGCTGGACGCACTCAGTTAGCCGGGGACTGGTCGCTCGCCGCGTAGAAGCGGCGCAGGTCGTTGAGTTGCTTCGCCAGTTCTTCCGCCTCCAGCCCGTAGGTGTCCGGCAGGAGCTCCTCGCGCCCGCGCGTCTCTCCGGCGCGGGGGACTAGCCGGTAGCGAACCAGCTTTTTCTTGCGGCCTATCTGTCGTACGGAAAACTCCTCCACATCGGCCCAAGCGACGGAGCGCTTGCGAAACGAAGCGCCGATCGCCAGGCCGTCCGGCCCGGCTTCCAGATAGCTGCCGCCGGGGATAAGCGCCAGCCCGTAGATGACCGCGCTGATCAACCCTAGCAGCGCCAGTATCGCCGGCAGGACGCTGCGGGTTTCGGCAAACAGGTAACCGCCGAAGCCGAGCCAGACCAGGCTGGCGGCAAAGAGGAGCGCGGTGCGTAGGACGGGGGGCGTGAGACGCAACGCGGCCGGTTGGCGTGGTTGATTCATGGACAGTCCGCCTTTCCGCCTGTGGCGTGAAGCTCTAGGACGCAACGGTAATGTCCTATCTTACCGCGCCTGGTGCGGGCGGCGAAAGAGCGGACAAGGCTGTGCGTCTTTTGTTGGGGAGCCAAACAAACTGGCGTGTTCAGGTTTGAGCGCCGCGCATGCGGATTCTGTACGATTTCGCTAGTTCCTACGGATTGACGTCGCGACCCTTCACTTCGTTCAGGGTGACAGTTTCCTCGCGAATTTGTTTTATTGTGTTTGGCGGTCAAACCATTTATCCGACTACGAAAGGAGCCAACGACGATGACGACCACTCCCGCCCTGCGCATCGCCCAACGCCTGACCGTGGCGATTCTTTTACTGGCGGCGGTCGCCGGCCTGGGCGGGCTATTCATCCCCGGCCTCTACCGTGAGACGGCATGGACGCTGCCGCAAGTGCGCGGCCAGGACTTGGTGACGCTGCTTGCACTGCCGGCGTTGGCAGTCGCTTTGGCCGGCGTGCGTCGCGGGTCGGCGCGGGCGGCGATGGCGTGGATCGGTCTGCTCGGCTATGTCTTCTACACTTATACAGGCGCATCCTTCGCCTACTTCTTCAACGAGTTCTTTTTAATCTATGTGGCGCTATTCTCGCTTTCCATTTTTGCCTTAATCGCCGCGCTGACCGGGATCGACGTTGACGAGATTCACCGCCGTTTCGATACCGATGCGCCGCGCCGCCCGGTCGCCGTCTATCTGGCCTTCGTGGGGATTCTGCTCACCGTGTTATGGCTAGGCCAGATCGTCCCCTTCCTAACGTCCGGCACGCTGCCTGAGTTGATCGTCCGGGCGGAAGCGCCGACGAATTTCGTCTACGTGCTGGATTTGGGGCTGGTCGTGCCGCTGGCATGGCTTGCCGCGGTGTGGCTGTGGCGCAAGCGGGCGTGGGGAGATGTTCTGGCGGGCTGCATGTTAATCAAGGCGGCGACGATGGGTTTGGCGCTGCTTTCGATGACGTGGTTTGCGGCTATGGCGGGCCAGGAGATCGATCCGGGGCTGGCAGCGGTGTGGGCGGTAATCGCCGGGGGCAGTTTGGCGCTGATGGGGTGGTTCCTGCGCGCCTGTCGCGGGTAAGGCGTCAGGGAGACGGCTCAAGGACGGCCTGGGCAGGGGCGTAGGCGGGGTTCAGGTCGAGTGCGGCTTGCCAGGCGGCGCGAGCGGCGGCCTCATCGCCCAGTCCGGCTAGCGCCCGGCCGCGCCAATAGTGGATCTCTTCGATACTCGTCGTGGCGGCGAGAACCGCATCGGCCAGGCTCAGCATGTCGGCGTAGCGGCCCACGGCGTGATAGGCGGCGAAGGGGCCGAACTGGTACCAGAGCATACGCCAGGGCAGGCCGATGGCGCGCGCCTGGTCATAGGCGGCAGCCGCCGCGGCGTGGTCGCCCAGATGGGCGAAACTTGTGCCCAGGTTGAACCAGGCGAAGGGGTTCTGCGCGTCCGCCGCCACCTCACTCTGGGCTTGGGCGAGCGCGGCCTGCCACATGGCCTCTTCGTCGAATGCGTCGCCCAGGATGGCGCGTAGCGCGTCTTCTCGATCAGGCGGATAGACAAGAAGATAGGTGCGGTTGAAGACGGCCCAGAGCGCATCCATTTCGGCGTAGGGCAGATAGATGCCGGCGTATAGGGCGGGGTCGGCGCTGACCGGGTTGGTCGCGTCATAGCTGTCGAAGGCGATCCAACGCTGCGCGGCGTGTTCATAGCCGGTGAGGAGGCGGTAGTGCCCCATGCCGTCGTTCGGCTCCGGCTCCAGCCATGTCTCGATCAACACGGGAAAGCCATTGCTGAGGAGACGGCGCAGCGTCTCGGCGTCGCCGTTGACGCGCACCTGGGCGTGGAAGCCCTGCGCCCGCGCGTACGCGGCCATCTCTTCCGGGTTGACGTTTTTATCGTCTTCAAAGGGGCGCAGCGCCGCGCCGACGGCGGCTTGATCCAGCGGGCTTCCGTAGAAACTCAGGTTCATCGCCAGGGTGGCAGGGCCGCAGTTGTTCCAGGTCTGCCAGGCGTGGCGCACGCCGTTTAGGGCGACTTCATCCTGGGCGGGAAGGGGCTGCGGCAGGCTCGACGAAGGCGCAGGCTGCTCAAGCGGCGCGGGCGTGACGGTCGGCAGCAGGACGGGCGCAGCGACCAACGTCTCCTCTTCTGTTTCCGCGGCGGCGGTCGCTTCCGCCGAGAGCGGTGCGTTCGCAAAGGGCGATTCGCCGGCGAGGGCGGGGAGTGGCGGCGCTTTTGCAGAGGCCGCCTCCGCCGCAGGCTGCGACCTGTTGACTGCGGGCGCGGCCAAAGCCCATGTCAGCGCCTGCCTGCCCAACAGCAGCGCCGACCCCACGATCATGAACCCAATCACGAACAGAACCGCCAGCCTGATCCCTGCCATGCTCCCTTCCGTTGCAACCTCTGAGCCTATCCGCCCGCATCCGGGGCAGAGAGTAGACGAGCGCCTGTCCGATAAGGTTCCGCCGCAGGTCTTCGGGGGCGGCAGTCGGCATAAGGCGGCGCAGCGATTTTGTTGGGTGATGCAACAAATTGGGCGTTGCAGCCGAGCGCACTAAGCGCAATACCAGGCGGGTCATGACAGGGTGGAGCGGAGCCGCGTTCTACGTTTGTCGCGATCGGCCTGCGCCCTTTGCCGGTGTTATGCCGCCGGGAATCGGGATAGAGTAGGCGCGAGCGACCGCACGCGGCGGTTTGCGGCATGTACAAGGGGTTTGTTCCATGACGATCATCGAAGTGATCTTGCCGGACGGATCGATCCACGCGCACCTAACCGAAGAGCGCGAGGCGGCTGCGATTGCACAGGAGGTGCGGCGGCGTTACCCGGAGGCAAGGCACTGGCGGGTGGGGCGCGGCTGGCAACGGGCCGGGGCTACCCGCCGGCGCACCATGAGCCTGGACGTGTGGCCGCGTGTCGCGGCGTTGGCAACAGTGCTTGTCCTGGCGCTAGTCGTAGCGCTCCTTCCCCCTGTGCGCCAGACCCTGTTCGGCGCGGACGAATTAGCGCCCGTCGAACGGGCGCCGACCGCGGAGACGACGGACGTCGTCGGTGAGCAGGCAACGCCCGCCGGCACAACCGCCGCCCCCGCTGTCGATGCGCCGGACGAATCCGCCCTCGCCTCGCAGGATATTGTCATTGTATCGGTGGCGGAACAAGCCTCCGACACCTCACGCACGCTGCTTGTGCGCCTGCACAACACCGGCAGCCAAGCCCACGCCGATATCAAACTCCAGGCGGATTTCATCGACGGTCAGGGGCAACGCGTAGCCGGCGAGCAGATCGGCGAGAGCGTAACGCTTGCCCCCGGTGAGACCGGTTCCATCAAAGTCTGGGCGCAGAGTCGGGATGGCATCGACCGTTACGAGTTGGCGATCCTGGATTAAGTGTGACGCGTTCGCATAGCGAGATTCGTGGCGCGCGGGCGCGGCGGCGGAACCTGCCGGTTTACTGCGCCAAATGCCCGAAATTCGTATAGTCGAAGATTGCGATATGGGCGGATTCGACGCTCGTTCCCCCTATTGCAACCCTGCCTAGCTTTTTAGACATGCCGGCTTCCTTGGGATCGCCGGCATTCGCTCCTGCGCCTTTGCCGCCAGGGGTGCCGAAAGGCCGGTTGCAGCGCGATGTGCGCTTGTGGTATTCTGTCGGCCCTTAGGGGCGAGAGCGATCCCCGGCGCGTGCACGGTACGCGTCTTGAGCAACCTGCGAGGGTAGCCTATGAACCCATCCACGCCCAACAGTCTGGCATCCGAGACGACGCTTGGCTATGCGCACCTCACTGTATCCGACCTGTCGCGGTCGCTCGATTTTTACCAATTTGGCCTGGGTTTGCAGGTGCACCGGCGCCAGGGCGACACCGCCTATCTCGGCGCGGGGGCGCACGATCTGGTTGCCCTCACCGAGACGCCAGGCGCGACAAAGGCTCCCCGCACAACCGGCCTCTATCACTTCGCGCTGCTTGTGCCGTCGCGTTTGGCGCTGGCCCATGCGCTGCGGCGGCTGATCGACTACGGCGCGGACCTTACCGGCGGTTCGGATCACGGCGTCAGTGAGGCGATCTACCTCGACGACCCGGACGGCAACGGCATCGAGGTGTACCGAGACCGGCCCAGATTGGAATGGCCGTTTGTAGACGGCGCGCTGGCCATGACCACCGATCCGCTCGACGTTCAAGGCATTCTCGGCCTGTTGGCTGACGCGGCGGTTGAGCCGCGGATGGCGCCTGACACCGTATTGGGGCACATGCATCTGCATGTGGCGCATTTGGAGGAGGCTGTCGAATTCTACCGGAGCGTCATCGGGTTTGAGTTGCAGATGTACTACGGTCGTTCCGCCGCTTTTCTTTCCGCCGGCGGCTATCATCACCATGTGGGCGTCAATACATGGAACGGCGCGGGCGCGCCGCCCCCTCCGCCGGAAAGCGCGGGGCTGCGTTACTTCACCGTGCGCCTGGACGGCCAAGCGGAGTTGAATCGTCTCAAGCAGCGGCTAGAGGGCGCGCCGGTCTCGGTTGAAGTGCGCGGCGACGGCCTCTTCGTGCGCGATCCGTCGCAGAATGGGCTGTTATTCACCGTCGCCTAGCCCACAAAGGCGCGCCGGATCGGAACCGGCCTAACTGCGCCGGACTTGACTGCGTGTCATGATGCTATCCGTGAGCAGCGGGTTGGCTTTGTAGAGAAGGACGGAGCGGATGAAGACCTATCGTAAGCCGGAGGACGCGGAACTGCGGCGGCGGCTGACGCCCGAGCAGTACCAGGTGACGCAGCACGAAGCCACCGAGCGCCCCTTTAATAACGAATATTGGGACAACGAGGAGCCGGGCATCTATGTGGACGTCGTGACGGGCGAGCCGTTGTTTAGCTCGCTGGACAAGTACGATGCGGGGTGCGGCTGGCCCAGCTTCACGCGCCCGCTGGAATCCGAGCACATCACGACGCGCACGGACCGCAAGCTGTGGATGCCGCGCACGGAGGTGCGTTCTAAGTACGGCGACTCGCATCTGGGCCATGTCTTCGATGACGGGCCGCAGCCGACCGGCCTGCGCTATTGCATCAACTCGGCGGCGTTGCGCTTTATCCCGCTGGACCGGCTGGAGGACGAAGGTTATGGGGCATACCGAGCCTTGTTCACCGGCGAGCGACCGAGTGATGACGACTAGCCCTGTGAGCGCGCCAGGGATGGATTAATATACGAAGCGGGCGGCAGCGGCGACCGACAGCCGGCGCCGCGCTCGGATGGTTTGACCGGATGCGACACATCGCATCCGGTTTTTTTATTTCAGGCGTCGCGCGTTTTGGCGCATGCCATGCTCTCTACTATAATTCCCCGCCGCTTGCCCAATATCCGCTCCGCACACCACGCTACGGGTGAGCCATGACGAGAACGACAGCGTTATGCGTGCGATCGGTGACCTTTCCGCAAGCCTTTAGCCGGCGGGAAGGCTGCGATCGTTTGGCTGTGCGCGGGCGTCGCATAGCCAAAGCGGCGCCGCGGCGAACAAAATTGCCCGCGCCGTCGTCATTAGCCTGTTATGCAGCCTTGCACCGCTTCTGGTGCGGGCACGGCAATGGTCGCACTGAACAGCAATGACGTCAAAGAACAAAATGTAAGGAAGAGGAAAGATGACACGTACCAGACTGATGGCCGCCCTGCTTATTGCAGGCCTTGTTCTTGCCGGGTGTGGAGGAAGGTCAACGCCGGAACCGACGGCCCAGCCTGCCGCGCCTGCCCCCGCGGTCGCAGCGGAGGCGGTTCCAACGCCGGCAGCCGAAGCTGAAGAGGAGCCGGTCGCCGCGCCGGAAGCAGAGGAGGCGGCGGCAACGCCAGAGGAGGTCGCCGATGAGCCGGGGGCTCTTGCGGCGGAGGAAGCGCCCGCCGGCGCGGCGGCGCTCTTCCCCATCACCGACGCCGCGGGCAAGTTCGGCTTTGCCAACGCCGCGGGCGAGGTCGTAGTTGAGCCGAAGTACGACTATGTGGACCGCTTCATCGAGGGGCGGGCCGCGGTGATGGCGGGGGACAAATGGGGCTTCATCGACGAAACCGGGGCGGAGATCGCCGCGCCCCAGTTCGATGGCGTGATGCCTTTCAGCGAGGGGATGGCGGGCGTGTCCCAGGGCGGGCTGTGGGGTGCGATCGACGCCGGCGGCGAGTTGGCAATTGAATCCCAGTTCGGCACGCCGTTGACCTTTAGCGACGGTTTGGCGCACGTGTTCTCGGCAGGGGCGTGGGGCCTCATCGACGGGACGGGGCAGCCGGTCGGGTCGGGCGGCTTCGAGTGGATCGGCGAGTTTCACCACGACCGGGCGATGGTGCAGGTCGACGCCAAGTTCGGGTTTGTCGACGCCAACGGCGAGATTGTGATCGCGCCTGAGTATGAGAATGCCGGCAACTTCCCGCTGGACGAGGACGCGGCTGTGGCGTTGGCCCCCGTCCTGGTGGATGGCCTCTTCGGCTATATCGACGCGGGCGGGCAGATGGTGATCGAGCCGCAGTTCGCGTATGCGGGTTCGTTCTCGGATGGCCGCGCCGTCGTGCTGCGCGATTTCGCGGAGATGAAGTACGGCTATATCGACGAGGGCGGCGCGGTCGTCATCCCCTTCGAGTTTGACGCGGCGATGGACTTCAGCGAAGGGCTGGCGCACGTCATGCGGGACGGTCGCTTCGGCTATATCGACGCGGACGGGCAGATGGTGATCGAGCCGACCTTCGACGATGCGCAGCCGTTTGCGGAGGGCCGCGCCGTGGTCGGCGTGTTCCAGGACGGGTTTATGCAGTTCGGCTACATCGACCACGAGGGACAATTTGTGGTCGAGCCGCGCTATGCCGGGGCGTACGGATTTGGCGAAGGCTACGGGCTAATTGCCGAGAGCCAGGGCGTGCGCATGATCTATGGCTATGTCGACGAGGACGGCGAGACGGTGATCGAGCCGCGCTTCGACGCGGCCTATGCCTTCAGCCAGGGGCTGGCTGCGGTGATGATGGGCGAAAAATATGGCTACGTCGATCCCGGCGGCGAGCTAGTCATCGCGCTGGCGTACGACGAGGCGGGCGCGTTCGGGGAGAACGGGCTGGCGCCGGTGCGCATTGGCGATAAGTACGGCGTAATCGACATGGACGGCGAGTTTGTGATCGAGCCGCAGTACGATACGGCGCTGCCCTATCAGGCGGGCGTGGCGCGCGTGGCCGCGGGGCAGCAGAGCCGCTTCATCGACAAGACGGGCCAGACTGCATTCGAGACGCCGGGCCGCTATGCGTCGGACTTCTCCGAGGGGCTGGCGCAGGTGTACGTGGGCAACAAGGTCGGCTTCATCGACGCGACGGGGCAGATGGCGATCGCGCCGGAGTACGTCGGCGCGGGCTATTTCAACGAAGGCCGCGCCAGCGTCCAGGTAGAGGATAAGTTCGGCTTTATCGACAAGGCGGGGCAGATGGCGATCGCGGCCGAGTATGACGCCGTGATGGACTTCAGCCAGGGGTTGGCTCCCGTGTTGGTTGGGGCGCAGTGGGGCTTTGTAGACCTGGACGGCAATGTGGTCATCGAACCGCAGTTCGAGACGGTCAACCCCTTCGGCGCGGACGGCTATGCGGCGGCGACGGTTGGCGGCAAGTGGGGCTTCATCGATCGGAGCGGCCAGTTCGTGGTCGAGCCGCAGTTCGACAGCTACTTTTTCTCGAACTATGGGGAAGCAACCTTTCCTGAGGGACTGGCTCCGGTGATGGTCGAGGGGTTGTGGGGCTATGTGGATGCAGGCGGCGCGCTTGTGATCGAGCCGCAGTACAGCATGGCCGAGCGCTTCACCGGCGGCCTGGCGCGGGTCGAGTTGGGCGAAGAGTACGCCTACATCGACCGCACGGGCGAGATCGTGTGGGGGCCGGAAGTGTCGCCGTGGGCTGTCTCCGGCCAGGGATAACTTGACCGGGGATGCCTGGGCATTCTAGGGGCGCTGCGCGATGCGGCGCCCCTGGTTTTTGGGCGTGTTCGACGGCCCTAGAGAATTGCGTGGAGGAGGGGACACATACGATGGTTAAATTGTGGGATGTTAGGCGGTTTACGGCGCTGATCGCGCTGGCTGCGCTCCAGGCGGCGCTGTTGTTCGTGGCGGCGCGCCCCGCGGCTGCGCAGGGCGGCGAGGTTTTGTTCTTGCCTATGATGGCCGCGCCGGGGTCCGCAGGCGGCGGCGGACAGACCAGCGCGGAGTTGATCGACGCGGCGTTGGCGCGCGGCGAAATCGACGCAGAGACTGCGCTCGTCTATAAGGTGTTCGCCTCATTCGGAGACCCGCGGCTTCCGGCCAAGTATCGCGGCGACGGCGATGAACTGGACGCTATCCTCATGCGCGAGGCGGTGGGCCGGTATGCTTCGCTTTCCGGTCAGGCGCAGGCGTTGCTGGCCCCCTTTTTCCAGCCGCCGATCTATCAGGGAAGCTGGTTCGAGCCGTATGCGGAGCAGGCGGGCGTACAGGGAGCGGGACAGGGCGTGCGGCCCGCCGAGGATCAGCCATGCGCCTTCGACCCGGGGCCTTCGCCCATCATGCCGGGGGGATGGGCCTGCGCCGACGGCGTGGGCGCCAATTTCCGCGTCTGGTGGCGGGCGGACGATCCCAACAGCGCAGCCAGGGCGCAGCGCCTGATCGCCGCGCTGCAGAACGATATCTGGCCCAAGCTGACCATCCTCATGCGCCGCGACCCGCCGAGCGACAAAGGGCCGCACCGTTTTGTCGACCGGAATGGCGATGAACAGGTGTGGTGGGACGGCGGCGACGGGCGGCTGGACATCTATCTGACCTGGACGCCGCCGGGCACGGGCGGCGCGGCGACGCTGGCCTACCCGCCCGGCTGCGATAAGCGCCCGTCGTTTATTCTCGTGTCGCCTACCATCGACGACGATACGTTCATTCCGGCGGTGACGCACGAGTTCTTCCACACGTTTCAGTTCGGCGCAGACCAGGGCAAGCAGTGCGCTGAGTATGAGTGGTGGTCCGAAGCGACGGCCAACTGGGCAATTGATTTCGTCTATCCGCAGGACAATTGGGAACACCAGTGGGCCTATTACTTCCTGCAGACGCAAGATTGGCGCGACCCGATCCGCGATCAACTGCTCGACGGGCGTTCCAGCTATCTGTTTCCGCTCTATCTGACCAAGACGACGGGCGATCCCGGCGTCATCCGGCGCAGCTGGGAGAACGCGGCGAAGTTCCCCAACGATAGTCTGGCTGCCATCGACCAGGCCATCGGCGGCGGGCTGAGCGATGTGTGGCACGAGTTTGCGCTGCATGTCGCCAATGTAGGGCCGGTCGACGGCTTCAAGCGCTGGGACGGCATCGACATTCCGCTGCGCGGCGACGAGGCGACAGGCGCTGAGCCGGTGACAGAGGTCGTCGGGGACATGCCCCGCATCGGCGACATCAAGAAGACCTACGGACTCGCCGCGCTGGGCGGTCAGCCGGACATCAAGTTCGAGATGCCGACCGACATCCCGCACCTGGCGATGCGCGCCTACCGCTTCGTCTTCGAGGATGGGCAGACCCGGTCCGTGGGGTTCCTCAACCCTCTGCTCATTTACCCGCAGCCGGATGCTAAGATACAGGCGCTGGTCAAAATTGCGGGCAAGGAATGGCAGCGTGAGGATTGGACGGCCGATTTCGCCAGGACGTTCTGCCGGGATCAACGCGACGAAGAACTGGAAGAACTGATCATCGTGATCAGCAACGGGCAGTGGCGCAACCGCGGCCAGGCGGTGTCGATGACGCCGCAGCCCAGGCTGTCTGTGACCAACATCGGCTGCTACCGCTGGGAGGGTTCGTTTGAGACGACGATCACGGCGTCGCAGCCCGGCATTGCCGAGTACACGGATCATTACAGCGGCCGGATTGTGTTTGAGCCGGACGACAGCCTGCCCGAAAACCCGATCTACCAGTACTACAAACTGGCCGAGGCGTCGGTGACGTGGGAGCAGCACGGCAAGGTGGGCGAGTGCCAGATCGACGGCGGGCCGACGACCTATTCCGCGCTCAAGCAGTTTTCGGCCAACCTACAGACGTCGAGTTTCAATGCCGACAAAGCGATGGACTACCGCATCCACACCGGTACGCTGGCGATCGAGGCCAAGGGGACATTGAGCAACAACTGCCCCGGCCAGGCGCCCTTTAACACGGACAAGTTCCACGGCACGATCGCGGCCTTCGGTCAGGGTGAGAAGCCGATTACGGCGGACGGGCTGACGTTGCAAGGGCGGTATAGCGAATCGAACGGCGGCGTGTCTACCGTGACGACGTGGAAGTTAACGGCCAAGCCGGAGCCGTAGACGGGCTGGTGTACGGCTTTGGCGATGTGATGGCGAGAGCCGGGGTTGCCTGTGCAGCCCCGGCCTTTTTATATCGATGGCCTATCCGAGGCGTAAATCATAAGCGGGGCCGGTTTGGGCGGCGGGCGCGCCGGTGATAGGATGAGCAGCGGTTGAACGACAATCCCCTGCCGGAGCATCCGGCGCCAGCAGAACAGGCAGATGTCCATGACCGAGACGAACACCCATTTCGACATAGAGGAAACTCTGGAGCCGGGCCTCCGCTACACCGAAGAGGTTGCGCTGAAGCCGGGAGCGCCGCCGACGGACGATGTCAGGCGGCCCCAGCGCGATTGCAAGCTGTGGGCGGAGGGCGTGGACGAACCGGTGAGCGGGCTGGAGATATTCTCGTTTCAGAAGCGTTTCGGCGCGATCGCCCTCCCTTCGGAGGGCATAGGCGGCGTGAACACCGACCCCAAGCACCGGCAGCGGGGTTACATCCGTAAGCTGCTGACGCGCGTGCGCCAGAGCATGGCCTCGCGCGCGGACGTAGGCTTCGTGTCGGAGGCGATTGAGGGGCTGTACGAGAAGTTCGGCTTTGTTAACTGTCTGACCGAGGGGCATTTTGTGCTGCCGTTGCGGTTTGTGGACCGGCTGCACGCAGGCCCCCTGCAGGGGGGGCGCAGCCTGCGACCGTTTACGCCGGACGATCTGCCCGCTATGGCGGCGCTGTACAACGAGATTCACGCCCAGCGACCGTGGACGCATGTGCGTCCCTCAAGTTGGAACCAACTGCGTGCGCCGCGCACGTGGGAGCCGGGTTCAGCGGTGATTTTGCTGGCGGACGGCGCTGTGTTGGCCGGCTATGCGATTGTGACCGAGCGTCGCTTCGGCGTGGTCCATTCACCTTACATCATCCACGAGTTGGCCGCGCGCGATGCCGCTGCGGCACAGGCGTTGCTGGCGGAGGCGGCTTCGATCTGCGCCGACCAGGGGGCGACCGAAATGTGGCTGCGCGAGCCGTTGGACAGCACAGCGGGCCGCGTTGCACGCGGTCTGGGCGGCGAGTACCGGCTGCGCTTCCCGGCGACGGGCGGCATGATGGGCGGCATTTTCCATCGGGCCGCCTTGCTAGGGGCGCTGGAGCCGGAATTGCGCCGCAGGTTGGGCGCGGCTGCGCCTACGGCGGATCACGACGCCGCGTTCGCCCTTCTGGAGCAGGGCGAACTGATCCCGGACGATCAGACGCTGCTGCGGCTTCTGCTGGGCTATTGGTCAGCAGACGATGCGGCGGCGACCGCTGCGACGGACTTGGGCGACCCGGCGGAGCGCTACACGGCCGTGTTGGCGGCGTGGTTCCCCGGCGGGGGCGCGCCGTCCTTACCGCAAGCCTACGCGCATCACCTGGACCGATACTAGGCCGTAGCGGGCTGTTCGCTAAAGCAGATTCGATACGACAGGGAAGTTAGTCCGGATGCGTTCGACATCCGGACGACTTGCCTACGCGTCCGCGTTTTGCCGTATCTTCGATCATCACCTCTTCGTATTTCTCAGCGTGGTTTAAATAGGCGGCGCGACGGGACTGCGTAAGGTACATGCGCAAGACCGTCGCGCCGGCCTGCGGCCTACGTCGCAGTCTGTGCCGCGGCCTGGGTTGTTCGGAAGGAGGCGATATGCCGGAGAGAGTGACGGAAGGCGCAACGACGCTTGCCTTAACGGAATAGATGTAGACGAGGATCCAACGAAGGGTCCGGGCCGCGGGAAGCGGCCTCAACACAGGCGAAGCGGCCGCGGCTACGGCCCGGCGGCCAGGTCCAATTGTGAAGAGTCTCACATTCTGGCTGAGAAAAGGTGCTATGCTTCACCTGTGCACTTGTTGTGCAGACGGCTATACGCCGGGCGAGCGAACAATATGAAAATATAAAGACAAGCTCGCCAACGAAAGTGGGAAGGAAAGGAAACACAAAGTATGTACATTTTGATGGATAACGAACTCAAGACTCTGCATGAGCAGCGTCTCAAAGATCTGCGGCTGGAATATGTGGAGAGCGTCGCTCAGACCAAGCGGTGGCAGCGCCGTCTCGGCGCCATGGTCGAGCGGGTTGGCGTGTGGTTTGCGCTCATGGGCGAGCGCATGCAGGCTACGGCGGAACAGAACGCGGCGAACCTGCGCCGTGAAAACATGAAGCCGGTGCGCGTGCGCAACCGGTAGTGCGTAAGCTGAAGACCCCGCCGTCATTTTGGCGGCAACGCCTAGACGGCAACGCCTGGCGCAGGGAGGACACAGACCATCGTGCCTTCCCTGCGCCAGGTCTATTGGGGCCGTCTGTTCGACATGCCGGCGCGGCTTACCGGCGATAGAGCCGAAGCCGCTGATTTCACGAAAGAACCGGGAATCATTCGAGTAATTCGTGCAACCCGCGGCAAATTCTGCGGTTCTCTTGGCGGGCATGCAGGCTTTGCAGTCACCCCGCAGCCTAAGTCGCCCCGCAGCCTAGATGAAACGGGCAGTTGTGCTATCATGGGGCGAAGAGCGGCGTTCGCCGAATTGCCACCCCCACAAGGAGATGACATGATGGACCAGACCAGCTCCAGCCCGCACCCCTCGGAAGCCCAACTGCTGCGCAAGTCCTACCGATGTACGGCGTTGGATGAGGAGCGCGAGTATTTTCTTTACCTGCCCGCCGGCTATGAGGCGGACCCGGAGCGGCTGTGGCCGGTGATGCTCTTCCTGCACGGCGGCGGCGAGCGCGGCGATGGCCGCGCCGACCTGGACTGGGTGCTGCACAATGGGCCGCTGGGCGAAGCGTGGATCTACCGGCACGATCTGCCTTTTATCATCATCGGGCCGCAGCTGCCGGTGTTCGATATGGACCACCAGATTGAACTGCGCAAGGACGCGCCCAGACCGGCGCGCCAACTGGAGGGCGTCCCGCCGCGGCGCGCCGTCGAACGCGCCGACTTCCCCATGGTGCGCGGCGAAAGCCCGCGCCCGCCCAAGTTCGGCTCGCTCGACGCGTGGGGCGTGGAAGGAGCGCCGGGCGGCTGGCAAAATTGCGAAGCCGACCTGCTGGCGATGGTCGATGCGACGCTGAGCGGATACCGGGCGGACCCGGCGCGCGTGTACTTGACCGGGCTGAGCTATGGCGGCTACGGCACGTGGCATATGGCGACGGCGCACCCGCAGCGTTGGGCCGCGATTGCGCCTATGTGCGGCGGAGGCAATCCCGCGTTGGCGGCGCGTCTGGCCGACGTGCAGATGCCGGTGTGGATCTTCCACGGCGGCCGCGATGAGGTGGTGCTGCCCAAGTACTCCTACGAGATGGCGAATGCGCTGGAGGCGGCGGGCCACCAGTCGGTGCGGCTGACCATCCACGAAGACCTGCCGCACAACTGCTGGGACCGCGTGTATGCGGGCGAGGATTTGTACGACTGGCTGTTGCAGTTTCATCTGTAGAAGCGTTAGGGCGGCGCGCATTGGCTTGTGCAGCGCCCGGCATTGAAATAACCCGCCGCACGCCGGCGATTGGGAAGGACAACGCAAGCATGGCGATTTCACACGAGAAACCAGGGCTGTTCGAGCCGGTCACGATTGGCGGGCTGCGTCTGCGCAACCGCCTGATGCGTTCCGCTACGGCTGAAAGCATGGCCGACAACGTTACGGGTGCGCCGCTGCCCAAGCTGGCGACGCTCTACCGCGACCTGGCAGAGGGCGGCGTCGGCTTGATCGTGACGGGGCACGCCTATGTGATGCGCGCGGGCAAGGCGCATCCGGAGATGTCTGCGCTGGACAGCGATGAACTGATCCCGATCTGGCGCGAGACGATCTCTGCGGCGCAGGCCGCGGGCGCCAAGGTGATGGTGCAGATCAACCACGGCGGGGCAAGCTGCGATCCGGTCGAGACGCCGGAGCCGCTCTCGCCGTCGGGCGTTCCGTCCAGCACGCGCACGAAACATGCGAATGTGATGACGGACGAGCAGATCGTGCAGGCTGTGGACGCCTTCGGCCAGGCGGCGCGACGGGCCAAAGCGGCGGGCTTCGACGGCGTGCAGATCCACGGTGCGCACGGCTATCTGACGTCGCAGTTCCTGACGCCGGCGACGAACCTGCGCCAAGACCGTTGGGGCGGCGACCCTGAACGGCGTCGGGCGTTCCTGAACGCGGTGATCGCCGCGGTGCGGGCGCAGGTCGGCCCGGACTATCCGGTCTGGATCAAGTTGGGCGTGGCGGGGCGCGAGGATTCCGGCTTGACGCTGGATGAAGGCGTGCAGGCGGCGCAGGCGTGCGTGGCGGGAGGCGTCGACGCTATTGAACTTAGCCACGCCCTGGGGACGCCGTCCTGGACGAAGAAGGCGCCGGAGCCGCCCTTCCTGCGCATGGCGGAGGCGGTGCGCGCGGCGGTAGGGCCGGATTATCCGCTGGCGTTGGTCAACGGCTTTCGCCATGTGGAGGTGATGCAGCGCACGCTGGCGAGCGGCGCGGCGCAGGTCATCAGCTTGTGCCGTCCGCTGATTGTCGAGCCGCACTTGCCGCGTCTGCTGCAAGAAGGCGAAACCGACAAGGCGATCTGCGCCAGTTGCAGCCAGTGCTGGCCGAATGCGTTCGGCGAGGGCATCGCCTGCCACAACCGCTCGGTGCAGAAGCGGCTGTTGGCCGTATAGGGCGCGGTTGGCGGCGGGCGGCTGGAAGATAGACCGGACGATGTCTGCCCAAGCCGTCTATGATTTGGCTGTCATATTACGAATCGTGGCGAATCGCCTTTCCTAACCATCGCATGAGTGGATAAGGACGCAAGCAATTGTGAATATTCTCGTTGAGAAACTCCGCGAGGTTCTCTATGCAGTGCTTCCAGTTACGGTGATCGTGTTGCTCCTGCATTTCACGATTGCCCCGTTGGAAAACCACCTGCTAATGAGGTTCGCAATTGGCGCAGTATTGATCGTGATTGGGCTGGCCGTCTTTTTATTCGGGGTGGACATCGGCATCACGCCGATCGGCGTTCTCATGCGGGGGCCGATCACCGAGAAAAACAAGGTGTGGATCATCGCCGTAGCCGGTTTGGCGCTCGGCTTCTTCATTTCGATTGCGGAACCGGATCTGCATATTCTGGCCGATCAGGTGGATTATGTGACTTCGGGTGCGATATCCAAATTTAGCCTCGTCGTCGTGGTCTCTCTCGGTATAGCGGCGATGCTTGCCCTGGGGCTGTTGCGAATTGTCTACAACGTGTCGTTGCGCGGCTTCCTTACCGTGGCCTACCTGGTCATCTTGGCGCTGGCGATATTCACCCCGCCTGAATTCCTGGCGATCTCGTTCGATGCCTCCGGCGCTACGACGGGGGCCCTGACTGTTCCGTTTATATTGGCGCTCGCATACGGCGTAGCTTCGGTCAAGAAGGACAGCAAGTCTGCAGAGGAAGACAGCTTTGGGCTTGTGGGCATCGTGTCAACCGGCGCGATCATGACGGTCATGCTGATGAGCATTCTTGCGCGCCCGAGCGAAATAAGCGCCGGCCTCGATCTGTCTGATACACATTCCGCTTCGATCCTGGCGCCCTACATCCACGAGTTGCCGATCATTGCGGGCGAGATTTCTCTGGCGTTATTTCCGCTCTTTGCGGTGTTTGTGACCCTGCAGATACGGTCGTTTCACCTTTCGCACAGGGCCTTTATGAATATCGTGAAAGGCTTGGTATATACGTTTGTCGGCTTGGTGCTGTTTTTGACCGGCGTCAATGCAGGCTTTATGGACGTCGGCAACGTTGTGGGGTACAGTATTGCCTCGTCGGACAAACGTTCGCTGGTCATCGCCATCGGCTTTGTGTTGGGCTTGGCGACGGTCCTCGCCGAGCCGGCTGTGCACGTTTTGACGCATCAGATCGAGACAGTCACCAGCGGGTCTGTGAAGGCCAAGATGGTAATGGCATCGTTTTCTCTTTCGGTCGGGGTTGCGATTGCGCTGGCGATGGTGAAGATCGTTATTCCCCAGGTACAGTTGTGGCATTTTCTGTTGCCCGGTTATGTCATTGCAGTCGCTGCGACTTACCTGGCGCCGCCGCTCTTTGTGGGCATCGCCTTTGATTCGGGCGGAGTTGCCTCAGGCCCGATGACGGCGACGTTCATACTGGCGTTTGCGCAGGGGGCCGCCGAGGCAACGGAAGGGGCGAACGTGTTGATAGACGGTTTCGGCGTGATTGCACTGGTCGCTCTGGCGCCGCTCATCACATTGCAGGCGCTGGGGTATATCTTTAAGGTGAAGTCCGTGAAAGAAGGAATAGAAGCGTATGACGATGCCTCCTGATAGAGATGAGTATGAGCTGCTGTGCGTCATTGTGAGCCACGGTTCGGGCAGCAAAGTCCTCAAAATCGCAAGGCAATATGGCGTGTCTGGGGGCACGATTTGTTTAGGCTGGGGAACGGTCAAGAGTCGCGTGTTGGAATTTTTGGGCTTGAGCGATGTCGAAAAAGAGATCGTGTTCATCATTGCCGAGAGCGCAACGGCGCAGAGCGCTCTTGAAGGGCTTCATAAGGAGTTGGCCTTTGATAAGCCGCATCACGGCATCGCCTTCTTAATGTCGGTTGTGAACTTCTTGGGCGCCAGGGGCTGCGAATACCGCGATATCCAGGGAAGCAGAGGTGTTGAAAATACAATGTACAATGCCATTTTCGTAGTTGTCGACAGGGGAAGGGCGGAAGCCGTGCTAGATGCGGCGACGAAGGCGGGCTCCAGGGGCGCCACGATTATCAACGCCAGAGGTTCGGGCATTCATGAAACGAACGTGCTCTTTGCGATGGCGATTGAACCGGAGAAGGAGATCGTCATGATTTTGTCGGAGGATAGCCTGACTGAGCCTATCGTCTCGACGATCAGAGAAAATTTGCAGATCGACGAGCCTGGGCGCGGGATCATGTTCACGCTGGGCGTAAAGCAGGCTTACGGGCTGTATTGATTGCGTTGGTCTGTGAGCTTGACCGCCGGCTGCGAATTCGGTATTCCTCTCTGCCTTTGGGTAAGATCACTCCCAGCAAATATAAGGTAAACATAGCCGGCTAAGGCAGACGCCTTAGCCGGTTTCACTCCCCTGGAAAAACGCCTCTGCGCCCCGCGTACTTACTCCGTGAGCAGCACCAAGTTGTTGCGGTGGACGGCTTCTTCGCCGTAGGTGTAGCCGAGGCGGTCTTCGATCTCGTGGGAATGGCAGCCGGCGATGCGGGCCAGGTCGTCGCTGTTGTAGGCGGTGAGGCCGCGGGCCAGCTCGCGGCGTTCGGCGTCGACGATGATCACCGTGTCGCCGCGTTGGAAACCGCCTTCGACCGCGGTGATGCCCGCGGGCAGGAGGCTGCGCCCGCGGCGACAGAGCGCGCGCACGGCCCCGGCGTCGATCACGATGCGGCCCGCCGGCTTCGGCCCGGCGAGGATCCAGCGCTTGCGGCTTTCGATGCGCGATTCGAGGGCCGGGAAGCGCGTGCCTACGGACTCGCCCTGCGCCACACGCAAGATGACGTTCGGCTCGGCGCCGGCGGCGATCACGACGTCGATGCCGGCGTGGCGGGCCGTGTTGGCCGCGGCGATCTTGGTAGACATGCCGCCTACGCCCAGCCCGGTAACGCTGTCCCCGGCGTGGATTCCCTGCAGATCGTCGAAGTGGTGGACTTCGGGGATCAACTCGGCGCTGGGGTCGGTGCGCGGGTCGGCGGTGTAGAGGCCGGCCTGGTCGGTGAGGATGAGCAGGAGGTCGGCGCTGACCAGGGTAGCGACGAGGGCGGAGAGGTTGTCGTTGTCGCCGACCTTGATCTCCTCGGTGGCGACGGCGTCGTTTTCGTTGACGACGGGCACAATGCGGCGTTCCAGCAGAGCGGAAAGGGTGTCGCGCGCGTTGAGATAGCGGCGGCGGTTCTCGGTATCGGCGCGGGTGAGGAGGATCTGCCCGACGCGGATGCCGTAGATGTCGAAGATGCGCTCCCACTGGAGCATGAGGCGGGTTTGGCCGACGGCGGCAAAGAGCTGCTTGTTGACGATGGTCGGCGCCAAATTGGGAAAGCCGAGGTGGGCGCGACCGGCGGCTACCGCGCCGGAAGTGCAGACGACGATATCGTGCCCGCGGCTGTGGAGGTCGGATAACTGGCGGACGAACTCGACCAGCCGCGGCCGGTCGAGATGGCGGGCGCCGCCGGTGAGAACGCTGGTGCCGAACTTGACGACGATGCGTTGGGTCATGCGGATATTATACCAAGCTTCGTGAGAGGGTTGAATCGGCGGGGGCTTTGCGCAATGGTATGGCCGAACGGCCGGAAGCCCCTAAACGGCGTCCGTGGCTGCCGGAACGGGCTGATGTGTGCAGGGGGTCTGCACGCCCTCTGCATAGATCCGATTAGGGAGAGAGCGGGACGCCGGCGGGCATCAGGCCAAGCGGCTCTTCGTCATCCGCCAGGCTTAGGGCCAGCTTGACGGCTTCGTCATCGAAGGCGCCGATGAAGACGGTTCCTATGTTGCGGGCGACGCCTTGCAGCGCCATATTCTGGGCGGCGGCCCCTGCCTCGACATAGACATAGTCAACGCCGCGGTCGCCATACTTGCCGGTCGTGCGTGCGTAGATGCCGGCGATCACGAACACGGCCGGGGCCTCGTGCAGCGGCGACTGGCCTAGCGCCGCTTCGCTCAACGCGGCGCGGCGGTCACCGGCGGCGACGAGCGCCAACTCGTGGGCGTGCGGATCGTAGCGGTACACGCCTGCGGGCAAGTCCGTCACGCGCCCCGCCACCAGGAATATCTCTAGCGGATAGAGTGCGCCGGCGGACGGCGCGGCGCGCAGACCTTCGGGGCTGGTGACGCCCTGGGCGGCCCACAGGAGTTGGGCGCAGTCGGCTAGAGAGAGCGAATCCGTGGTGTAGTCGCGCACGGAGCGGCGCGCTGCCAACGCCTCCTCGACGCTCGTCGCGCCGGAGAGCGCGGGGGCGGGCAGCTTGATGCGGCTGTTTGCGGCGTGTTCTGTCATGGTTGGCGTGGGCAGGTTGGGCAGAGCAGCGATGCCGGTTGGTTCGACCTGGCAGGCCGCACAGCAGAGCGTTCCGCTGAGACCCGCGGTCAGCAGGAGCATGCGCGTGCGGTTGGCGGGCTTGCGTACATTCATAGCGGTTTGATAGACTCCCGACCCGACGACGTCAGGCGAGCGTGTTCTCTGCCAATACCATACCATAGATGCGCCGGTGCGCATGAACGGGACGGCATAGGGTCTGTCTCGGTTTTTTGGCCGAACAATGTGTAGAGGCGGCATCCTTGCCGCCGGACGTACAGCTCGTGCGCCAAGGAAAGGCGCCTACGGGGCAGCGCGACGAGTAAGCAATAACTCTGGGGTGCACCCCCCGGTATATGCGATGCCGGCAGGAAAGACAGACGCCCGCCTTGGAGAGGGACAGGCGCCTGTCTGCATAGCGCAACGGCAAGGGATTGGCGGGGCGAAGAAGCTACTTCAGCATGTTCGCGGCGAGTTTCAGCCCATCTTCCGCCGTTACGGCCGGAACAACGGTGATCTGCATCAAGTCATCCCAATCCGACAGCGCGGCCATGAGCAAGCCGACGTTGTCGCTTTCCACCACATTGATGACGACGATGTCGCTGCCCTGCGGCCAATACTCGGCCAGCACCTTCAGGCCGGGCGGGTATTGCCACGTGGCGCGGCGTGTGATCCTCTCCTTGGCGGTGGAGTTCTTCTCCTTGCAGATCGACACGAACAACATGGCGGGTTTTTCCTCTCTCCCCCAGAGGAGCCGGGGGCGCACACTCATCAACCGGCGCGCTATTACTGCACCCGGGCGGCTGTTGCGATGCGCCTGGAGGCGTAGTTTGCTGCTGTGTGGGTGTGAATCGGGTGCGTATCTATTATACTGCGCGTGTCAATATGTTGCCCGCCGTCTTTGAGGAGGAGCGGCGTGGGGATTCAGCCCGGCGCGCGGCCGCGAACGGTGTATAATCTCCGCAAGACAGGCGAAGGCAGGCCGCGGTTGTCTTGCGGAAAGTTGAGAGGGGGAACTGTGACGATTGTTGACCGCAGAGTGTTTCAGGTGGTCCGAGGCCATGCCGAAGAGGCGTTGGCGATGGGCATTGCGGAGTACCAGCGCGCCTTCCGCGGGCGGGGACGGATGTATTTGACCGAGACCGGTCGAGCCGGGCAGATCGTGATTGAATGGGAATATGCCAGCCTAGCGGAATGTGAAGAGACGTGGGCCGCGTGGCGCAACGACCCGGAGAGCGCGGCGTTCTTGAAGCGGTGGAGCGCCATCACGGAAGGCTCGACGCGGGAACTGCTGACGCTTGTCGAGTCGTTCGACGGATCCGCGCCCTAAAGCGGCGCCCATCGCGGGGGTGGTATAATAGCCCTATGCCGCAATCGATCTGTGCGCGGCAATCGTCGGACTGGTTAGGCGGTCTGATCAGACTCCGATCAGATTCTGATCGGACGTGTAAGGCTTCATCATGTAGTATAGCCGGACCTCCGTGCAACAGCCGAAACATAGCGCTATCGCCAACCGGCAGAAAGGTTCCGAGGGAAAAGCTATGGAAAACCTGACTCTTGAGCAGTTGTTGAAACTGGCCCAGCAGACCCAAGACCCGAGCATCTCGATCTATTTGCCGACGCACCGCGCCGGCCCGGAGACGCAACAGGACCCGATCCGCTTCAAGAACCTCTTACGCGAGGCGGAGCGGCGGTTGCAGGAGCGGGGCATGGGCGCGCGCGATGCGGCTGAATTTCTGCAAGCGGGGCAGACCTTGCTGGAAGATTCGAGCTTTTGGCGGCATCAATATGACGGTCTGGCTGTGTTCTTGGCCGCCGATGACTTCCACGCCTTTCGCCTGCCGTTTGGCGTGGAGGAGATGTTGACGGTGGCGCGCTCTTATTACGTTAAGCCTATTCTACCGCTGTTTACGAACAACGGGCACTACTATATTTTGGCGATCAGCCAGAACGACGTGAGGCTGTTTGAGGGAACGCGCCACAGCATCGGCCAGATCGATCTGCCGGAGGGCGCGCCGCAAAGCCTCGACGAGGCGCTTCAGTACGACGACCCCGAAAAGCGACTGCAATTTCACACGGGAACGCCGCAAGGGGGCGGTCGCGATGCCATGTTCCACGGGCACGGCGCCGGAGAGGAAGACCAAAAAGTGCGGCTAGGGCGGTATTTCAACCTGGTGGACGATGGGCTGCGCGAGATGTTGCAGACGCAGCAAGCGCCGCTGGTTCTGGCCGGGGTGGATTATCTGCTGCCGATCTACCGCAAGGTCAGCGAATACGCCCAGATCATGCCGGACGGCATCGAGGGGAGCGCCGAGCGGATGCGGGCGGATGAACTGCAGGAGCGGGCCTGGCAGATCGTCGAACCCTATTTCCGGCGCGCGACGGAAGAGGTGATTGCCCAGTATCGGCAACTGGCCGGTACGGGCAAAGTATCCAGCCAGATCGAGGAAGTCGTCGCCGCGGCCCATTTCGGGCGCGTGGACAAGCTTATTCTGGCGGCGGATGCGCCGGTTTGGGGCGTCTTCGACCGCGACAGCGGCAAGGTGCTGCACCACCAGACAGGGCAGAGCGAGCAAGATGACCTGGCGCTGGCGGACTTTGCCGCCACGCAGACCTTGCAGAACGGCGGGACCGTCTTTGCCCTGTCGCAGAAGGAGATGCCGGCGGACTCGCCCACGATCGCGGTGCTGCGGTATTAGTAGTGTTCGTCAAGTGGTTGTCATTCTGAAGCGAGCGATAGCGAGCCGAAGAATCTCGTTGTACCAGGGGAACAGATGTTTCGCTTGGGAACCCTGGATGCAACATGACAGTGTGCGTAGTGGGCGATCAGACCAACTGGATCGCAGGCCGCTCCTCCTGGAAGTTGCAACTTCCAGATCGGAAGAGCACACGTCTGAACTCCAGTCACGAGATTCCATCTC
>CAZYSJ010000017.1:0-46895 GCA_964649875.1 uncultured Caldilineaceae bacterium
CCATCGATTGCTCAATTGCTTATGCAGTTCGCTTAGCTTGATGCGTATTGGGCGCGGCGGCTGGGCGAGGTTGCCTTGGTCGACGTGCGCTCGCCCATCAACCAGGCGGGCGTGGTCTTCTATGAGACGCTGTTCGACGAGAACGCGGTCTGTCACATCGCCTTTGGCCAGGCTTATCCCGGCGGCGTCGAGGGCGGCGCGGAACTGCCGCCGGATGAACTGGACGCGCTCGGCGTCAACCGCGCCGACACGCATCTAGACGTCATGATCGGCTCGGAGACGATGGACGTGTACGGCGCGTGCGCCGACGGCAGCGTCGTGCAGATCATGCAACGCGGGCAGTTTGCGCCGCATGTATTGCGAGAGGGATGACGGGGATGCCGACCGACAATGCAACTGATAATGCAATCGACCAGCCGGTAGGTGTGACGATGGTGCGCGCCAATCTGGAAGGGTTTCCCGTCGTCGAACTGCCCGCCGGCTACCGGATGCGCTCCTATCGCGACGGCGACCGGCAGATATGGACCGACCTACACCTGGCGGCGGAGCGATTCATTCAGGTCACGCCGGAGTTGTTCGACCGGCAGTTCGGCCATGCGCTTCCCGCGCTGGCGGATCGCATGTTCTTTCTGGAGACGCTGGACGGCGCGCCGGTAGGCAGCATCACGGCCTGGTGGGGCCGCCAGTACGAGGAGACCATATCGAAGCAGGGGCGGATTCACTGGGTGGTGATCCATCCGGCCTACCAGCGCCGGGGGTTTGCCAAGCCGATGATGACCCATGCCATGCGCCGCTTGGCGCAGAGCCATGACAGCGCGGTGTTGGGCACGGCGACCGGTCGCCCCTGGGCGATCAAGGTCTATCTGGATTTCGGGTTCCGCCCCGATCCCGCCGAGTTGGCGCGGCCGGAGATCGTGAACGGTTGGCGCCAGGTGCAGCGCATCATCGCCCACCCGGCGCTGGCGCAGACCGTCGACGGACTGGACTAAGCGGCATGATCGAGGTGCGCGGCCTCTCTTATACCTATGCAGGCGCATCGCACCCCGCGGTGGACGATATCTCGTTCTCAGTGGCGCCGGGCGAGATCTTCGGCTTCCTGGGGCCAAGCGGCGCCGGCAAGAGCACGACGCAGAAGATTCTCACCGGTTTGCTGCGGCAGTTTCGCGGCGAGGTCACGCTGCTTGGGCGTGATCTGCGGGCGTGGGGCAGCGACCTCTACGCGCACATCGGCGTCTCGTTTGAACTGCCGCATCATTATGCCAAGCTGACCGGGCTGGAAAACCTGCGTTTCTTCCGATCGCTGTATGACGGGGCCACGCGTGATCCGTCCGAACTCCTGGCCCTTGTCGGCCTGGACGATTCCGGTGATGTGTATGCCGGCGCGTATTCGAAGGGCATGCAGATGCGGCTGAACTTTGTGCGTGCGCTGTTGCATGACCCGGCGCTTCTGTTCCTGGACGAGCCGACCGCCGGCCTGGACCCCGTGAACGGCCGTAAGATCAAGGACATCGTGCTGGATCTGCGGCGCGCAGGCAAGACCGTCTTCCTGACGACGCACGACATGCACGTGGCGGACGAGCTTTGCGACCGCGTGGCCTTTATCGTCGACGGGCGGCTGGCCGCGGTGGACGCGCCGCGCGCGCTGAAGCTGAACTATGGCGTGCCGCGCGTGCGCGTGGAATACCCGTTGAACGGCGCAACCAGCTCAGCGGAGTTTCCGCTCGAAATGTTGGGGGCCAATGAGGAGTTCCTGACGTTGATCCGAGGGCGCGAAATCGAGACAATCCACACGCTGGAAGCCACGCTCGAAGACGTCTTTATCCGCTTGACGGGCAGGAGGCTGGCGTGAGTCGCATCCTGCCGTTGGCGACCTGGGAGGTGCGCATCCAGTTCCGGCAGGGCATCTACTATGCCGCCGCCTTCGTCGTCGTGGTCATGGCAGTCGTCCTTACCCAACTGCCGCGCTCAGTTGTGGAACTTCTGGCGCCGGTGATGGTATTTATGGATCTGTCCGTAATCGGCGTCTACTTCATGGCGGGGATGCTCTACCTGGAAAGGCAAGAAGGGTCGCTTCAGGCGCTGATTACCTCGCCACTAGAACCGGGCGAATATCTTGCCGTCAAAGCGCTGTCTCTGACGTTGTTAGCCGTGCTGTCTACGGCGGGCGTGGTGGTGATAGCCTACGGGCCGGACGCCGACTGGCTGCCGCTGCTGATCGGCGTGGCGCTGAACTCCTGGATGATGACACTGTTTGGGTTCTGGCTGGCGGCGCGCTATGCGTCGATCAGCGAGTTCGTGGCCCCGTCGATCCTCTACTTCGCGCCTATGCAGCTTCCGCTGCTGGCGCATTTCGGCATTTGGACAGGCTGGCCGCTCTATCTGATGCCGACGCAAGGGACGATGCTGCTGATCGAGGCCGGGTTCCGGCCTATTGCGCCGTGGCAGTGGGGGTACGCTGTCGTCTACTTGGCGCTGGCAAGCGCGGTGATGTGGCGCATGGCCCGTCGTGCGTTCGACCGCTTTGTCTTGGGCGAGGAGGCGGCGAGATGAACTTCCGCTCGGCTGCAGCGCTGGCGGGCGTCGACCGGCGCGCCATCCGCCGCGATTCGTTTCTGCGCTTGTTTTTGCTTTTCCCGTTTCTGGTCGGGCTGCTCATGCGTTGGCTTGTGCCAACAGCGCAGCGCCTCTACGGCCATCTGTTTGATCTCGAGCCGTATTTCGAGTTGATTGCCGCCTTTTTCGGGCTTATTATCATGCCCGGTCTAGCCGGCACAATGATCGGGCTGCTGCTGTTGGACGAGAAGGATGCGGGCACGCTGACAGCGCTGCGCGTCACGCCGCTCAGCATGGAGCATTACCTGGCATACCGGCTTGCCGTGCCGACGGTCATCGGCGTGGTCTCCACGTATATCGTGCTGGCGCTGCTCGATCTGGTTGCGGTTCCGTATGTCGAAATGCTGCCTCTAGCAGTAGTCGCCGGGTTGGGGGCGCCGATCTATGCGCTACTGCTGGCTGCGGTTGCCAAGAACAAGGTGCAGGGGCTGGCGCTGATGAAGGGGATGGGCGTCTTCTACATTGCGCCGATTGCGGCTTGGTTTGTGCCCGAACCGTGGCAGTGGCTGTTGGGCGTCATGCCTACCTATTGGCCGGTGAGGGCGTTCTGGCAGCTACTGGCTGGACAGCCCTATTGGCCGGCCCTCGTGCTGGGGACAGCCGTGGCTGCCGTGTACCTGTGGGCGCTGCTGCGGCGCTTTCGTTGGGCAGTCGGCTGAGCGTTATAGAGTGGAGGAAGCGGCAGATGAGTCGACAAGCCGGCGCAGATGAGCGCAACCCAATCGCCAGGGGGCTGGCCGAGCAGGGCTGTTTGGTGCTGGACGGCGCGCTGGCGACCGAACTGGAACGCCGCGGCGCGGACCTGCGCGATGCGCTGTGGTCGGCTAAGCTGCTAATTGAGGCGCCGGAGATGATCCGCCGGTTGCATTATGACTACTTGGCTGCGGGGGCGGACGTGGTGATCACGGCCTCGTATCAGGCGACGTTCGAGGGCTTTGCCCGCCGCGGCTTGAGCCGCAGCGACGCCGCGGACCTGATGCGGCTTAGCGTGCAGTTGGCCGCCGAAGCGCGGGATGAGTTCTGGGCCGCCGAAGCGCGGCGTCGCGGACGCGTGCGCCCGCTGGTGGCCGCGTCGATCGGCCCGTATGGCGCTTATTTGGCCGACGGGTCGGAATATCGCGGCGACTACGGGCTGAGCGAAGCGGAGTTGATCGACTTTCACCGCCCGCGCATGGCCGTGCTTGCCAGCGCCGGGGCCGACCTGCTGGCTTGTGAGACGATCCCGTGTCTGACGGAAGGGAGGGCGCTGGCGCGGCTGCTGCCTGAGTTTCCGAACGTGACCGCCTGGCTGTCGTTTAGCTGCTGCGATGGCGAGCATGTGTGCCGCGGCGAGCGCTTCGCAGACGTTGTGGCCGCGGTAGCGGGCGGCGATCAGGCGGCTGCGGTGGGGGTGAACTGCACGCCGCCGCAGTATGTCGAGTCGCTGATCCGCGCGGCGCGCACGGCCACAGACAAGCCGATCGTTGTCTACCCCAACAGCGGCGAGAAATGGGATGCCGGCGCGGGCTGCTGGGTCCCCGGCACGGACGGAACCGATTTCGGCGCGGCGGCGCTTGTGTGGCGCGCGGCAGGGGCGAAGCTGATCGGCGGGTGCTGCCGATCCGGACCGGAGGACATCGCCGCGATTCGTGCGGCGTTGTTCGGGCGGGACGAATAGAAGGCGGAGTTGGGGCGTTCCACAGCGGCGAGGCCGGAACGCCCCAACTCGTTTAGGCGGTTGGTACGATGTCGATCCGGGGCGGGGGCGGCGCGATGCGGTCGGGGAGCGGCGAGACGTCGCGCACAAAGCGTCCCTGCATGCTCCACGGCCCGGTCCACACGATCTCGACGTCGATCAATCGCCCGCGTAACGGCAGGTCCGAGTCGACGAAGACGAGCTTATTTTGGCGCGTGCGTCCGCGCCACTTACCCTTGTGGCGTTCCTCGACGAGGATCTCGACGGTCTGGCCGAGTTGACGAGCGTTGATCTCGGCGCACACTTCTTCTTGCACTTCCTCCAGCAGGCGATGGCGGCTGACCTTGACCGCTTCGGGCACATCGTCGACGAGGCGGCGGGCGCTGACTGTACCCGGCCGCGGGCTGTAGCGCGCCAGGTGCGCTTTGTCCAGCTTTAGGTCGCGCAGCGCGGCTAGGGTCTCGTCGAACTGCTCGTCCGTTTCGCCGCAGAAGCCGACGATGATGTCGGTGTTGATGGCGACGTTGGGGATGACGGCGCGGATGCGTTCGACCAAGGCGCGGTATTCCGCGTTGGTGTAGCCGCGCTTCATACGCTCCAGCACCGCATCTGAGCCGGCCTGGATGGGGACTTCAATGTGTTCGCAGACTTTGGGCAGGTCGCGTACGGCGTGCAGGATGCGGTCGGTCATGTAGTTGGGGTGGCTGGTGAGGAAGCGAATGCGCCACAGGCCGTCGATCTCGTGCACCGCCTTGAGCAGGCCGGCCAAGTCGATGTTGGCGGGGTCGGCGTTCGCCGCTCCTTGAAAAGCCTCGACGGTGGCGCTGTTGCCCAGGTCCCCGCGCCAGTCGTAGCCGTAGCGGTCGACGATCTGGCCCAGCAGTGTGATCTCGCGCACGCCCTGGTCGACGAGGCCGCGAATTTCGGCCACGATCTCGTCGAGGGGGCGGCTGCGTTCGACACCGCGGCGGAAAGGGATGATGCAGAAGGTGCAGGCGTGGCTGCAGCCGTAGACGATGGGCACGTAGGCGGCTACGGGAGCTTCGCCGCCCAGGGCAAGATGCTTGATGGACTGGGCTGTGCCGCTGGGCTGGGCTTCATCCTGGAAGCGGTAGCGCCCGGCAAGCTGCTGCCGTTCGATCTCGGCCACTTCGGCGTCGATCTGCGCCTGGCGCAGATGGTTGATGAGGGGCGTCGCTTCGCTGGGGGGCATGAAGACGTCGACATAGGGCAGCGACTGTACAAGCTGCGGGCTTGGGTTGACGCCGACCATACAGCCCATCAGGGCAAGGGTGCGATCCGGGTGCGCTTGACGCCAAGGCTTGAGACTGCCAAGCTTGCCGAGCGCCTTGTCTTCGGCGCTTTGGCGCACAACGCAGGTATTGAGCACGACGACGTCGGCCTCTTCGAGCGCGGAGGTCGGGCCGTAGCCGATCTTTTCCAACTCGGCGGCGACGTGGTTGCTGTCGGCGACGTTCATCTGGCAGCCGATGGTCCAGATGTGGTATTTCTTGGCGGATGTTGCAGCGCCGTCGGTATTTACTTCATAGGTCACAACCGGCGCTGTGTTGCGCGGGCTTTCTTGCATGGTCGTCTCCTGTGCTCCGGTGTAGGCCGGGCAGGGAAAAAGTTCACGAATTCAGCAGGGTGTGATTGTAGGGGGGCGAGGCGGGTTTGTCAAAGTCGAGATATAGGATGGGGCAGTTTTGGATTGGGGGCGCGCACTTGTCACCCTGAGCAGATCGAAGGGTCTGGCTTGCCGGCGAGCGCTTCGCTGTGTAAGATGCTTCGCCACGCTCAGCATGACAGGTGTGAGGGGAGAGGGACTGCGTTTCGTGTCTGGCCTGTTTTGCGTTCGCCGGTCGTGGTTTGCTCAGCATGACAGGGAGGACTCAAATAGAAAGGCCTTCCAGGAAGCTCGCTGCTTCCCGGAAGGCCGTCGTACTTGTTTGAGTTTTGGCCTACTGGGCCAAGAATACGCTAGGCAGGCGGAGGTAGTGGCTCAGTGTGCTGAGCGGGGCGCCGAGTGCGGAACACTGCCCGCCGAGCACAGTCGCCAGGTTGTCGCCGCCGGTGGGCGTTGAGGCGTTGCCCTGGCAGCTCAAGTCGCCGCTGATCAGGTTGCTGCGCAATACCACCGTATTCGTGTTGTTTACGGCTTGCAGATCGCCGGCTACATAGGTGTTCTCGACAGCCACGCGGTCGCGGTTGCCGTCTAGCACAAGGTCGCCTTTGACTTGCAGGCCGTTGAGCACTGCGGCGTCGCCCTGCGCCAGTCGGATGCTGCCGTACACCGTCGATGCGGCGGCGGATGAGAAGGAAGCAGCCGCCTGGGCGTTGCGCTCGACCTTGACGTTCGCCGCGCCATTGGCTTGGATGCTGCCGTTGACGAGTACGCCGAACGCCCTCAGTTGTGCGCCGGAACGCACCTTGATGTCGCCCAAGACTTGCGTGCCGTTGAGCGTGCACAGCGCTCCTTCGGGGACGATTACGCTGCTATAAGTCTCCGGCCCCGCCGTGCCTCGGCACATCAGATCGGTGATAGGCGGGGTGTCGGTGGGCGTGCCGCCGAAGGTAGAGCACTGGTCCTCCAGGCTATCCGCCTGGTTGCGCGCACCGGTGGGCGGCGGGTAGTTGCTCTTACACTGCAAGTTGCCGTCGATGCGGTTGTCGGTGATGGATGCGCCGCCGGAGTTGGAGAACACTTGGATGTTGCCGCCGACGACGTTGCGGCTGGCGTTGAGATCGGACGTGTTCGATTCAAACTGAATATCGCCGTCTACCGTTACGCGGTCGACAAAGGCGCTGCCGCCTTGCTTGACCTGGATGCTGCCGCCGACGGTGGAATTGTCCTGGACGGTGACTTTGGCCGAACCTTCGGCTTGGACATTGCCATCCACGAACACGTCGCTGGCGTTTAGGGTGGAGCCTGTGCCGACGATGATGTTGCCGTTGACGGTCGTGCCGTTCAGGGTGCAGGTGGCGAAGTCAGGAACGACGACGTTTTCGTACGTGTTGCCGGAGATGGTTGTGCGGCAGACAAAGTCATCGTCACCGCCGGGCGGCGGGTCGACGACGGGCGGATCGTCGCTGGGCGTGCCATCGAAGCCCTCACATTGATCCTCGAAGCTGGCAGCCTCATTGTCGCCGCCGGTGGGCGCCGGGTTGTTCTGCTTGCATTGCAGGTTGCCGTCGATGACGTTGTTGGTGATTAATGCGCCGCCGGTGTTGGACACGACCTGAACGTTGCCGCCAACCGTGTTGTGGTTTACTTCCAGCATCTTGGAGTTGGAATCAAGCTGAATGTCCGCGGTTACGGCCACCCGGTCGACATAAGCGCCGCCGCCTTGCTTAATCTGAATGCTGCCGCCGACGGTGGAGTTTCCATAGACTTCCACCTTGGCCGAGCCTTCGGCTTGGACGTTGCCGTCGACGCGGACGCCGCTGGCGTTGAGGGTGGAATCCGTACCGACGATGATATTGCCCTCTACGTGCGTACCGGTGAGGGTGCAGGTTGCGCCGTCAGGGACTTCGATGTTGTCTTTGGTCACTGCGCCAACTGCGCCGGTGCAGGTGTAGTCGTCGGCCTGGACGGCGGAGAATGCGCCTAGACTTAGACCAATGGCTGCTAGTGCGGCAATGAACAAAGGGGGAACGCGAACCATGGTTTTTCTGTCCTTTCAACAGGCTCCCCTGCGTGTCAGGGGAACATTGTACAGACTTTCGATATAATTTGCCCATCCCTTGACATTGTATTGATAAAGAAACGTTTCGGAAGTAGGGCAAGTTCCTAAGGCTGCATCCGGCTCGAGGCGTGGAACGTGTGGGGGACGCGGAAGGCGATCAGCTTAAGTTGCTGCGTGTGGGGTCGAGCGCGTCGCGCAGGCCGTCGCCGAAGAGGTTAAAGCCGACGACGGTGAGGGTGATCGCCAGGCCGGGAAAGACGGCCATCCACGGGGCTGCATCCAGGTAGGTGCGACCGCTCGCCAGGAGAGCGCCCCATTCGGGCTGGGGCGGCTGCGCGCCGAGGCCGATGAAGCTGAGGCCGGCCCCTGCCAGCAACAGCAGACCGGAGCGCATCGAAGCGAGGACGATGATGGAGGAAGCTGTGCTGGGCAGGACGTGGCGCGCTAGAATGCGGGCGTCGGATGCGCCGGTGGCGCGGGCGGCTTCGACAAAGAGGCTGTGTTTAGCGGTGAGCGTGCCGCTGCGCACCAGACGGAAGTAGGCCGGTGCGCCGACGATGCCCAAGGCGACGATCGTGCTTTGTAATGAGGCGCCGAGCCGGGCAACGACGAGGATGGCGAGCAACAAGGCCGGGAACGCCAGCCAGACTTCCATGAGGCGGGAGAGGATGCGGTCTATCCAGCGGTTGTAGTAACCGGCAAGCACACCCAGGGCGACGCCGATGCTGACGCCTATCGCCATGCCGCTGAGGGCCATAGTCAGGGCGATGCGTGCACCATAGACGACGCGGCTGAACAGGTCGCGGCCAAGGTTGTCGGCGCCGAAGGGATGTTGCCATGAGGGAGAGGTAAGGGGGGCGGCGACGCCAAGCTGTTCGGGCGGATAGGGCGCGATCAATGGCGCGGCAAGAGCTATGGCGACGACGATGCCGAGGAGGACGACTCCGATCCACAGGCTGGCTGTGAAGCGCAGGCGCGCCTTGAGCGAACGGCGTCTGACCGCAAGCTCCGGGCTCGTCGTCCCAACGAGGCGCGACGCGGGGCGCACTTTGCCGGCAGGAAAGCGCACTGCTGGGGCGGAACGCTTCAGATTAGAGGCTTCGGTGTGAACGTCGGGCACAGTGTCTTCCCGGGTGCGTTACATGGTCGAGCGCTAAAGGGCATTGGCGCCGGTGCGCGGGTCGAGCCATGCTTGGCAGAGGTCGGCGATAAAATTGAGCGCAATATAGACGGCAGCGATCATAAGCGTCGCGCCGAGGACAACCGGGTAGTCGCGGTCAAAAATGGCCTGAACGGTCAGACGGCCAAGTCCGGGCCAGGCGAAGATGGTTTCGACGATAAAGGCGCCGCCAAGCAGGTAGCCGAGTTGCAAGGCCAGCAGCGTGACGATGGGGATGGCGGCGTTGCGCAGGACGTGCCGCCACATCACCTGGCTGCGGACGAGGCCTTTGGCGTAGGCCGTGCGCACGAAATCCGCGCCGATGACGTCGAGCAGGCTGGAGCGCACAAGCCGCGCCAGCACGGCTGCGGAGGGGAGGGAGAGCGTCACGGCGGGCAGGATGAGGTGCTTGGGGCTGTCGGCGCCGATGACAGGCAGCCAATCCAGTCGCAAGGCAAACGCCATGATCAGCAGGAGTGCGATCCAGAAGCTGGGCAGGGCTGCGCCTAGGGCCGCTAGGGCCATGAGCGCCGTATCCCAAAAGGCGCCGACATGGCGCACGGCCAACCAGCCGAGCACAAAGCCGGTGATGCCGGCCAGCGCGATCGAGGCGAGGGCCAGTGCCAGCGTAAAGGGAAGTCGTTCTACGATCAAGGCGGCGACTGGCCGGTCGCTAATCATGGAGCGGCCCAGATCTCCGCGCAAGACGACGCCCGCCATATAGCGCAGGTAGCGGACGATGACCGGCTGATCCAGACCGAGTTCCTGGCGCAGCTCGGTCAACTGCTGCTCCGAAGCGCTATCGCCGACCAGGGTAAGCGCCAGGTCGCCGGGCGCGGCGTTGAGCATGAGGTAGGTGACGAAACTGACGGCCAACAGCACGAGGGCTGCGGCCGCCAGCCGGTGAATGATGTGCTCGAACATACGTGAGTGAGCGGCTTAGCCGGTCTATTCGGCCACCTTTGCATCGTTGACCAACATGCGGCCCATATAGCCGATGGTTACGCCCTCAACGCGCCGGGTCATCGCCATAGCGTCAACCGGGTTATAGAGCGGCTGCCAGGGCGCGTCCTGCAGGATGATTTTCTGGGCTTCGACATAAAGCGCATAGCGTTTGTCTTCGTCCATCTCGCCGGCGGCCTGGGCCAACAGATTATCGACCTCGGGGTTGCTGTAGCCGACGCGGTTGGTCGTGCCGATGCGGTCGCTGGACAGGAAGATGTTGAGCGCATCCGGGTCGTTCCATTCATAGCGCCACAACAGCAGGTCGAAATCGCCCTGGGTCGTAGCCTCCATGACGGCCTTGGAGTCCAGTTGCTGGATTTCGACGGGGATGCCGATGGCGAGGAACTGGCTTTGCAGCACGGTGGCGATGGCTTCGTTGGGCGCACGCGTCGACGTGAGCAAGCGGCCTTGCAGCCGCCGCCCGTCGCGCTCCCACCCGCCGTCATCCGTGGCCGAAAAGCCGGCTTCTTGCAGCAGACGTTTGGCCTCTTCGAGATCGTAGACGATTTCGTATTCTTGCAAGGCGGGATCGAAGCCGGGTAACGTGGGCGGGAGCGGCGCGAAAGCCAGCCGGCCTAGCCCGCCCAGAGCCAGGTCGAGAATTTGCTGCTTGTCGACGGCATGGGATAGGGCGCGGCGCACAGTCGCTTCGTCGAAGGGAGCCCGCCGGACGTTAAAGCCGAGGTGGACGAGGCCGTTGAGAACGGTTTCGTGGATTTCGACCTGCGGGTCTTCTGTCAGTTGTTGCAGGTGAGACGGCTCGTTGATGAAGATCACGTCGACTTCACCGGCGCTGAGTGCGGCGAGTTGCGTGGAGGCGTCGGGGATAACCTTGAAGACTAGTGCGTCCAGATAGGGCGGGCCTTGGTTGTCGACCATCGACGGGGCCCAGTTGTACTCGGGGTTGCGGCGCAGGGTAATCGACTGGCCGGCCTGCCAGTCATCCAGGATGAAAGCGCCGGTTCCTATCAGGTAGCCTTCGCCGGCGCTGTCGAATTTCTCGGCTGAGGCGGGGCTGATGATGCCCGCGTAGGGCATGGTGATAGTGCTCCAGAAGTTGGCGGCCGGCGCAACAAAGCGGAAACGCACGGTCAGGTCGTCGACCGCTTCGATGGCGTCGATCTGCTGGATGCTGGAATAGATAGGCGAACTCCTGCCGGAGGTCTTGAAACGTTCGAAGGTGAAGCGCACGGCTTCGGCGTTCAGCGGCTCGCCGTCCTGAAAGGTCACGCCGGACTTAAGCGTCATGGTGATGGTCAGGCCATCCTCGGCGACGGTCCAGCTTTCGGCGAGAAAGGGCAGTACAGTATTATCGACGTCGCGTGCGACGAGCGTGTCGAACAGATAGGGCATGATCAGGCTGAGGCCGGCGCTGGGCGGTCCCTGCGGGTCGATCTTGGCCGGTTCGGAGGTCATAGCCCGTACAAGGACATTCTCTGTCTCGGGCTCGCCGGCGGCGGGCGCCTCTTGCGAAGGGGTCATCGCCGGCTGGGCGCAGGCGGCAAGCAGCGCGGCGAATAACACAATCAGTAGAATGGGGATGAACGCCGGGGCAATGCGGCGTAGATGAAGGGTCATGAGGCAACTCCTGTTGGCGATGGACTGGATGACGTTTTGATCAACTGTGCTGCCAACTGCGCGGCAACTTGCTGTCCTTGGTGAACACAGTCCGGCAGTCCTACGCCGCGGTAGGGACTGCCCGTGACGAAGATGTTGGGGGGCAAGGCTTGTTCGATGGAGGCGACGAGATCAAGGTGGCCGACATCATATTGCGGGTTGCCGCGCGGCCAGCGGTACAGCCGGTGGAAGATTGGCTCCGCATGGATGCCCAGGATGCCGGCCAGCTCGCCGCGTACGATATCGAGAATGGCGTCGTCAGGGTGCTCCAGGGTTTCGGGGCTTCTGGAGCCGCCGAAAAAGACGCGTACCAGCGCATACCCTTCGGGGGCGCGGTAATCAAACTTGGTCGAGGTCCAGGTAATGGCGTTGATGGGCCGGCGCTCTGAATGGGGGATGACGAGGCCAAAGCCGTCGAGCGGGCGTTCCAGCTCATTTTCGCGAAAAGCTAGGGAGACCGTGCCTGTACTGACATAACGGATGCTGTTCAGCTTTTCCGCGGCCTTAGGAGTTAAGTCCGCCAGCAGATCGGCGGCGACATAGGCGGGCGTGGCGAGAATCACGCCGTCGGCAACCAGCGTGCGCAACCCTTCCGGGCCGTCTACGTCGATCTGGTAGCGGCCATCGCCTGCCTGGGTGATGGCGGACGCCTGGGTGTGGCAGAGTAGGTTGCCGTGTAAGCTGAGTTGGAGGGCGTCTACCAGTTCAGATACGCCGCCTCGCATTGACATAAAGATCGAGGTCGGCGGGGAACCTGCCTGGGCGCTGTGGCGGGCAGGCTTTGCGCCTGGGCGACGCGCGGCCAACATGCCTTTGATGAGGCTGCCGTGGCGTTTTTCGATGTCGCGAAAGCGCGGGAAAGTCGCCAGGATGCTTTGGCGGTCGGCTTCGGCGTTGTAGATGCCGGAGAGAAGCGGCTCGGCGATTTTGTCGAGCGCCTCGTTGCCGAGCCGGCGTCGCACGAAGTCAGCCAGCGTCTCATCTTCGTCGTCCCGTTTAGGTCCGATGAAGAGGTCCATGCCCATACGCAGCTTGCCGAGGGGCGAGATGAGACTGGAGAAGGCGAAGGGCAGGAAGCGCGTCGGCACGATCAGGAGGACGCCATCGGGCAGGGGGACCGGCTTGCCTTTGTTGAGGACGTAGGTCTTGCGTTTGGCGTCGTTCGTGCCGAGAAGACGGTCGTCGAGCTTCAGTTCGCGCGCCAACTGATAGGCCCAGGGCTTCTGTGTGATGAACGAATCCGGCCCGCCTTCGATGACGAAGGGCTGTTCACCGTAGCCGTAGACCGTGTCGGTGACGATCTTGCCGCCGAGTCTGGCGGTGCGCTCGATCAGGGTATAGCGGATAGGAAGTGAGTCTTCTTCCGCGGTCTTTTGCAGATAGTAGGCGGCGGACAGGCCGGCGATCCCGCCGCCGACAATGACTACGTGTTTTTCGCGATTCAGCGCCACGCTCATGTTTCCGTTTCTAGTCCGATGTGCGCACGGAGTCGGCGCGTGAATCAGAAGGTTGTCGAGACGGTTGCGCCGCGCGGGACATAGGTGCAGAATGGCTCTTCGCCCAGGTATTCGTAGGTCATGCCATAGGCGCGTGCGCGACAGCCGCCGCATACGTTCTTGAACTCGCACAGGCCGCACTTGCCGGTCAACAGGTCCGGGTTGCGCAATTCCGCGAAGAGGGGTGAGCCTTCCCAGATTTCCTGAAAAGGCTGGACGCGGATGTTGCCGGCCTCGACGGGCAGGTAGCCGCAGGGGAAGACTTCGCCGCGGTGGCTGATGAAGCAGACGCCTGTTCCGGCTAGGCAGCCCTTGGTGGCCGCGTTCATGGGATGACGCCCGCCCGGATGAGCGCCGTTGCCGCCATGACCGTGACCGCCGGCTTGATCCTGGCGATTCATACTATTGGGGCGTTGGCGCACGATTCCCTGCCGCCGCTCTTGAGCCTGGCGCTGGCGCACGATGCGGAAATAGTGCGGCGCGCAGGTGGCCTTCAATTCCAGGTCTTCCTCTTCCATTTCGGCGTCGTACATCCAGTTCAGGATGCGCTCGTATTCTTCCGCCGAGATTTGCTGCTCGTCGGCGATCTCGACGCCGCAGCCGACGGGCACGAGCAGGAAGAGATGCAGCGCCTGCGCGCCGAGACGTTTGGCGAGGGCGACGGTGTCCGGCATCTGGTGGGCGTTGTGATTGGCGACGGTCGTGTTGATCTGGAAGGGGACGCCCACTTCGTTCAGGTGTTGGATGCCGAGGACGGCTCGGTCGAAGGCGCCTTGGCCGCGGAAAATGTCGTGGGTCGGAGCGTCGGCGCCGTCGAAACTGACGCTGACACGCGCCACGCCGCTGTCTTTGATCTTGCGAGCGACCTCCGCGTCGATTAAAGTGCCGTTGGTCGCCAGTGCGACAATGAGGCCGGCATCGGCGGCGTAGCGTGCGATGTCGAAGATGTCGGGGCGGAAAAGCGGCTCGCCGCCGGAGAGGACGAAGATCGGGCGTGCGAAGGCCGCGATCTGGTCGATAAGCGTGAAGGCCTCATCCGTTTTGAGGTCTTGCGGCACAAGCTGATCGGCGACCGTGATGCGCCGGCAATGAATACAGGCAAGGTTACAGCCCGCGGTCGTCTCCCAAAAGACGAGGCGGGGCGGCGGGTAGTTAGAGTTATTCACAGAGAGCGCCTTTGTGTGAGATTTGAGCGAGCCTTGCAGGTTCGGAGCCGATACAGGTGCAAGCCATCAACGTTTGCGTACATCAACGTTTGCGTATATGTATCCGCCATCCAGACACGCTCGGCCGATTCTGAGAAAATCTAAGAATACCTAAGGATCGTTGGGGCCGAGTATACTGTAATGCACTGTATGTGTCAAAGTAAGCTTGATGAGACTGAGACGAAAAAACGTTTGCATTTTCGACCATTTGTGCTATACTTGTGCTATACTATAGACAGTCTTGAGGACAGACGTTTTTGGGGATGAAAGGTTTCGACGGGGCAGGAGGTTCATAGACTGCAAGCCGTAGAGCGTCGGCTACGTAAAAAAGGCGCAAACACTACAAGTGCCAATAACACTGGCCGCGTCTTCAACTTCGGTTTCGCCAATGCTGCTCCGGCAGCGGTGGCCGCCTAAGTGAAGCGCCAGGTCCGCTAAACACGGACCTCGGCCCGTACCGGCGGTGCTCACAGGCCGGGCGGTAGCCGTCATATACTGGCGGGCTGCGGTTGCCAGACGCCGATAAGGCAGCCTAAGGCGATCGGCTAGTCGTACAAGCTGGTCCCGGTCGTTTGGAACAGGTGCGACGAAATGCTAAAGAACGACTAAGCTTGTAGATGTCTATGGACGAATGTTTCGGACGCGGGTTCGATTCCCGCCATCTCCACCTCCGGCCCAGCATATGCTGGGCCGTTTCTTTGGTCGAAGGAGTCGTTGTAAACTGAAGCTATGAATCTCTATTCGGATGACATCGCCTATTTGAAGATGGGCAGCGACCGCCAACAGGCTGCATTCATTACGGTGATCGAGTTGGACCTGTTCAGCGTGCTCGCCGACTATGACCCGCTGCTGACGGGGACGCTGCCGCTTGGCCTAGACCTGCCGGATACGGACTTGGATGTAATCTGCCAGGTGGAGGATTTCACGGCGTTTTGCACGGTCATGCGCGCCATGTATGGCGAGTATGACGAGTTTGAATGCACGACGACGGCGCGCGGGGGGATTCCCTCCGCGGCCTGTTCGTTCCGGTATAATCGCTTCCGCGTTAAGGTCGTGGGCCAGCCCGTTCCAACGCGTGATCAGGACGCCTACCGCCGGACGACAGCCGCCGCCCGGTTGTTGCGCATGGCCGGTGAGACGGCGCTGGAGGAGGTGCGCAGGCTCAGGGTCACGGGCATGCAGACAAGTCTGGCCGTGAGCGCATACTTCCAGTTGGAAGGGGAGCCGGAGCAGGCGTTGGCTGAACTCGCCAATGCGTCGGCGGAAGAACTGATGGACATCATCACGCAGTCGGCGCATCGGCGCAATTGAGCGATTTTGAGCGCCCGCTACGCGTTCGAAGTTCCGGCAGCATCTATCGAATGAAGGCCTAACCGAACGCCGCCATCGATGCATGGCGGCACTTCTTTTTTATCGAGTTTTTTATCGAAGGAGATAGACATGTCCAAGGCTGAGGGAAACGCGCGCATCGATCGCCAACTTAGCTTTTTGATCGAGGCGGACAAGTTGAAGAAGGTGGAGCGACGGTCGATCCTAATGGACGGCAGCCGCAATGAGAATTCCGCAGAGCATAGCTGGCATGTGGCGTTGGCCGCGTTGGCGCTGGCCCAGCACGCCGGGCCGGCGGTGGACGTGAACCGTGTGGTCCGCATGTTGCTGGTACACGATATCGTCGAGATCGATGCCGGCGATACATTCGCCTATGATGCGGACGGACGCCTGGATCAGCACGCACGCGAGGAGCAGGCTGCACGGCGGTTGTTCGGCTTGCTGCCGGAAGATCAGGCGGCGGAGCTAATGGCGTTGTGGGTCGAGTTCGAGCAGCGCAAGTCGGCGGAATCGCGCTATGCCAACGCCATCGACCGGCTGCTGCCCGTCTTTCATAACTACGCCTCACAGGGGGGCGCCTGGTTGGCGCACGGCGTAACGCGCGGCCAAGTGTTGGAGCGCGTAGGATGCATCGAGGAGGGCGCGCCGGACCTGTGGGCTACGGTGCGCGGCCTGATCGATGACGCCGTTGCCAAGGGGTACTTGCTTCCCTAAGCGCCAGCGTGATTGCTTTCCGCGAGCGGAGGCGCGCTTGTGCATGGGGTCGCAGCGCATGCCGGGCTTCATCCGCTTTTTGGGGCAGGTTGGCGGCGATCCTCTACCGCGTATGGACAACGCCAAGTACGACAAATGCCCATGTACTTGGCGCTGCCATTACCGTTAGTATTGGGCAACAGCAGATCTTGTTCGGCAAGGCGAGAACTGCGCCAGCATGGTCCAATTGCTACGGCTTCCGCGGTGCGGGGCTGAGGGGCCGCCGACTTTAAACACAATCATCGATCTCCCCGGAGCGCGGAAAGATATGAAGGGATCCGAAATGAAGCTGCGGAACCTGGTCCCGGTATTAGATGTTCAGGATGTGGAGGAGTCAATTCAATTCTACTGCGATACGCTCGGCTTTGCGGTACAGGACAAGGTGACCTGGGGCGGGCGAACCGAGTGGGCATTGCTGCGATCCGGGCAGGTGCAATTGATGTTGTGCGCCAGCCGGACGGCGGATGACGACGCGCCGCTGCCGAGCGACGGCGTGTTTTTCGTGTATTTGGAGAATGTTGAGGCCCTTCACGTTTATTTGGGTGGCAGAGGGCTTGACCGGTCATTGCAGGCGCTGGACATTGGTCTCAGCGGACGCGATTTCTATTTGCGCGATCCCGACGGCTATGTTTTGTGGTTCAGCCATAAGCCGTTGAAACCTGACGACAAGCACGCAGAGGTTAACGGAGCGGCGCGCGTGCCTGCCTAACGACGCCGGCAAACCGTCTGGCGCAACATCAAACGCGGCAATGAATCATCGGGTCGGCATAGATTTGCCGGCCTGATGCGCGTTATGGCGCGGCGACGATTTCGATTTCGGCAATGGCGGCCCATTGCTCCGGCACAGGCTTGCCGCCTGCATCCAGCACGTCGACGCGACGATTGTCTCGTTCCGGATCGTAGAGGCCGGCGTAGAGGGTATAGCGGCCTGGCGGCGCGCCGGCGTCGACGGCCAACGCAACGCGGTCGCGCACAGTCTCGCCGGCGACCCACGCCCAGACGGGATTGGCCCCTTGTTGCGGCGGGCTGTCGTGCTGGGCGACGACGCCGGCTTGCTGGTTGTGCAGTTGCACGAAGCGGATCAACTCGCGGTCTGCCGGCCCGGCGGCTTCGAAGTGGAGCGTTACGGTCAGGGTTTGGCCGGCGCGGATGAGATTGCCGGCAGGTTCCAGGTCGTAGCCGCTGAGACGGGCAAAATCGCCCAGGCGGTAGTCTAGTCGTTCATTCGGCTGCAGCCCGGCATTGCCCAGGACTTTGAGCGGGGGCAGGCGCAGGTCATCGCGCGGTTCGCTTTCCGCGCCGCTGTATACGGGAAGGCGTTGCAGATCGGCGAAGTCGTACATGCCCACGGCGGGCCAATAGAGGCCGCTTTCGGCGGCGTCGGGGATGCGCAACAAGTAGACATCCGGCCACAACGTGTAACGGTCCCAAAGCCTGGGCGGCTGGAAGAGGGGGCCAGGCAACTGGTCTTCTTGCACCAGCGGCTGCCCGGCGATGTCTACGAGATGCACGAAGGCATGGTAGTTTGTGGCGAGCGGAGACGCTGCTTGCCAGTAGAGCGCGAGGCGTACATAGTCGCCCGCCTGCACGGTGGGCGGCTGTTGTCCGGTGGCGCTTTTACCCATGCTGCGCCCTACATAGCTGTAGCCCTGCAGGCGGACGTCCGCGCCGAGGCGAGCTTCTGTCGCGGCGGCTGGGCGTGCCGCGGGCGTCTGCGGCTGTTCCAGAGCGACTTGGCCGATGCGGGCGGACGCCAAAGGCGCTGCAGCGTCCGGTGCGAAGATCGCCGCCGTCAGCGTGTAGGTTCCGGCAGGGACGGCGCTGGGCAGCCGGATGCGTACCGCATCATCCGCCACGGTATTCGGCGGCCAGTTCGACGCATCGAGCGTGTTGTGGTAGGGCAAGCCGCCCGTCTCGGCAACCACGACGCCCGTGCTGTCGATGAGAGACCAGGTGAATTGCAAGCCTTCGGGCGGCGATTGCGTCACGTACCAGTAAGGTGAGACCGTCAGCGCGTCGGGCGCGGTCTGCGACGCGCGGTAACCGATGAGGTCGAGGCCGGCGGCAGTCAGTTCCTCTGCCGGCGGGGCGACGGTTTCCGGTTCGTTAGGGACAGCCCAAGCGGTCAATGCCAGCAACGCTGCCGTCGCCAATATTGGGGCAAGCCGCCGTCGGCCTTGTCGCCATGCCAGAAACGCCAGCAAGACCAGCGTGACAAGGCTCACAACCGCGGCGGCGCGTTGCAAGGCCGTGCCCGTCCATTCGATTTCGACCGTATGATCGCCGGCGGGCACGTCGACGGTGAGCAGGCCGAGGTTGGCCGACGGATAGATGCGTTCCGTCGGACGTCCGTCGATGCGCGCTTGCCAGCCGGGGAAGTAGAAGGTCGTCAGGCGCAGCGCAGACGGCTGTTCGGCGCGGGTGCGCAGCGAGAGGCCGAAGTCGCCTGCCTGCAGGAGCGATGCGTCGAGCGCCGGTGCGGGGTCAACGCTGGCGGGGTCGAGCGTAAGCGTGCGGTCCGCCCAGCGCGGCCGGAACTCCTGGATGGAGCTGTTGCCTTCGCCGGCTTCGAGTGCGCCCTTTTCGATTTCCGTCTGGGCGAACACAGGCGCAGAGACGTCCGCCGTTTCGGGTGCGAAGACGTCCATCCACGCCAGGCGCGGCTGTTGGCTGAAGATGATGAGGCCGACGGCGGCGGCAGCCAGGGCCGTGCGCACGGGCAATGAGCGCGGGTGCAGGGCAACGCCGCCGGCAAACAAAGCCAGCGGCAGTGAGAGCAGCGCGAGCAGCCGCCAGGCAAATTGGATGATTGACAGCACTTCGACGTTGAGCCAGAGGGGCAGCGCCCATATGCCCATCAACAGCGGCAGCAAGAGAGCGGCGGCGCCAAAGAACAGCCATTCGGGGTCTTTGCGGCGAGCGAGGAAGAAACCGAGCGCGGCCAAGGTCGCTTGTACGATGCTTAGGCGGATGGGCCGGGCGAAGGTGTGCGTATAGGTCAGGCCGCCGTCTAGGAAGTTGTCCCAGGTCCACATGCTGCCGGGAAGCCAAACGGTGCGCGAGATGTCGTAGGCGGTTTCGGCCAGGTGACGGCGTTCGCCGATGAGGGGCAGCCAGAAGAAGGCGCTTACGCCCATGGCGGCAAGCAGCGCTATGGCCGGCCAGCGCAGCGCATGGACGGCGCCGCCCGTTGCACGCCAGTGCACCAGCATATAGAGCAGCAGGAAGACCGGCATCGTGAGCAGCGTGATGGTGTGTGTGACGGCCAGCAGCCCCAACAGGAGCGCAAGCGCGAAGGCGTCAGACTGCGGCGAGCTGTGACGAAAAAGCCGGCGTGCGGCGAGTAGTATCCACGGCAAGAGCGCCTGCGCGCCGGTTTCGGCAATTGCCCCGCGGATATAAACGTTGGTCAGGAGATAGGGGCTGTAGAGATAGGCGACGGCGGCGACGAGCGCGGCTAGGCTGTGTCGCCGGCCAAAGATGTCCAGGGCAAGGGCGTACATGCCGATGCCGGCGGCAAACACGAAGGCTGCCATGACGGCGATGAAGGCGTAGTAGGGGGTGAGGCCGAGCAGGACGAGCGCCTCGACGGCATAGTAGGCGGCGGGCGCGTAGTAGTTGAAGAGAGGGTAGCCGTAGCCGAGCAGCAGTTCGGGCGTCCAACGCGGGAAGAAGACGCCGCTGCGCACGTAGCGGTCGAGAAGGCCGATGCGCAGGAGATGGAGACCGCCGTCGAACGAGCGCGTAAGCCCCTCGGTGTAGAATGGCGCGAGGGCCGGCAGGGCGAGGGGAAAGATCCATAACCAGAGGCGGTCTGAGAAACAGCGCGCAGCTGCATGGATGGATGGGCGGAGACTGCGAAGCCGGATCATTGTGGGCGGCTATGCAGGCCAACCGCTTGACGCGCCGGCAGCCAATATTTGTACTCGCACCGTAGCTTGTTCGCCGGGGCTATCCTGGACGAAGGCGGCAAGCAGTGCGCTTCCTTCGCCGGACGTTGTGACGCTGTCTGTGCCGGGGTCGTATTCGACACAGATCGGCCCATCCAGGGCCAGCAGCCGGATTTGGCGGTCGGATAGGGCGGAGAGAAGGCCGTGCAAGTCGGGCACAGCCTGTAGGTCGTGCAGCACTAGGGTGTTGGGGATGAAGTGCAGGCCTGGCGCGTTGCCGGCGTGCGCTTCCCCGGCGCAGGCGACGGACGGCCCCGCCAGCAGAAGCGCTGCGGAAGCAGAGACGGCGCGTAATAGTTCCGCCGTGGCGACGCCGGTTGGCTCTTGCCAGGCGGCAGGCGACAGCGCTGCCACGATGAGGCTTGCGTCTTGCAGAACTTTCGGGACAGGCGGCGCAAGCGATATGTCACAGACCTCCCAGCCGGGGGGGACGTCCGGCGATGCGGCGCGGCTTGGATCGCCCTGCGCGTCGCGGGCGGGTCCCCAACTCAGATAAACGCAGCGACGGTCTGCGAAGCGGGCCAAAATCGGCCGCGGATCCGCGTATTGGGTGCAGAGAACGATGGTCATGGCGTCTATTGTAGCCAGCGCGTCCGTCCTGGGGCAAACCGAGCGAGGAGGGCGCGGCAGGGGAGCACAAGGCCGGATCGGCTTGTCCCGGATCATCTGTTTAGGCTGTCAGTTCTCCGGCGAACTGCTTCAGCAGCTTGTCTTCAGACTGCTCTGTACCGATAAGCACCAACTCGGCGTCCTGTGACAGCACGATCTCCGGGTCGGGATTTGTATGTGTGGCTCCGTCTGCCTGGATTGCGACGATGGTGCAGCCGGTCTTGCGGCGCACGTCCGCTTCGGCGATGGTGCGCCCGGCGAGGGAGTGGGGGACCTTGATGCGGATGAGGTCGAGGCCTTCCGCCACCATGAGGATATTGCTGCGGTTAAGCAGGTTGAGCATCATGGTCGCGCCGATGGAGGAATAGGACATCACAAAGTCGGCCCCGGCGCGGTGCAACGTGGCGACATTCCGTTCCAGGCGAGAACGGCTGATGATTTGGATGTCGGGCCGCAGACGCCGGTAATAGAGCGTCAGGTAGATATTGGTGTCGTCGTCATGGGTCGTGATGACCACGGCTTTGGTCTCGCGTATGCCGGCCTGTTCGAGCAAGGCTAAGTCGGCGGCGTCGCCCAACAGAAAATGTGCGGCGTTTCGTATGCGATCGGGCTGCGATTCGATGATGCGATAGTCGAAGCCGCGTTCAGCCAGGGCCTGCGCTGTGGCCAGTCCGACGCGCCCGCCGCCGACGACCAAAATCGGCGCATCGGGCGGGGGAAAGGGGTCAGCCAATGCGTCAAAGCGCTGCATATGCTCCGCCGTTCCGGCAATCACCAAGACTGTGCCGGCCTCTAAGCGCGTGTCGGCGTGGGCCGCTTCAAAGACGCCGCGCTTCCACAGGCCGAGCACACTGATGCCTACGCGTTTGCGCAGTTCGCTTTCGCGCAAGGTCATCCCAACTAGGGGCGTGCGGTCGATTGTAGCCTCTGCGATCATCAACTCGTCGAACGAGCCGATCACGTGGGCCAACGTAGGGCCGCCCAGCACCCGCCTAGCAAGGCTTTGTCCCATTCGTTCCGCCAGTTGCAGCACATGGTTGCAGCCCGCCAATTGAAGGACGTCGACTGAAGCCTCGGCGTTGGCGGTTGCAACGATCGGCACGCTCTCCGAGATCTCGCGCACGGTAAACGCCACGTTGGTATTAACGCGGTCGTCCTGAGTCGTGGCAACCAGCAGCGCCTGATCGACTTGCACCTGTCGATAGGTTTCCGGGTTATCGAGGTCGCCTACCACGACGCGGTAGCCTAGATCGTGAAGACGCAGCGCTTGTTCCAAATCGGGTGCGAGGAGGACATAGGGATATTGATGCTTGACCAGCCGCTCGATGAAGGCGTGTGTGACGGCGTCGTATTCGGTTAAAATGACGTGACCGCGCGTCTTTTCGGGCAGTTTGCGCGGGGCGCGCGCTTCCGCCTGAGCTTTGAGCCACGGCTCATAGAAGAACTCGATAAAGGTAAAGGGCAGCAGCACGAGTAAAAAGACGATGCCGCTCAACAGCACGACCGTGGAGAAGGCGCGTCCCAAATCGGACGCAAAGGTGATGTCGCCGAAGCCCAGGGTGGACATCACGGTGAGGGTCCAATAGAAGCCGGTTATCCAACTGAACTCTGTGCGTCCCTCATATTCCATGATGTAATGGAAGGCAATGCTGTATGCCGTGACCATTAAGGTCAGCAGGAAAAGGAATCGCAGAAGGTTGAGGATGTTGATTCGGTCGGGGCGTCGTCGCAACAAGCGGTAGATCTGAGGTATCAGTAGCTTCATGGCGTATGCGTCGTGAATGATGGGACTCGTCCGCTGTGATGCACGGATGGGTTTGCCTGGAAATGCCGGTTTTTATCTGCCTAAACGTTCCGGGTTAAAGCCGTTGGCGCTGAGTTTACACCATTAGTACAGGAATGACCTTACCGGGGTTTAGGAGTAGTGCGGACGGCGGGCAGTGTGTCATAATCGACGGTATGCGGAACGGGTCGACATGCAAGATGAAACGATGCGAGGGAAGCTACAGACCTGACTTGAGCGATTCGGAGGGGATGGATGATCCGTGCGTTAGGGCGGGCTGACTACGACGGGACGGTACGCCTGTTGGGCATGTCGCCGCCGTTGAACCTGTACATGTTGGGCAATCTGGAGAAGCACGGCTTCGAGGCTGATTTCTGCCAGTTTTGGGGCGACTTCGGCGACGAAGAACGAGCGAATGCCGCGCCGCGCGCGGTGCTGAACCGCTACATGAGCGGCTGGTCGGTTTATGGGCTGCCGGATGCGGACTGGGGCGGGCTGGCAGCGGTTATGGATGCACATGCGCAGGCCGGAACCCGACTGCAAGATAACCCGGGCGGCGTGACGAGCTTTCTGCCGTTTCTTCGTCGTTATGCCGTCGAACAGGTTACGGAAGAGGAACTGATGGCGCTGCGGGCGGAGGATTTTCGGCCCGCCCGCCCGCCGTCGAACTGCGAGGTGCGGCGGGCGACGTTGGCGGACCTCGACGCGCTGGCGGCGCTGTATGCCGAGGCCGAGCATATGACGCGCACGCGAGCCGCAGTCGAGCGCCCCTTGCGCCACACGCGCGTATGGGCGGCCCTCACCGGCAGCGAGATGCGTGCGGCGGCGTTAACCAATGCTGAGACGAGCGGGCTGGCCATGATCGGCGGGGTGTATACGTTGCCTGCCTGGCGCGGCCGAGGGCTGAGCCAGGCGGTTTGCAGCGCGCTGTGCGCCGAATTGCTGAGCGAAGGCGTTCAGCCCTTTCTATATTGGGATACGCCCGCCGCCGGGGCGGTTTATCGCAAGCTTGGATTCCACAGGGTCGGCGTATGGCGGTCGGCGTGGATTCGGCGCGTCTAAAGGATCAGCGCGAGATTCATTGCAGTAGCTTGCCGGGCGCGGCAACGAAGCCGGAATCCACCAACTGGTCGCGCAGGGCGGAGCGGGCGCGGCTTAGGCGGGATTTGACCGTGCCAAGCGGCAGGTCGAGGATGTCGGCGGCTTCGCTGTAGTCGTAACCGTGGACATCGACGAGCAGGACTACGTTGCGATGCCAGGACGGCAGTTGGTCGATGGTCTGGAGTAAAAACTCCATATCCTCGCGCTGGGTCACGACCGCCTCGGGGTTTTGGTGTGCGTCTGCGGCCAGGAAGGGCTGGTCAGGCCCGGATGCGTCGGTTAGCTCGTCGAGGCTGAGAGAACGCCGTCGTTTCTGGCTGCGCAGGTGATCGTAGCAAGTGTTGGTGACGATGCGCAGCAGCCACGAGCGAAAGTTGCCGTCCTCGAACCGGGGCAGGGCGCGATGCACCTTGATCAGCGCTTCTTGGACTGCATCGGCGGCGGCTTCTTCGGTGGACAGAATATGTTGGGCAAGGCGCTGTGCGGCCGAGAGGTAGTAGCTCACCAGGTGCCCGAAGGCGTATTCGTCGCCGAGTTGGGCGGCGCGAATGACGTCTGACATGTCCATTGCATAAGCTCCGGCGGGCCCGGCGGGCATCCATGCGTCGCCGCGGGCGCGTTCGCTGCCGGCGCGTGTCGATAGGGTCGATAGGTGTGAACCGTAGCTCATCCGTGTTGCCTTTCTGTTCCAAATGCATGGCGTGCCGAATGTATGGCGTACAGCGACACACCCTCGATTCTACAGAGCTTTTCTTAAAATTGCCTGAGGAAATCGAGACCGCTTTCAGACCATTGGCCTACGGGATGGCGGCGGGCGGGGCGGACGGGAAGCGGATGGAAAGGGTGAATTACGGCTGGAGGCGCGATTATTGACCGGCTGCTGTGACGGCGGCGCGGGGGTTGGGCTATTCGAGCAGCATTTGGTAGCCGTAGCCGCGCACCGTAACGATGAAGCGCGGTTCTTCGCTGTTCTCCGGCTCGATGCGGCTGCGCACGCGGCTGATCATGCGGTCGATATTGGCATCGTAGACATCGCCGCCGGCTTCCGGCCAGACGGCCTGTGCGATCTCATCTTTACTGACGACGCGCCCGCGGCTTTGGTAAAGGAACCAGAGCAGATCGAACTGCTTGGCGCTGAGGGGCGGGTCGAGGAGCGCGCCGTCGACATAGACCTGGCGCGTGGCGATGTCGACGCGCAGGGCCGGTTCGCGCACGGCGACGAGAGACGGGGCGGTGACGGTGGCTGCCGGGTCGTGAAAGCGGAATGAGGTGGAAGCGAAGCGCACTTCGCCGCCGTCGTCGAGCCAGGCCGAACCGCCCGACGGAAGCCGGGCGCCGTTGACGGCGACGCCGTTCTTGCTGTCGAGGTCGCAGACTTGGTAGGCGCCCTCGACGCGGCGAATCTCCGCATGGTGGCGCGAGGCGAATTGATCCTCCAGCACAATGTCGGAATCGGCCGACCGGCCGATTCGCACGATGTCCTGTGCGAGTTCGTAGGCGGTTCCGGCGTTTGGCCCGCTCGTACAGACCAGCCTTCCAAAGCGACTCACAGCTTCTCCCTTTGGTGTCGATCTTGCGCTATGCTAGAATGATCGCGCCATGCGCCGCGTGCGGAGCGCCGTAGCGCATGGCCATACTATAACAGGAGTGCGAGTCGGCAACAAAGCGGACAGTCGTTCGTCGCGTAATGCTGCTGCGCACCGGCTTAGCGAGCGGTTGGTCTACGACTATGTCCCAGGCAAAGCAACCTGACGAATCGGCGTCAGGCGCGTTCGAGCAAAACGCAGATCGGTTTGAGCAGGCGGCTCCTGAAGACGCGCCTGCGAGCGCTGCAGCGAGCGCCGGCGACGTTGGAGGCGACGTTGAAGATGTCTTCATTGCTGGCAACCTGACGGGCCGCACGATTGGGGGCTATGTTGTAGGAAAGCAGGCGGGCGGCGGCGCCATGGCGACCGTCTACCAGGCGCGCCATGAGCAGTCGGGGCGGCAGGCGGCATTGAAGGTTCTCAACCCAGGGGCGGATGAGACGACGCGAGAGCGTTTCCGGCGCGAAGCAAACACCGCTGTGACGCTTGAGCATCCCAATATCGTGCGCGGTTTTCAGGTGGGACAGGTCTCGGAGAACGGGCTGTTCTACATCGCCATGGAGTTGGTGACGGGGCGAAGCCTGGCCGATCTGCTGGAGCAGCGTGCAAGACTGACGCCGCGCGACGCCTGCGCTCTGCTTGAACCGATCGCACGGGCGTTGAATTATGCCCATGTTCGCGGCATCGTGCATCGCGATGTGAAGCCGAGCAATATCTTGCTGCAGGAGCCGACGGGCGAGCATCAGCAGTCTGTCAGCGTAGGCGTCCTCGACGGGCCGGTTGTGCCGCTTTTGTCGGACTTTGGGATCGCACGCGCCATGGACGCGCCTGAGTTGACAAGCGCCGGGCGCACCATCGGCACGCCTGCGTTTATGTCGCCCGAGCAGTGCGCCGGCGATGAGGAGATCGACGGGCGCGCCGACATTTATTCGCTAGGGGCTGTGCTCTATCGCTGTCTCGTCGGGCGCACGCCTTACGTGGGCTCCACTACGCAGATTCTGCACGCCCACGTCTACGACCCTCTGCTGATCCCGACCGATGTGCTGGAGTCATTGCCGGGAGCGGCGGTAAATGTGCTGCGCCGCTCGATGATGAAGGAGCCGTCCGACCGCTATCAGACGGCGAGCGAAATGGCGGAGGACCTGGCTGCGGTGGCGCGCATGGCCGAGGAGACGCCCGCGGAAGAGAGCGATGCGACGTTGACGATGGCTTCGCTGCCTGTGGCGGACGGAATTCGCACGACGTCGGCCCGAATTCTTGTGCCGGCGCGCCCGGTTTCGCTGCCGGCGATTCCGGCGGCGGAGGGGATGCGGCCTATGGTTCGACGCCGCGAACCGACGCCTGCACCACTGCCTGCCGCCGAAAGCGCTGTGCAGGCCAAACGGCCTGCTCGGCTGGGCATCGCCTTGCTCGGCGCGGCGCTGTTGGCGTTGACAGTTATGCTGGCGATTACGCTGCTATCCGGCGTGTTGCCTATCTTCAACGCAGGGGAGGAGGGAGCGGTTGCTGCAGTTACGGCGACATCGGCTGCGGCAGCGGTTTCGGAGACGCCGGCCGCGACCGAGGCTGCGAGTGAGCCTGCGTCCGAATCGCGTCCGATAGCGACTCCGACAGCCAATGCTGATGACGCGCCCGCCAGCGAAGCGGCTGCGCCGCCGCCGCTTGAGGCGTCGCTCGACTATGCCTGGGAGACTGCGCAGGCTTTCTTCGGCGAACGGGACTGGGACGAGGCCGTGACATGGCTTGTGGCTGTGCAGCGCATCGAACCGGAGTTCGAGCAGGAGACGGTCTCCGCGATGTTGGCCGAGGCTTTTATGGGGCAAGCGGCGATCGCCATCGAAGACGGCCGGCTTGACGACGCGCAGGCCGACCTGGAAAAGGCGACGGAACTGCTGCCCGATCTGGCGGTTGTGGCGACGCTGCGCGATGCGGTCGACGATCTGGCCGAAGCCCAGCCGGAGGAGGAGCGCGTGGCCCTACGCGCGCTCAGGAATGCATATTTAGACTACGCGCGGGCGTTGGTCGACGACGGGCGCGTGTGTGAGGCGGCGATGCAGGCCGGCTATGCCTACGAACTGCTGGCGGACGGTCAGGCGCTGGAGGTGCAGAATCAGTACGCGGCGGCATGCGCCGAGGAGCAGCGGCGCGAGACGATAGCCGCGATGACGGGCAGTTTGCTCGTCTCGACGTTCGAGGACAATCGCTACCGCATCTTTCGTTTGTCGATTGGGCTGGAGCCTAGCGCCCAATTGTTGATCGACAACGGGTCTCAACCGGCGCTAGACCCGAGCGGCCGGATGGTTGCGTTTTACAGCGTGCGTCAGGACATGCAAGGACTGGGCGGCTTCGATCTCACCGCCGGGCCGGACCCGAATGAGCGGAGCATTCGCTACACGGATTACGTTGAAGATTCGCGCGACGGTCCGCCCAGTTGGAACCCGATGGGCAACCGGCTTGCCTTTGGCAGCACGCGTTTCGGCGACGGGCGATCGCGGGTCTATTTGGTCTGGGCGGACGGCAACGGCAACACGACGGAACTGGGCTTGGGCAAGGATCCGGCGTGGCATCCGACGCAAGACCTGATCGTCATGAACGGTACGGATGAGACGGGGGGCGCGCCCGGTTTGTGGCTGATCTCCCCGGATGGAAGCGGCCGCACGCAACTCACGGATAACGGGAACGACCAGAGACCGACGTGGACGCCCGACGGGCGCAGCGTAGTGTTTATGAGCAATGGCCGCGACGATAACTGGGAGGTCTATCGTTTGGACCTGGACAGCAAGACGGTGACGCGGCTGACTTGGCACACTGCCCAGGACGGGCTGCCAACGATTAGCCCGGACGGCCGGCATGTGGCGTTCATGTCCGACCGAGACGGGTACTGGCGTCTGTGGTTCGTCCCAATCGAGGGCGGCGAAGCGCAGCCTTTGGCAGAGATACCCGGCGAACTGCCGAAGTGGCTGGAGCATTCAGTGCAGTGGGTGAGGTAGTGAAGCTCGACCCGGATGCAGGCGCGGAACAGGGCCTTGCCTGGGATAACCTGACAGGGAGGCAGATCGGCCGCTTTCTTGTGCAGAGCCGGTTGGGCAGCGGCGGGGCTGCGGTCGTCTATCAGGCGTATGATCAGGTAGCCGGGCGGACCGTGGCGCTGAAGGTGCTGCCGCCCAGCGCGGAACCGGCGGCGCGCGATCGCTTCCGCCGGGAAGCGTTGATGGCGGGCGCGCTGCGCCATCAGCACATCGTGCAGATCTACCAGGTGAGCGCCAACGCGGCCGGCGGTCTGGCGTATATCGCCATGGAACTGGTCGAGGGCGAGAGCCTGGCCGACTTGCTGGCCAGACGTTACATACTTCAGGCCGAGGAGAGCTGCAATCTGCTGGCGCCGATTGCGCAGGCGCTCGCCCACGCGCACAGACAAGGCGTCGTTCATCGCGACGTGAAGCCGAGCAATATCTTGCTCAAGCCGGCGCGGTCCGGCGATCCGCACAGCGTACAATTGCAGTCCGTCGATCACCCGGTCGTTCCGGTGCTGACTGATTTCGGCGTGGCGCGTTATCTGGATGCGCCGGAGCTAACCAGCGCCGGCCGTACGGTTGGCACCCCGGCGTTTATGGCCCCGGAACAGTGCGCAGGCAGCCGCACGATTGACGGCCGCGCGGACATTTATGCGTTGGGGACGGTGTTGTATCGCTGCGTAGCGGGCCGCGTGCCGTTTGCCGGCACGGCGACGCAGGTTATGCACGCCCAGGTGTACGACCCGGTGTTGATCGAGGATCGCGTGCTCCACGGCCTGCCGGCGGAAGTCGTGCAGGCGCTGCGGCGCAGTCTGGCGAAAAAGCCGGAAGACCGGTACGCTGACGCCGAGGCGATGGCCGAGGCCTTGAGCCGGGGCGCCGGCGAGGCGGCGGAGTTGGCACGGGCTGGAGAAGAGGGCGCGACGGTTACCCTGACGTTGGCGGATGCTGTAGCCGCTGAAGGGATAGACGGCGCTCACGCCGGATCGTCGTCTGTGCTGGCGCCGTCTGCGCCGGTAATGAATGCGCCGGCGATAAATGTCGCCCCAGCGAAGAAGGCAAAAACACGGAAATCGGGCGCACGACGCTGGGGAATTTTGGCCGGGACTGTGTTGCTGGCGGGCGTCATCTTGGCCGCAGCGCTGTCGAGCGGCAGATTCGGCGCACAAGATGGCGCAGCCCCGGCAGATCTGCCGGCGGACGTTTCTTTGGCCGGTGAAACGCTTGTTGCGTTAGGCGGACAGACGCAGGCGGCCCCGACGATTGAGACGTCGCGCGTGCCCGAAGCGTCACAGCCGCCGGGGAGGACGCCTAATGGACGGGCGTCTGAAGAAGCGCCGGTCGCCGCCGCGGCTATGAATCGAACGGCGACGCCATCCCAGCCGGCGGCACAGGTGACGCCGGCAATTGCGACCTCGGCGGTGACGCAGCCGCCCGCAACCGAGACGCTTCCCCCCCCCACGGCGACTATGACGGCGCAGCCTGTTCCGGCTGTGGCGGATACGCCTGCCGCCGTGGACGCACAAGGCGAAGACGACGCCGTGCTGGCCTGTACCGCCGTCGCCGACGAGTTTTTCGTGCAGACCGTCGAAAGCATGGACGAGGCGATGCGCCGCCAGTTCGCCTGTCCGACTGCACGCGCCACGGCAACTATGGGTGTGTTTGTGCCGTTTGAAAGCGGAGTGATGTTGCATCTGGACGAAAGCCCGGTGATCTATGTATACTACAAGCGCACGGGTGAATGGGAGCAGGCGGTTGTACGCGGCGAGAACGCCGCCGGCGCACCGCCGGAGGCAGCGCCCCCTCCCCCGGGCGCGTATCTTCCGAACGGCGTATATGCGGATGTATGGGCGGCGCCCCAACGACGTGCGGCATTGGGGTACGCAACAGCGCCAACAGCGATCTCCTTCCAGGCTATTGTCCAGACTTTTCTTGGCGGCATCCTTGTGGGCAACAGCGACAGCGGCGCAGTGTATGTGCTAGAGCGGTCGAAATTGCGTCTGTAGGCATGCGGGTTTGCGGCAGGGCGTGGTTCGCCACGCAGAAGCACGTCGGGCAGGTAAATTTCGCCTACCCGATGCAAATAATCACCGAGGAATGTTTTTCCATTTCAACCACTCCAAGGAGGATGCAATGAAGAAACCTTTTGGGAGAAGCAGAGTTATCGTGGCCGGTATCATGCTGGTTGCCATGCTGGCGCTATCAGGGTGTGCGGCGCTGCCGATTGACCTGTCGGCGCTGCCGGTAGACCTGTCATTCCTGCTGGGCGCTCAGCCGACGGCGACGCCTACGCCAGTGCCTCCGCCGACTCCGACCCCTGAACCGACGCCGACGCCGCGCCCGGGTGAAACGCCTATCCCGCCGACCCCAACCCCGATCCCCACGCCGCAGGTGACCGTGCCGCAGGGCTTCACCGTGATTACGGATGATAACCTCGGTTACTCTCTGGCCGTTCCGGGCGGATGGTCGGCGCTGGATTTGCGCGGCGCGCAGTTCCAAAATCTGGCGAACACCTTTGGGATGGGCGCCCAGCTTGGACCGCTGAACGACTTCCTCGACAGCCCTGAGGGCGAGGGTCTGGGCATCATCTACATCACCGACCTGATGGGCGTGATGTTCGGCGGCCTGCCCACGGGCCTGAATGTGTTTGTGGTCGATGCACCGGGCGCTACGCCTGAATGGCTGCTGGGGTTGATCGAGGCTAACCTCGACGCGAACGCGGCCATGTTGGGCGATGTCGAGATCCTGGACATGAGCACGGCGACGATTAACAACCTGCCGGGCGTGCGCGGCACGGCTATTGCCGACCTCAGCTCGCAGGGCATCAATGCCAAGGCGTTTGCTAAGGTGGTGGGGCTGATTGCCAATGACAAGATCTATGTCCTGACGCTGGTGACGCAGGAATCGAACCGGGCGGCTAAGGAGCCGGTGTTCGACCAAATTATCGGCAGCTTCGGCCCTAACTAGCGCGCCCTAACTAGCGCATAGTGAGCCGGTCTGTTTGCCGGATAACCGTCGAGCGGGCCGGATAAGAAATGTACACAGGCGAGGCCGTGCAGCAAGATATGATGCACGGCCTCGCCTGTATCTTTTCGCCTGTATATTTGGGGGGATGGCGTGATTGAACTGGCGCCGAATCATAAAATCGGGCTGCCCGTCGCCAATCCGATCCTGCTGGCAGGCGGGGTCATCGGCTGCGGCGACGCGATTTCGCCGGGGCTGCGTACGCAGACGCTGGGCGCAGCGGTTGTCGGCCCGGTGTTGCGCCGTCCGCGCGGGGGGCCGGTTCCGCCGCGCGTGGCGGAGATGAGCGGCGGGATGGTCCTGGACGCAGGGTTGCAGAATCGGGGATTGCGGACCGTGCTGCGGCGCTGCGCGCCGGGTTGGGCTCGGCTCGGCTGTCCAGCGGTCGTACAGGTGGCGGACCGGGAGATCGACGATCTGCGCGCGGTGGCGCGGGGGCTGGACCAAGCGCACCATGCGGCGGGCGTTGAACTGTTGATTCACCCGGACGCGCAGGCCGGCGAGGTCTCGGCGCTGACGGCGCGGCTGGCGCTGGAGTGTGAACTGCCTGTGTGGGTGAAGCTGCCGTTGGCGCATGCGGCGGCGTTGGCAGGGCCGGCTGTGGAGGCAGGGGCGGATGCGTTGGTGATTGCACAGCCGCCGCGCGGGGCGTTGTTGCGCGCGGCGAGGCAAACACCAGCGGACGCGTCATCGGCGGCGCGAACGGTGCGCGGCGATGTGTTCGGGCCGCTGACCTTTCCGTTGATGCTCCACACGCTTCTGGACGTCGCCGCGCAACAACTGCCCGTCGTACTGATCGCGTGCGGGGGGATTCACGGTTGGGAGCAGGCGAAGCAGGCATTGAGCGCGGGCGCGTCTGCGGTGCAGGTGGACAGTGCAGCGTGGATCGAGCCTGGATTGCCGGAGCAGCTCGCGGCGGCGTGGGCGGCGGAAGAGGAGTCCGGGCTGTCGCGCGCGACTACTTGAGAAGACGCATCTGCACCGGCGGGCGATGTCCGTCGAGCAGGACGAACGGCGCAATGCGGTCGGCGCTGCGCACGCCGATAGCGCGCAGGTGTGTGATATCGGAGAGGCGGCCGCGCTTGCGCTCTTTGACGATGGCGTCCGCCGTGACCGGCCCGATGCCGGGCACTTGCAGCAATTCGCGCCGCGAGGCGCAGTTCACTTCCAGCGGCGCGTCGAGCAGGTGTTCCTGCGCCCACGCCAGTTTGGGGTCAATGTTGAGCGGCAGGTTGGCGTCGGGGCCGAACGGCAGATCTTCGACGGACCAGCCATAATCGCGCAGCAGGAAACTGGCTTGGTAGAGGCGGAATTGGCGCATGGGTGCGACGGCGGCGCGCTCCTCGAACGGCGTGCCGGAGACGGGGCTGAAGGCTGAGTAGTAGGCGCGGCGCAGGCCCATCTGCGCGTAGAGCGTTTCGCTGACTTGGAGAAGCTCCAGGTCGGTGTCGCCCACGGCGCCGACGACGAACTGGGTGGTCGAACTGACGGAGAGGCGATGCTTGCGACGGATGTCTTCGATCCAGCGCATGCGCGTGATGAGCTCCTGCCAGTAGTCTTTGGCCGGGGCCAGGGCTTCCAGCCGCTTGGGGGTGGCGCCTTCCAGGTTGATGGAGACGCGGTCGGCAAGCTGCATGGCGCGATGGATTTGGTCGTATTCGGCGCCGGGCATTATCTTGAGGTGGATGTAGCCGCGGTAGAGGAATTTCTTACGCAGAATCTCGGCCGCGTCGATGAGACGGTCTTGTGTGCTGACGCCGCCTTTGATGATGCCGGAAGACAGGAATAGGCCGTCGACTAGGCCGGCCTGCTGCATTTTGTTGAAGACGCCGGCCATTTCGTCCGGCTGAAAGGTGATGCGGCGCATTTGGTTGCGGCCGGCGCGAAACGGGCAGTAGTTGCAGTTGCGCTCGCAGGCCGTCGTCATCATGGCTTTGAGGATCGGCTTTTTGCCTTTCGGCGTAGAAACGTCGCTGATGCAGGGCAGCGGTTTGCCTTTGCGCGGGGCGGTCTCGGCGGCTTCGGCGACGGGATCGCCGCCGGCAGGTTCAAAGCGGGTTGCGTCGCCGAGCAGCGACAGTTTTTGATAGGCGTCGGGCGCGGTTCTGAATTTCATGGATACAGTATACGAACAAATGTTCTTGGCGTCAAGCGCGAAAAAATCAAAAAGGGGTTCGTCTCAAATTGGGAGTGAGTAGTCATGCGGGGCGCCGGCGAAGTATCCCGACGAGAAGATGCTTCGGGATACTTCGCCGTTGCACGGCTCAGGGTGACAGTTTGCTCGTTCCCAAGATGAAATGCACCTAGGCCGGAGAAATTGGGGCAACCACGAAGGGGCAGTGTGATGCGGGCTGTTGTGCAGCGGGTGAGCAGGGCCAGTGTGCGCGTGGACGGCGAGATCGCCGGCGCTATCGGCAAAGGGTTTGTCGTTCTGTTGGGGGTAACCCATGACGACAGCGCGGCGGAAGCGGATTATCTTGCCCGCAAGATCGCGGGGCTGCGCGTCTTCGAGGATGATGCCGGCAAGTTGAACGTGGGGCTGGAAGAGGCCGGCGGCGCGGTATTGGCCGTCAGCCAATTCACGCTCTACGGTGATGTGCGCAAGGGGCGCCGGCCCAGTTTCACGGCGGCGGCGCGCCCGGAGGAGGCCCTGCCGCTCTATGAACGCTTTTGTACCGCCTTAGCCGGGCAGGGGCTGCGCGTGGAGAAGGGCGTTTTTCAGGCGCACATGGAGATCGAGTTGATCAACGACGGCCCGGTAACGTTGTGGCTGGACACGGACGATCTGATGACGGATGCCTGACATTGGTTGGGCAGGGAGAAACGATGAGCGAAAAGAACAGTTATTTGTTGGCAGAGGAGCCGACCGTTGACTTGGCGATCGCTGAAGCAATGGTTGCCGAACTGGAGGCGTATATCGTCGGCAATGACCTGTATCGTACGGTGATCGTACGGACGGATCGCGGCGATCAGAAGTTGCAGATGAGCGGCGGCGATCTGCTGGCCCGGCTGCACCGGCTGCAAGGCGAGCGGGATGCGTTAAGCTCTGCCGAGCAGGCGCGACTGGACGCGGTGCAGAAGGCCGCCGACAGCGCGATCTACAGCTTGCGCACGCGCTTTCATGAGCGGCTGGGGCGAGAGATGAAGGCCCGGCTCGACAGCCTGCGCTGGTATCTGGATGAATGCCACGAGGATCGCGCCAAGTGCCGGACGGAATACCCATTTGAGATTCGCAACCGGCAGCGCATCGAGGAGATTCTTAAGCAGTTCGGCCAACTGACGCCACCAGACCTGATGAGCGTGTTGAATCAGGTGGACCGGCGACTACGGCAGTTGGGGCAGTCGCCCGGCTTCGTGTGGGATCGGCGGCTGGAGAAGGTCTATCCGTCGGACCGGTACTGGTATCTGTACCAACGCCCGTAAGAGATATCCCGCAATGCCTTCCAGGAAGCCGGCAGCCTCCTGGAAGGACGAGTCTAGGCGGGGTTGAGGGCGGCGACGACTTGGTCGTGGATGGGGCCCGCGGTGGCGATAGCCCCGCTGCCGCTGATGGGATCGCGGCCGTGCCAGTCGGTGATGCGCCCGCCCGCTCCTTCGACGATGGGAATGAGCGCCATCAGGTCCCAGGGGTTAAGCACCGGGTCGGTCATGATGTCGGCGCCGCCGGTGGCGAGCAAGTAATAGCCGTGGCAGTCGCCCCAGTTGTTGTAGCGTTTGACACGCTTGGATAGGGCCTCGAAGGCGGCGGCGTTGTGGTAGTTGCCCACGTTCCAGTGTTCCGTGTTGAGCATCACGGCGTCGGCGAGGTCCGTGCAGGGGCGGACGCGGACGGGTTCGCCGTTGAGCCAGGCGCGGCGTCCGTCGCCGAGCAGGAAGTCGTCGAAGATGGGGTGGTTGATGACGCCGAGGATGGGGCGGCCATCCTTGACGAGGGCGATCAGCGTGCCGAACAGATAGCTGCCGCTGACGAAGCTTTTGGTTCCGTCGATGGGGTCCAACACCCATTGGTAGGGGGCGTCGGGTTGGTGATGGCCGAACTCCTCGCCCAGGATGCCATGTTCCGGGTAAGCCTGCATAATCGCCTGGCGCATGACCTGTTCGGCTTCGCGGTCGGCGATGGTGACGGGCGATTGGTCGGCTTTGGTCTCTACCGTGACATTCGTCCGGTAGTAGGGTTTGATGGCGCGTGCGCTGAGATCGGCAAGATAACGCGCGAAGTCGAAGAATGCGCTCGCTTCGTTCGGCTTTGTTATAGGCGGCGTCTGGGACACGGCCTTCATGCTTCGCCGCCTGCCGAATTCGGTTCAGTTTCGAAGTGTTCGCGCAGCGCCGCTTTGGCTTCGTCGTCCAATGCGCCTTCCACCATGAACCAATATTGATGCGGCAACTGCCGGCCTTCGGCGGCGGATTTGCGTTGCGCCACGGCGATCTGCAGGTTGCTGCGCGCGGCGTCCAGATCATGGCGGACTGCCCAGCCGATGCCCGCCAGCAAGAAAAGCGACCAGGGCACGCGCTGCTGTTGCTCGCGAATAACGCCCAATACGCCGCCCAGGGCGGATCCGTCCTCGTCTCCCAAGTAGAAGTGGGAAAGGGCGTATTCGACGAGGCTGCCTTGATCGCCTTGATCGGGTTTGATGCCGGTCACGCGCCGCCAGGTGCGCTTGGCTTCGTCTATCTGCCCTTGTTTGAAGAGCGAAAGCCCGCGCCAGAAGCCGGAGCGCACCGGGTGTCCTTGGTCGCGGTTCAAGAATGGCTGCGCATCTTCGTGCCGTCCGGCGTTGATCAGCCGTCCGTAGACGAGGTGCGGATGCTGGGCGTAGGCGCCTTTGCCGTCAAGGACCTCTTTGAAGGCGGCGATGCCCTTTTCCCAATCCTGAGACTCGATGGCGACGACGGCGCGCAGGCCTTGCAAGTAGGCAGCCTCGCCTTCGTAGTCGGCATCGTCTTCAGCGGCTTCTGCACCCGTGTCCGATTGAGTAGGCGATTGAGCAGGCGCGGCGGAGAGGCGGACCTCGGCTTCGTCGAGATAGGGCAGGGCCGCCTGCGGCTGACCGGCGCGCACCAGCGCCATGACAAGCCGCCCCCAGTCGCCGATCTCGGAATCGGGCCGTTGCGCCAGCGCGTAGAGGCGGGCGATGCCCTCATCTGTGCGTCCGGCTTGGAGGAGGACGTCGGCGATCTGCGTCTCCCATTCGTCGCGGTCGTCGGGGGCTACGCTGTCTTGCGCCTGGGCGAGCACTTCGAGCGATTCGTCATAGCGGTCGCGCAGATTGAGGTAGCCGTGCAAGGCGAGAGCGCTGCGGATGAGCAGGTTCTGCAGGCGTCCGTCTCCGCTTTTACGCTTGCTTTCGGGGATGCGGCGGAGTCCGTCGAAGACCTTGCGCAGCAGGGGAATGGCCTCGTCGTTGAAGTTGGCGGCTTTTTGTTGGCCTTGGGCGAACAAGTCTTCCCAACTGCCGCGGAGCGGCTGCGGCGCAGGGGCAGGTTGTTTGGCGTTCATAGCGATTCCTGGCGTTGAATATGGTTAGGCGTCGATTTCTCGTTTGACGGTGGACAGCAGCGTGTCGGCGCGCAACTCGGGCAGATTATAGCAGACGCCGCCCAGGGCGACGGCCAGCTTTTGGGCCAGGCCGCGGTCAAAGGCTGCATGCTCCATGTTGACGACGATGCTGCGAAAGGCGGCTTGGTCGAACAGGCCGGCAATGCGCATGGCCTCTTCTTGGGCGGGCATGCCGGTCATGCTGACGTTGCCGGCGCCGTCGGTGAGCAGGATCATCAGCGGGCGCAGCTCGGAATCGCGGCGGCGGGCGTTTTCGATGACCTGCCAGGCAAGGTAGAGGCCGTTGCTGAGCGGCGTCTTGCCGCCGACAGGCAAGTCTTGCAAGGCGCGCTGAGCCAGGTCGACGCTGTTGGTAGGGGGCAGCACGAGTCGCGCCCTGTCGCGCTGGAAGACGACCAGGCCGACCTGATCGCGGCGCTGGTAGGCGTCGACGAGCAGGCTGAAGATGGCGCCTTTGGTGGCTTCCATGCGTTCGCTGGCGGCCATTGACCAACTGGCGTCGACGACGAACAGGATCAGGTTGCCGGTGCGGCGTACGCGCACCTTGCGCTGCAGGTCGCTGCGCCGCAGTTGCAGGGCAAGATCGTTGGTGCGCTCCTCGCGTCGGCGTTTCTGATAGGGAGACGCGGCGCGCAGGGTGGCGTCGAAGGCGATGTCGTCCAGCCGGTCTTTGGCGGGTTGCGCCTTGATGTAGCGGCCGCGTTTGCGCTCGGTGCGCGTGTAGGAGCGACGGCCGGCGCGTTCGCGCGTCATTTTGTCGAGGGGCGTGTCGAAGCGCTTTGCCTCGAAAGTGTCGCCGATTTCGACTGGCTTGCGTGCGCCTTTTTGATCGCCGGGCGATGAGCTGCTCTGGGGCGAGGCGTCGGGTTGGACCATGCCCCCTTCGCCTGCATCTGCGGAGTCGCTCAGGTCGGACTCATCGCCCTCTATGCTTTTTTTTCATCGGCCGCGGCGCTGCCCTGAGCTTCCGCCGCCTCGTTTTCGTCGGCTGCGGCCTGTTCCGCCTCGGCGCGCGCCTGGCGCATGTTGGACTGAAGCTGATCGGCGTTAAGGGCCGAGTCCTGGAACGGCTGCTTCTTCATGCGGTGCGGCAGGGCCAACTCGGCGGCGAGCAGAATGTCGCGGTCGGTGATGTGCAACCGCCCTTCGTAGGCGGCATGGGCGCGCGCTGTGCGCAGGATGACAATGTCGGCGCGATGGCCGTCGACCTTGAAGCTGGCGGTGAGGGCGGCAATAGTGTACATGTCGCGCTCGGTGTACTTAACGAGGTCATAGCGGGCGCGGGCCGCGGTGATCCGTTCGCACTGCTCGGCTTCATCCGCCTCATAGGCGGCGATGAAGTCGTCGGGGTTCTGTTCGTAGAAGATGCGACGGCGCAGAATCTCCACGCGGTCCGGCGCCTCGGTGAGGCCGACGACGTCTACGGCATGGGCGAAGCGGTCGAGCAACTGCGGACGCAGGTCGCCTTCTTCCGGGTTCATGGAGCCGACGAGGACGAAGCGGGCCGGGTGCTGGAAGCTGATGCCTTCGCGTTCGACGACGTTGATGCCCATGGCCGCGCTGTCGAGCAGCAGGTCGACGACATGGTCGTCGAGCAGGTTGACTTCGTCGACGTAGAGGACGCCGCGGTTGGCGGCGGCGAGGATGCCCGGCTCGAAATGACGTTCGCCGCGCTGGATGGCCTTTTCGATGTCCAGCGTGCCAACGACGCGATCTTCGGTGGCGCTGACGGGCAGGTCGACGAAGGGCGTGGTGCGGTATTCGGCAGGGAGCTGGCCGGTCTGGGCCAGTCTCTCGCGGCACTCATCGCAGAAAAGGTCGGGGCGATTGGGGTCGCAGCCGAAGCGACAGCCCTGCACGACTTCGATATTCGGGAGCAGTGCAGCCAGCGCGCGTGCGGCGGTGGACTTGGCGGTGCCGCGTTCGCCGCGGATGAGTACGCCGCCGATCTGGGGGTTGATCGCATTCAGAATGAGGGCGCGTTTCATCCGTTCTTGGCCGACGATGGCGGAAAAAGGGTAGGTGGATCGCATAGGATTGTCCTTCGATTCTAGGGTTCTACACAACGCATAAGGGCGAAGCACGGCTTCGCCCTCGCTGCTCCCGCGCTCCATTATACCTGAGGGATAACTTTGCGAAAAACCGGAGCGCTGCGTGCTGCAAGATAGGTTAGGAAGAGACAGGCGTTGGCCTGTAAACGGCTGCCGCAGGCCCGCCGGTGCGCGGCAGAATTGTATGGGGTTGAAATTGTAGAAACGGTGTTGCGGGTAGAATATAGAGAATATGCATGGAAATCGACAACGCCGAAACTTTTGGAAACGGTATGCGTACTGTTGCATGACGGGCGGCTGCCTCTGCGCGAGACGTGGACGGTTGAGGGGGACAGCGCGAGTTGCCGGCCGAGCAGGTTGCGGTGCTAAGCGACGACCGCCTTGTGTGGAAGACGGTCAAGAACCTAAACAGCGCAGGTCCGCGTGACGATGAATGACCAGGAAGAAATTTGGATCCAGCAGGCCCGCAACGGCGATAAGCGCGCGTTCAGCCGGCTGGTCGAGGCGTATCAAGGGCCGGTGTTTAGCCTAACATACCGGATGTTGGGCAATGCGCAGGAAGCCGAAGACGCGGCGCAAGAAGCATTTCTGCGCGCCTATTCTAACTTGCGGCAATACGACCCGTCGCACAAGTTCAGCACGTGGCTTTTCTCGATTGCCAACCACCATTGCATTGACCGTTTGCGCAAGCGGCGGGTGACATGGCTATCCATCGAGGATAACCCCGTATTGCAGAATTTGGCGGGCGATTCGCCGCAGCCGGAGGGAAGCGCGCTCAGACGAGAGCAGCGCGATGAGGTGCAGCGGCTGTTGGAGGGGCTAGAGCCGGAATACCGGACGCCGCTGATTCTGCGCTATTGGGAGGGGTGCAGTTATGAGGAGATCGCTCAGATCATGGAACTGAGCATTCCGGCTGTAAAGAGCCGGCTGTTTCGAGCCAGGCAGCAGGTTGCCAAGCTGTACCGCGACAGCCAACCGGCGACGATCCCGCCGCACTCCGGCGATGGGAAGCGGGGGCGGACGGGAGAGCGAGCCACGCGCCTCGTGCAGTTTGCTGCGCCGTTGGCGTCGGCCTAGGAGGACGGGGGATGACGATGGACGGGATGAATCAAGAACCGGAACGCGGCGCATGGCTGATGTCGTTGGCGCTGGACGAGATGTTGGAACCGTCTGAGGCCGAGTTGTTCGACAAGCTGCTGGCGCAAGACTCCAAATTGGACGAGGAATGGGCGCTGTGGCGGGCGGTAGACGCGAAACTGTTGAGCGCGCCGCGTCCCGCCCCGTCGCAAGGGTTTGTGGCAGAGTTTGAGCGCCGGCAGGAGCAGCGCGAGCGGCGGCGGCGCTTGTGGTTCGGGCTTACCGTTGGCGTGATGGTCGCTACACTCTGGCTCGGCCTGTTGGCTGGTCTGGCAGGCGCAAGCGCCTACGTTATGTTTCGGCAGGCGGAAGCCCTTGTGACGCTGGTGCATAGCATCGCCTACTGGTATTCGGCGTTGCAAAGCCAACTAGATATTTGTGTCTCGGCGGCTTCGACGCTGTTGGGCACGACGCAGGTGCGGGGCGCGCTGCTTGTATACGTGGCTGCTGCTGCGCTGACATTGGCCTGCTGGGTGCGTTTCCTTCGCCGCAGCGTACAGATGGAATCGGACGGGCCGGCCTATGTTCGTTCGGTCTAGGTTGCGAGGAAGACGCCCGGATCGGCAGCATTTTCGCGTAGGAGAGGTGCGTATAGGGCGAGGGCTTAAGCGTCCGATTGTCATCTGTTCTCGATTATTTCTGGGTAAAAAATACCTGCGAGGTGAATGGTGAGCGCAAGGAAAGTCGGAATCTTGGCGGTGACGTTGCTCGCTATGGCGGCGCTTTTGCCGGCAGGGTTGCTGTTTGTGAAGTGGCCCGTCGAACCTGCGGCTGAGTTCGAGCCGTCGCTAAGGGCGATGTTGCCGATGGAGGCTGCGCCGCTGCAGCGCGCTGCTCAGTTTGAGAACCGGCTGCCTGTGTATGTCGCTAATCAAACGATCACGGCGGACGGCCAGCAGTCGTATTTCGGCGATTTAACGGTTGAGCGAGGCCAAGTTTTGGCCGGCAATGTGATCGTCTACGACGGCGACGTGACAATTGAGCGGGACGGGCGCATCAATGGCGACCTGGTTGTCTACAGCGGCGACGTGAGGATTCGCGCCGGCGGCGGCGTGGGCGGGAACGTCACGGCGTTCAGCGGCGATGTAGAAATGGCCGGAGAGGTGAACGGCAATCTGGCTGCGATGAACGGCGACGTGGCGTTGGAGGACAGTGCGCGCGTCAACGGCAATGTCAGCATCCTCAACGGCGATTTGGAGCGGAGTGAAGGCGCCTTTGTGGGCGGCAACGTGGTGAAAGGGCCGCGACTGGAACTGCCCGGCATTCCGGCTGTCCCGCTGCCCTTTCAGAGCATGCCTGACATGGCGCAAGACGCCATCTCGGTTCCGCAACGTTCCTTATTGCAGTCGATCGGGGCCTTCGCCGCGCGCGTGATCGGCGCCGGGATGTTTGCGCTGTTGATCGGGCTGATCGTCGGCATCATCGTTATGATCAAGCCTGAAGCGGTCGAAAAGAGCCGCCAGACCATCGTGGCGGAGCCGGCGCTGAGCTTTGTGGCCGGTATCGTCGCCAATCTGATGGCGGTGTTTGTGGCCGTCTTTTTGGCGATTACGATTTGCCTTGCGCCTGTCTCGTTCGTATTGTTGCTGATTGCTGCCGGATTTAATTTGGTCGGATGGACGGCTATCGCTGCGGCGGCGGCGAGACGCGGCAGCGCCCACCTCAAGTCACCGGTCCGGCCAGAGATTGCCATTGGCGTTGCCGCGGTGATTCTCACAGGGGCGCTAGGCTTGCTTTGGGCGATGGGCGGATGCTTCCGTTTCATGGGGATGGCGACGTGGTTCATCGTATCTTCGGTGGGGACGGGGGCGGTGCTGCTGCCTCTGCTGCGCCGAAACGGAGCGAGGCTGCCGCAGCCGCCTATCCCGCATGAGCCAACCCCGCAGGATTAGCTATCACGCCGCAGTATGTCGCCTCACAGTTTTCCGTCTTATCGAACAGGAAATAGACCGGTCAGGCCGTCGATGGTGCGCTCGACGGCCCGGCGCGCTTCGTCGCTGATCGGTTCGCCATGATGGTGGTGCATCTGCTTGCGCAGGAACTCGTCCAGGCTGCCGGCGAGTTCTGCCCAGACGTTCTGCTGGATATTGAGCAAGACCTCGCGCTCACTGTGGTTGGCGATGCGCACTGCCTGAAGAAAGTGGGGGAGGCAAAGCCCGCCGGCTGCCAGCAGCGGCGAAGTGAACTCCTCCAAATGCGCCAGCAGTATCTTGATGCCGCGCGCTTCTTCGTCGACCTGGCGTACACACGCCGGGCAGGGCTTGATGCTGTCGGGCAGATGCGGTCGCTCGCCTTCTCGGACTTGGGGCTGCGGACGAGCTCGCCATAACCCGAATCGAGAGGATGAAGGCGAGTCGATTTCTGCGACTAGCTCGGGCAAGCGGCGGATAGCCGCCAGCAAGGACGAGCGCTCGACGACGGCGGCGGCCGGCCTCTGGCCGCCAAAGGCCAGCAACTCCCGGCTATGGCGACTACAGAAACCAAGCGACGCCGTCAATAATTCATGCACGTTGAGGTCGGTTGAGGATTCCCACAAAATGGTGTCCAGATAGGTTGTCGCAGCCTCCTGGCTTAGGCGGCAGATAGGACATCCCTCTTCGAGGATCAACGCTTGCAACCGCTGATATGCGGCAGTCGTGTCTTTCACTTATTCTCCTCGTCTATTCTGCCTGTGCATCGGGCAACGCAGCTCAGTAATTAGGCAGGCGTCTCCGCCCTTTGCCGGCCGCCCTGAGCTTAGGCCGGCGTGATCTGCTTGCGAATTTGCGCGATCTCTTTGTGTAGCTCTGCCGCGCGCTTTTCGCCTGCGTGCCGCAATGCGCGTTTGCGTATGGCTAGCTCGACGTAGAGGGCCATGCGCCCGGCCTGCCGGCCTGTTCCCCGGCGCAGAGGCTGCCGCCAATGGCCGGTAAGCAACGCCAACTCCTGAGCAGAGAGCGTGTAGCCGACTTCATCCTTTAACTCGCTGCGGATGACGGCGCGTTCGTGGCTCCAGGAAAGGAGTACGGCGATGGCGAGCAGGCAGAGTCCGCCGGCGGCAATAGCCAAGCTGAGGGCGAAACCGGCGAGGGTAATGCTGGCAAGCGTTGACCCGAGATTGTGCAGGCTGTGGACGAGGATGGCGGCGGATAGGCCGGCGACGATCCACACGAGGCGGGTCGCCCGGCTGCGGGCGCCGCGCGCTAGGCCGAAGCCGATGCCTGTGAGGCTGGTGTAGAAGGCGTGGTTGAGCCCAAAGACGACGGAACGAAGGATGATGACCGCGGTCAGGTTGACAAAGCCGCCTTCGTCGAAGGCCCCGATGAAATAGAAGAAATTCTCGGTCATGGCGAAACCGAAGCCGATCAGCGCGCCATAGACGAGGCCGTCGAGCACGCCGTCGAACTCGTGGCGCATCCAAGTGAAGAGCCACCAGAGGGCGAGGGCCTTAATGACCTCTTCGACGATGGGCGCGATGATCGCGCCTTCGACGAGGGCGGCCTCTAGCGAGAGGGGGTCGCTAACGAGGGGGGCGCCGAGCGCGACTTCGCCGATCAGGCTGGCAATGACGGCTGGTATGGCGCCCCAGATGAAGGCGGCGAGCAACAGGGATCGCGGCTCGCGCTCATAGCGGTCCGCCCAGTAGAACGTCAGCGTATAGACTAAAGTCGGCACGATTGCCGCGAGCGTACTCAGCGCCAGCGCGATGAATGAAGCCAAGGCGAGTTCACTTTCTCAAAACGAAGACATCCGTGTTGACAACATCACGCCGGCGCGCCTTCAGCCCGCAGATGTTGCGGTGCGGTTTAGGGCTGCCTCGTTCAGGCCGCGGCAGACGGCAAGCAAGCGTCAACGGATCACGGGCGCGTCAACAGTGCGATAGGTCTGCGGCCAGATCACCGGCATCTCGTTGGCGGGCTGGCCCGGCTCGACATACTGGAGATAGAGCGTGTGTACGTCGGGCCACTGCTGCCACATCGAATCCGCCGCGGTCAATCCATTGGGTGAATTGTCTGCCGTGTAGGGGAAGTAATAGCGGCCGGAGGCCAGCGTCACGTTGGCGAGACGCAGCGCAGCGGCGACGTCGGGCCCGGTTGGGGTCTGGCTGCGCTCCAGCGCGTCGGCGATCAGGTAGACCGAGTCATAGGCGGCGAAGGCATGGGCTTCGGGCCAGCGCGCCATGTATTGCGCGTATTTAAGGGCGAAAGTTTGCCCTTGCGGGCTGACTGTTTTTGCCCAAGGGCCTATGCGCCCGACAACCGTGCCTGCGCCGTCGGGGACCCTACGCCAAAAGAGGTCGCTGTCGAGGGCCGGCTCGTGGTTGATGATGAGCGTGTTTTTTTGCGGGCCGATGCCGGAGGCGAGGATCTGCGCGTGCATCGCCAGCGCGTCTTCACCGCCCGTGAAGATGAAGATCGCATCGGGCAGATGCTCCAGGGAGACAATGCGCGCAATCAGCGATGAGAAATCGCTGGACGGCAGATCAACCGGCAGGATTTCATGGCGGATGGCGAATTCGTCGAAGGCGGCCTGCAGACGCTGCCAGTAGTCGGCGTCTGCGGTGCGGCTGTCGATGATGGGGACGACGAAAAGCATGCCGTCCTGGTTGTAGTCGCCCACTTCTGCCAGCCATTTGGCCGGCATGTCCGCCAGCATTGTATCGGTTGGGGCGATACGGAACACTTGAGGATGCCGGGCTGCGGTCACGCTGTCTATCGAGGCGCCGGCGACGATTAGGGGCGTGTCTAGCTCGGCTGCTTTTTCGGCGGCGGCAAGCGCCGTTCGGTTGTGGTATAGACCGGTGATAGCCGCTACGCAGTCCTCCATGATGAGCCTGCGCGCGTAAGCGGCGGCCTGGCCGGGCTGGCCGGCCGAGTCGTAGGTAATCAGGCGCACCGGCAAGCCGCGGATGCCGCCGGCCTCATTGAGTTCGGTGACGGCTATGTTGAGCGCGGTTTGCATGGCGAAGCCGTTCAGAAGAGAGCCCGGCGATGAGAGCGGGAGGATTGCCCCGATATTGATCTCTTGGGCATCCTCGAAGGTTGCGGGTGCGCAAGCTTGTGGCGGCGCGGGCGTCGTCTCGACGATCACTTGCTGCGGTACGATGCGCGTCACCTCGACGGTGACCGGCACAGTGACGGGCGCGGGCGTGGGCGCTGCCGTCGGCTCCTGCACCGTAGCAGTACAGGCCAAGAGCAACAGGCACGCGATGAGACAGATGGTCGCGATCCCCGGTTTTGGGTTTGGCACGGACGGCTCCGTTAACGACGATCGTGGTTGGATAACGATGTGGGCGGAGTGGGTTGACGATCAGTAGGTGGTTGGGAGTATAGCATTCGTCAGGTAGGAGCGTCAAACCAGAGCGGCGATCTGCGCTATGCGGCGGTCGAGCGGGGGACGGCCGGCATGGGCGGCGTAGCCCGCGCCCATGCCGGCGTCGCGTGTCGTCAATTAGGCGGCGGGAAGGCGTTCACGGAACCAGGCCAGCGTCTTTTCCCATGCGTCCGCCGAGGCTTCGGCATGGTAGCTTGGCCGCGTGTCGTTGAAGAAGGCGTGCTCCGCCCCTTCGTAGACGTGGATTTCGTTTTCGATGTCAGCGGCGGTGAGCGCATCGCCCATAGCCAGCACGGAGTCCACGGGGATGCCGCCGTCGTTCTCGCCGTAGAGGCCGAGTATGGGCGCCTGTACGCCGGGGGCCTCTTCCGGGGCGAGGGGCGTACCGTAGAAGGCGACGGCTGCGCCAAGGCGGTCATCGGCGAGGCTGGTCGCTAAAACGAGACGCCCGCCCATGCAGAAGCCGACGATGCCGGCGGCGTCGCCGGCGACGAAGTCCTGGGCGAGCACGTAGTCGAGGCCGCTCTGAATCTCGCGCACGGCCTCTTCCATATCCAACTCCATGACGAGCTTGCGCGCCTCATCCGGCTCGGTGGTGGAGACGCCGTGGTAGAGGTCCGGGGCTAGGGCGACGAACCCTTCTTGGGCGAAGCGGTTGGTAACGTCGCGGATGTGGTTGTCTAGGCCCCACCATTCCTGAATGACGAGGACGGCGGGGAAGGGGCCGTCGCCTTCGGGCTGAGCGAGATGGCCGGTGAGGGTCTCGCCGTCGGCATCCGGGTATTCGACCGTGCCTGCAATGATGCCTTCGGCTGAGGGAAGCGCGGCGCCGGCATCGGCTGCGGCTTCCTCGACTACGGGCGGCGGCGTCTCGGGGCGAACGGGCTGGCAGGCGGCGAGCAGCATGTTGGCGGCAACGGCGCTGCCCATCGCTGCGGTCGCCCGCTTGAGGAAGGTGCGCCGGCTGAGTTCGCCGACCTGAAATGAACGAACAAGCTGCATGACATAGACTCGGTCCATCTGGTTCCTCCTGTTCTGTGTGTCTCCGGTGGGCATGGCCCGTCGTGAACGCCGGCGACTGTCAGCGGGGCAGGGGGCAATGGGCGTCTTGGCCGGCGCGCCCGAAGTCTATGCGCCGCGTGCGGATGTTGCTGTGAGGCGCGTTTCAATTGGCAGGGGGCAGGCGCGGCGATTCCCGGGCGAAGCCGGGGATCCGCGCGCCCAGGAAC